>NZ_BAAAHH010000035.1:0-82362 GCF_039525175.1 Actinocorallia libanotica
CAGCGCGCGGCGCCCGCCGAGATCCTCGCCGCGGCGGGCGCGCACGGCCTGCTCGCGCTGACCGTGCGGGAGCAGCGCCGGGCCGGGGAGCGGGTGCCCGCGCCCGGCGGCAGGGGCGGCGGCCCGTCCCGGCTGTCCCGCCGGGAGCTGGAGGTGGCCCAGTTGGTCGCCGAGGACCTGAGCAACCAGCAGATCGCCGACCGGCTCGTCATCAGCGTCCGCACCGTGGAGACGCACCTGTCCAACATCTTCGCCAAGCTCGGCGTCGCCTCCCGGGTGGGCGTCGTGGCCGCGATCCACGAGCTCGCCGGCGACGGCGACGGCGCGCGGCCGACCCCGCGGCCACCTGCGGACTCTTAGGAGTGAAGATCGGGGTTCCCCCCGATGCCCGGTCCGCCGCGCCTGCCCGACACTCGGAGCGCGCGCGACCGAGAGGCTACGAGAAGGGGCATCCGCATGAGCGGACATATCGCAAGGTTCACCACCGAGGGCGTGTCCGGCGCCGAGATCAGCGAGTACCCGGTGACCACCGGGGACGGCCTCGGCCTGAAACTCTCCCGGTTCCACCGGGCCGACTGCGACGACGTGGTGCTGCTGCTGCACGGGCTGCCGGCGTCCACCGACATGTTCATCATGCCCGAGCACACCAACCTGGTGTCCTACCTGCTGGACAACGGGTTCACCGACGTGTGGTCGCTGGACTTCCGGATGAGCAACCGCCTGCCGTACGACACCGAGACCAACCGGCACACCCTCGACGACATCGCCCGGTACGACCACCCCGCCGGGCTCGCCGAGCTGCGCCGCAGGATCGGGGAGGGCAGGCGCGTCCACGTGGTGGCGCAGTGCCTGGGCGCGGTGTCGTTCTCGATGAGCATGGCGGCCGGGCTCACCGGCGACATCGCCAGCTTCACCTCCAACAGCGTCTCCCTGGTGACGCGGGTGCCCGCCTGGTCCCGGTTCAAGCTGCGGTTCGGCGTCCCGCTCACCGAGTACGTCTGGGGCCTGTCGATCCTGGACTCCCGGTACGGCGAGGCCTCGCCGCTGAGCCGGGGCGGCGCCTTCTCCCGGCTGGTCTCGCTCTTCCACCCCGAGTGCGACGTGCGCGCCTGCCACATGATCAGCTTCATGTGGGGGGCGGGCAGGCCGGGCCTGTGGCGGCACGAGAACCTCGACCCCGTCACCCACCACCGGGTCGCCGACCTCTTCGGCGCCAACGGCCTGCACTACTACCGGCACATGCGCAAGATGGTCGAGGCCGGGCACGCCGTCACCTACGACGACGAGCACCCCGAGCTGCCCGCGGACTACCTGGAGGCGGGCGCCAAGATCACCACGCCGATGCTGTTCCTCACCGGCGACCACAACCGGGTGTTCGAGGACTCCAACATCGTCTGCCACCGCGAGCTGGACAAGGTCAGCCCCGGCCTGCACGAGCTGGTGATCCTGCCCGGGTACGGGCACGTCGACCCGTTCATCGGCAAGGACGTCCACGTCGACGTGTTCCCGCACATCCTGCGGCACCTGCGCAGGAACGCGCGCTGAGCGCCTCCTAGGTGTCCCCGGCGGCGTCTACGGGTCGGAATCAGGGTTGACCACGATGCTCCGATCCGGTGGATGCGGGAGGGTGCTGGTGACGTGGAGAGGAGGTCGTGGATGGCGACGGAAACGCGGCGCCCCGCCTTCGAGGGGGTGACCGACGTGGTGGTCTCCGAGCGGCTCTTCGCCACCGCGGACGGCCTGGGCCTCAGCCTGACCCGCTTCCACCGGGCGGACTGCGGCGACGTGGTGCTGCTCGTCCACGGGCTCGCCGGCTCCCGGGAGATGTTCACCCGCACCGGCCGCCCCAACCTGGTCTCCGCCCTGCTGGAGGCGGGGTTCACCGACGTGTGGACGCTGGACCACCGGATGAGCAGCCGGCTGCCCTACGCCGCCGAGGACCACTGCTTCACCCTCGACGACGTGGCGGCCTACGACCATCCGGCGGCGCTGGAGTGCCTGCGCGAGGCGGTGGGGGACCGGCGGGTGCACGTGGTCGCCCACTGCCTCGGCTCGGTCACCTTCCTCACCTCGCTCTTCGCCGGGCTGGCGGACGGGGTGGCGAGCGTGGTGTCCAACAGCGTCTCGCTGCACCCTCGGCTGTCCCGCCGGGCCCGCGCCCGGCTGCGGTTCAGCCCCGCGCTCGCCCCGCAGATCATGGGCATGGCCGGGCCTGCCCCGCACGCGACGCGGGCCGTGCGCACGGGTGGCGGCGGCTACGGCCGGCACATCCGCCGGATGGCGACCGCGGAGCGGATCGTGAAGTGGGACGAGCAGGACGCGCGGCTGCCGGACGCCCTCACCGGGCTCGAGGACGTCCGCACGCCCGTCCTCCTCCTCGCCGGATCGGAGAACAGGGTGTTCACCGACTCCAACATCGTCACCTACCGGGAGCTGGAGCGGGCGGCTCCCGGTCGGCACGCGCTGCGGGTCCTGCCCGGTTACGGGCACGCCGATCCGTTCATCGGGCGGAACGCGCACCTTGAGGTTTTCCCGCATATTGTCGATTTTCTGCATGAGAAAGCGGTCTGAGGGCCTTGAAGAGCATGGAGCACGTGGACGCGGTGGTCGTCGGGTCCGGATTCGGCGGCGCGGTGGCCGCCTACCGGCTCGCCGAGGCGGGGCTCGCGACGGTCGTGCTGGAGCGGGGGCGCCCGTACGCGCCCGGCGACTTCCCCCGGTCGCCCGCCGAGATGGGCAAGGCGTTCTGGGACCCGTCCGAGCGCCTGTACGGCATGTTCGACGTCTGGCGCTTCCAGGGCTGCGACGCCGTCGTGTCGTCCGGGCTCGGCGGCGGCTCGCTCATCTACGCCAACGTCCTGCTGCGCAAGGACGAGAAGTGGTTCGTCCACGAGCAGGCGCTCCCCGGAGGCGGGTACGAGCACTGGCCGGTGACCAGAGCCGACCTCGAACCGCACTACGACGCCGTCGAGAAGATGATCGGCGTCCAGCGCTACCCCGTGGAGCACGCGCCGTACTCCGAGACGGGCAAGACGCAGGCGATGCAGGACGCGGCCGCCCAGCTCGGGCTCGAATGGTTCCGCCCGCCGCTGGCCATCAGCTTCGCCGAGCATCCTGAAGCCGTGCCGAGACCGCGCGTGCCGCTCGCCGAGCAGCCGTACCCCAACCTGCACGGCGCGCTGCGCACCACGTGCAGGCTGTGCGGCGAGTGCGACATCGGCTGCAACGACGGGTCCAAGAACAGCCTGGACCACACGTACCTGTCGGCCGCGGCCCACCTGGGAGCGGACCTGCGGACGCTGACGGAGGTCAAGGGCATCCGCCTCCGGGAGGGCGGCGGCTACCTCGTCGACTACGTCCGGCACGACCCGGAGACCGGCGGCCGCGCCGCGGGGACCCTCGGCTGCGCCCGGCTGGTCCTGGCGGCCGGGACGTACGGGACGACCCGCCTCCTGCTGGGCTCGCGGCTGCCGGGTATGAGCCGCGCGCTCGGCACCCGCTTCTCCGGCAACGGCGACCTGCTGACGTTCCTGTTCAACGCCACGGGCCGGGACAGGAAGCCGCTCGACCCGGGCGGGGCGCCCGTCATCACCAGCGCGATCCGCCTCCCCGACGAGCTCGACGGCGGGCAGGGCCGCGGCGCCTACATCGAGGACGGCGGGTACCCGGCGTTCGTCGACTGGGTGCGCCAGGGCCTGGACGTGCCGGGGCAGATCACCCGGGCGGCGGAGTTCCTGTGGGAGCGGTTCCTGCAGTTCCTCTCCGGCGAGCCCGACACCAACCTGTCGGCCGAGCTCGCCGAGCTGGCCGGAGGCACCCGCACGGTCGGCACGCTGCCGATGCTGGGCATGGGCCGCGACGTCCCCGACGGGGTGCTCTCCCTGGACCGCGCGGGCAGGCTCACCGCCGACTGGTCGGTGAAGACCAGCCGCGAGTACTTCGACCGGCTGCGCACCACCATGCAGCGCATCGGCGACGTCCTGGGCGCGGACTACGAGGACAACCCGCTGTGGCTGCGCAAACGCGTCATCAGCGTGCACCCGCTGGGCGGCGCGCCCCTGGGGCGGCACCCGGGCGAGGGCGTCTGCGACCGGTTCGGCGAGGTCTTCGGCCTGCCCGGCCTGTACGTCGCCGACGGCGCGGCGCTGCCCGGCCCGGTCGGCGCCAACCCGGCGCTGACCATCGCGGCGCTGTCCGAGCGCATGTGCAGGCAGATGATCCACGGGGATCTGGGTCCGGGGGCCGGGGCGGCCAAAGGCTCCGCCCCGCCGGGAGGGGAGGTGGACGGCGGCGGGCGTGCGGAGGGGCGCACGTCGCTGTCGTTCACCGAGGAGATGAAGGGCCGGTACGTCGCGGGGGCCGCCGAGCCGTGCACCGGCGAGCGGGGCGAGCGGCTGGCGTTCCGGCTCACCATCACCCTCGACGACGTGGAGCGCTTCCTGACCGACCCGCAGCGGCAGGCGCGCGCCGAGGGCTGGATCGACTGGCCCGGCGGAGGCGGGCGCCGCAGGGTCGAGCGGGGCCGGTTCCACCTGTTCGTGCCGGACGACGGCGGCGGCGGGCACAAGGAGATGCGCTACCGGCTGCACTTCACCGACGTGCGGGGCGAGCCGCGCACCCTCGCGGGCTGGAAGAACCTCTGCGACGGGCCGCCCACCCGCGTCTGGCCGGACACGACGACGCTGTACTACCGCGTCCACGCCGGGCACACGGGCGAGGGCGAGCCGGAGGGTCGTGCGCTGGGCGCCGGCACCCTGCACATCCGGCTGGCCGACTTCCTGGAGCAGCTCACCACGTTCCGTACCGAGGGCCCCGACGGGGCGTCCGCCCTGCACCGCTTCGGGCGCTTCTTCCTCGGCGAGCTGTGGGACGTGTACGGGCCGGACGACTGCCGGGCGGCGCCATGACCCCGATGCTCACGCTCCGTGGTGGGAGGCTGATTTAACGCTTTGTACATGATCCCGTGATTTGCCACACGGGATCCGGTGCAAGTGTGGTTCATCACAGATGTAAGGATGGCCGGGTCCGGTCCTTGCAATCGTCTCGTGATGGGTCGTGAATGAAATGATGATGCCGCCCTCTCCCCGGAGCGTCCGAGACGCCGCCTCGAATGTGACTCGAAAATTGCTGAGCGGCAGCCTGGCCGATCTGCGGCCCACGCCGTCGGACCTGGTCGACCAGGGGCCGCGCCACGCGCTCTACCGCTACCGGCCCTCGGGGAAGGTGATACCGACGGGTCCACCGGTGCTGCTCGTGCCGCCTCCGGCGCCCGCCGCGGCCGCGGCCTTCGACCTGCGGCGCGGCTGCAGCCTGGCCGAGCACCTGGTCGCCACCGGCCACCGCGTCTACCTGCTCGACCACGCGCCGGGCCTGCGCTCCCCGCGCGAGCCGCGCCTGGAGACCTGGGTGGACGAGGTGCTGCCGCGGGCCGTCGCCCGGGTCAGCCGGGACGTGGACGGCCAGCCGGTGCAGCTGGTCGGCTGGTGCCTCGGCGGCGTCCTGTGCGTGCTGGCGGCGGCGGCCCGCCCCGCGCTGCCCGTCGCCTCGATCACCTCGGTCGCCGCGCGGGTCGACGCGGACGCCGCGCGCCCCGCCGCGTCCGCCGGAGTGGCGCACCTGATTTTCGAGGGAATTTCACGGACGGTGGCCGGAGACCGGAATCGGATTCGGGAAATCGGCATATCTCTGACACGTCCGATAACTATGCTGACCCGTCTCGACGACACCGACTTCCTGGCGCAGATCGAGGCCGTCGACGCGTTCACCGCGCACATGTCGGACCGATCCGCCGACCGGCTGTACGAGCGCTTCTTTCCCGGGAACGCCCTCGCCCTGGCCGACGTGGAGATCGCGGGCCGCCGCGTCGCCCTGGCGGACGTGCGGGTGCCGGTGCTGGTGATCGCCGGACGCGACGACCGGACGGCGCCCTGGCGGACGGTGCACCCGCTCACCCGGCTGCTGCCCCGCTCGCCCGACGTACGGTTCGTCACCGCGCCGGGCGGGCACCTGGGCGTGCTGAGCGGCCGCGGAGCCCGCGGCACCACCTGGGCCCGGCTGGACGCCTGGCTGGCCGAGGGATCCGTGCGGCACGGGCTGCGCGCGCCCCGCGGGCAGCGGGAGAGGCTGGCCTCCCGCTCCTAGCGGATCAGCTTCCGGACGGGGTCCCGTCGTCCCCCTCGGGGGCGGCGGGCGCATCGGGGCGCTTGGCGGGCCGGATCCGGATCCGGCCCGAATCCAGGTCGGGGCGGTCGTTCCCGCCCGTGCCGGCCTGCTGCTGGTCGTCGACCCGGCGCAGCTTCTCGGCCTCCTGCTCCTGGAGCTGGATCTTCTTCGCGCCGCTGAACGCGGAGTGGAGATCCTCGAAGATGCCCGCGCCGAACCCGGCACCGGCCTCGCCGTCGCCGCGCAGCGCGCTCATCAGGCCACCGCCTCCGGTGCCCTCCTGAGCCCATTCGGGCACGGCCATCTTGGCCTCCAGCTTGGCCTTCTGGGCCAGCTCGTCGGCCTTCTTCGACCGCTTGCGACGGCGGCGGAACGGTGACTTCACGAACTCTCCAACGATTCGACGCCCGGGTTTGATCCCGCCGGCCCGGCCGGATCCGGCCCCGGTCCGTGCACGATAGCCACGGGCCGGAGCCGCCGGAGCCGGATCCAGGAAGACCGGTGCCAAACCACGATAACCTGCGGGACGTGCGTCTCTCCGAACTCATCCAGGTGATCGAGGCCCGATTCGACCCTTCCTGGGCGGAGTCTTGGGATGCGGTAGGCCTGGTCTGCGGCGACCCGGACGCCGAGGTGACCTCGGCGCTGCTCGCCGTCGACCCGACGGCCGCGGTGGTCGACGAGGCGCTGGCCGAGGGCGCGCAGCTCCTGGTCACCCACCATCCGCTGCTGCTGCGGCCGGTCAACGCGGTGGCGATGACCACCCCCAAGGGGCGGACGGTCCACCGGCTGATCACCGGGGGCTGCGCCCTGTACACCGCCCACACCAACGCCGACGTCGCCGATCCGGGCGTGTCGGACGCGCTGGCCCGCGCCGTCGGCCTGACCGGGCCGCTGCGCCCGCTCAGCCCGTCCGACGCCGACCCCCGCCGGGGGCTGGGCCGGATCGGCGAGCTGCCCGAGGAGATCCCGCTGCGGGAGTTCACCGCGCGGGCCGCCGCCGGGCTGCCCCGCACCGCCTGGGGCGTGCGCGCCGCCGGCGACCCCGACCGCCCGGTGCGGACCGTCGCGGTGTGCGGGGGAGCGGGCGACTCCCTGATCGAGACGGCCCGCGCCGCGGGCGCCGACGTCTACCTCACCGCCGACCTGCGCCACCACCCGGCCTCCGAGTCGCTGGAACGGAGCCCGATGGCGCTGGTCGACGCCGCGCACTGGGCGACCGAGTGGCCCTGGCTGGCCGACCTGGCCGCCGTGCTCGGCCCGTATGTGCAGACCCGTATCTCCACGCTGGTCACCGACGCGTGGTCCCATGCCGTTGAAGGAGCTCAGTGAAAGCCGCACCCCGAGACCAGCAGCGCCTGCTCGACCTCCAGGAGCTGGACTCGAGCCTGGACCGCCTGGCCCACCGCAGACGCACCCTGCCGGAGATCGCCGAGCTGGCCGCCCTGCAGGAGCGGGCGGGCGAGCTGCGCGACCGCCTCGTCACCGCCGAGACCGACGTCAGCGACCTCGACCGGGAGCAGACCAAGGCCGAGCAGGACGTCGACCAGGTCCGCGTCCGCGCCGACCGCGACTCCAAGCGCCTGGACTCCGGCATGGTCACCTCCGCCAAGGACCTGGCGAGCCTGCAGTCGGAGCTGGCCTCGCTGCAGCGCCGGCAGGGCGACCTCGAGGAGGTCGTCCTGGAGATCATGGAGCGCCGCGAGGAGGCCGAGGCCCAGGTCACCGCCCTGCGCGCCGAGCAGGCCGAGCTCGAGGCCGCCCTGGCCGAGGTGGGCACCCGCAAGGCCAAGGCCGAGCAGGAGATCGACGGCCAGGCCGAGCTGACGCGCTCCGCCCGCGCCGGGGTCGCCGCGGACGTCCCCGCCGACCTCCTGGCGCTGCACGAGAAGCTGCGCGAGCAGTTCGGCGGGGTGGGCACCGCCGCCCTGACCCGCGGCCAGTGCCAGGGCTGCATGCTGGCGCTGAACACCTCCGACCTCAACCGGATCCGCGCCGCGGCCCCCGACGACGTCGTCCGCTGCGAGGAGTGCCGCCGGATCCTCGTCCGCACCCCCGAGTCGGGGCTGTGAGCCGCAGGCTGGCGATCGAGGCCGACGGGGGCTCCCGGGGCAACCCGGGCCCCGCCGGCTACGGCGCCGTCGTCCGCGACGCCCTCACCGGCGAGGTGCTGGCCGAGGTCGCCGAGGCGATCGGCCGCGCCACCAACAACGTCGCCGAGTACCGCGGCCTGATCGCCGGGCTGAGCGCCGCCCGCGAGCTCGACCCGGCGGCCCGCGTGGAGGTCCGCATGGACTCCAAGCTGGTGGTGGAGCAGATGTCGGGCCGCTGGCAGATCAAGCACCCCGACATGAAGCCGCTGGCTCTGGAGGCCCGCCGCATCGCCTCGGACTTCACGTCGGTCTCCTACGGCTGGATCCCGCGCGCCCGCAACTCCCACGCCGACCGGCTGGCCAACGAGGCCATGGACGCCGCCGCCCGCGGCCAGGAGTGGGCGCCCTCGGGGGACGTCGCGGAGCTGTCGCCCAAGACCCAGGCCGCCTCCCCGGAGGCCGCCAAGGACAGGGCCTGGGTGCCGCCGTCCACCGTCCCCACCCGCACCCTGCTGCTGCGCCACGGCCAGACGCCCCTGTCGGTCGAGAAGCGCTTCGCCGGCGCCGGCGACACCCCGCTGACCGAGCACGGCCGCCTCCAGGCCGAGGCCGCCGCCAAGGCGCTGGCGGGCCGGGGCGTCGATGTGATCGTCACCTCCCCGCTGAGCCGCGCCCGGGACACCGCCCAGGCCGTCGCGGACGTCATCGGCGTCCCGGTCCGGGTGGAGGAGGGCTTCCGCGAGACCGACTTCGGCGCCTGGGAGGGCCTGACGTTCGCCGAGGCCAAGGCGGGCTGGCCCGACGAGCTCTCCGCCTGGCTCGCCGACCCGTCCTGCGCCCCGCCCGGCGGCGAGAGCTTCACCGCCGTGGCCCGGCGCGTCGCCACGGCCCGCGACAAGCTCCTGGTCCGCCACCGCGAGAAGACGGTCCTGGTCGTCTCCCACGTGACGCCCATCAAGCTCATGGTCCAGCAGGCGCTGGAGGCCTCCACCACGGCCCTGTACCGGCTCCACCTGGACACCGCCTCGCTGAGCACCGTCGACTGGTACGCCGACGGGCCCGGGGTCGTCCGCTCCTTCAACGAGACCCACTACCTGCCCTGAGCGCCTTCCAGGGGGTGCCGCGGGACGGAGGCACCCCCTCGGCCGGGGATCAGAGCCGTATCTCCCTGATCTCGGTCCACGCCCGGTGCAGACGGCCCTTCAGCGCGCCGTCGGCGTCCGGGCCGAGCCGCACCCCGGCCGCCTCGGCGACGCGCTCCACCACCTGGGGGACCGTGAGGCGGTCGGTTCGGACGTGGACGGCGAACTCCGGACGGTCCAACCGCTCCAGGCACCGGTCGAGCTTCCGCACCGCGAAGTCCACCCGGCGCAGGGCGGCCTCCCCGCCCGCCACGACCCGCACGACCCTCCCGAGCCCCCGCCTCTCCAGGCGCCGCAGCACGGTCCTCCGCTCGGCGAGCAGAGCGCAGTGCCGCACGTCGTGCCCCCGCTCCCGCAGCCGCCCGACGGTCTCCTGGAAGTAGTCCGCCTCCACCACCGTCATCGGCACGATCACCGGGCCCCCATGCCGGGAGAGCACCAGGTCCAGCACCTCGTACACGCCTTGCCGCCAGGCCGGGAGGTCCTGGAAATCACCTCGCAGCCGTGCGGGCGTCATCCGGTGCAGTCCGAGACCGGCCTCCTCGGGGTCGCAGACGACACTTCCCGGAAGCCGCCGCTGCAGCGCGTACGCCGCCTGCGTCTTCCCGCCGCCGAAAGGCCCGTTGATCCATATCAGCATGCTCCGACGCTACGCGGATCCCGTCCTGCGGCTTGATCACTCTGAAAAAAGCCGCCGAAAGCGCGAATCATGTGTCCATTTCATTCGTTCGACCGTCGAAGATCCGCCACAGGAGGCCATGCGCCCCCCGCGACGAGAGGCTCCCGGTATGACGACGCTGCTCTGGACCGGCGCGGCCGGAGCGTGGCTGTTCCCCGTGGTCTTCCTGCTGGACGGCTCCACCCGTCCCGGTTACCGGCAGATCCGGCACCCGGTCAGCGCCCTGGCCCTCGGCCCGCGCGGCCGGCTCCAGACCGCGAACTTCATCGTGTGCGGCCTGGCGGTCGCAGCGGCCGCGGCGCCCCTCGGCGACGCGACCGGCAGCCCTCTCCTCGCCATCGCGACCGGCGTGTTCGGCCTCGCGCTCGTGGCGTCGGGCGTGTTCCCGATGGACCCGATGCGCGGCTACCCGCCCGGCACCCCCGACGGCACCCCCGAAGACCTGTCCTCCCGGCACCATCTCCACGATCAGGCCGGAATGGCCGTCTTCACATCCCTGCCCGCGGCGGCGTTCATCGCGGCCTTCGTCCTGGAGGACCCCGTCTGGAAGTGGTACTCGGGCCTCACCGCCACCGCGTTCACCGCCGGTTTCCTGGCCTTCGGCCACGCCTGGGAGACCGACGCCGCGTACACGGGCCTCATCCAGCGCGTGACGATCATCTGCGGCTGGATCTGGCTGGGCCTCCTGTTCCTGCAAGCCGCTTCCTGAGGTCTTCATGACCTTCTTCGCCCGATGTGAATGCGACCAGATCAAGTTCGTCGAAGTCCTCCGCTCCCCACGAGGAAGTTCCACCTGGCCGCACAGACCTGCTGCGGGAGATCAAAGGAGCCGGTCGGTGTAGCCGGCGGCGACCAGGTGCCGGAAGGCGGCCTGGACGTGGGCCGGCATGTGCTGGGGGACGGCGTAGCCGCGTTTCGGGTATTCGATGATGCGCTGGGTGTCTCCTACGAGCATGTTGATGACGCGGGTGACGTCTCCGATGCCGTGGATGTACTCGTCCAGGGGCAGGGGGCTGGAGGCGCAGATGATGTCGAGTCCGGGCCAGAGCTTCTTGGCGGTGGCGTAGGCGCGGCGCTGCTGGTAGGGACGCGAGATCAGGGAGGCCGAGCGTACCTCGATGCCCCGGGCGGCCAGAAGTTCACGTGTGAGGGCGATGTTCTGGCCGGTGTTGGTGGCCTCGGTCTCGGTGAGGATCACTTCTGAGGGGACGCCTGAGGCGATGGCGTGCTCCCGGTAGTGGACTGCTTCACCGCGGGGAAAACGGGCGAGCGTGGTGGGGGCGTTGGCACCGGTGAAGACGATGCGGGGGAAGACGCCCCGGTGGAAGAGCTCTGCGGTGTGGACGGCCACTCCCAGATCATGGCTGCCCAAGCCGATACCGACATCCACCGGACGAAGCGGATGGTCCAGGCGGTGGTAGTCCCACAAGGTCTCCACGGCGGACCGGTGGGCCTCGGGCAGGATCGGGACGGCGGACACGTGAGGATTCCATCACGGGTCACGGCAGGGCCGGGACGGGTGTCCCGTTGTTGTCCTGGCCGGGGGAGATCCGAGGGCCCTGTGTCAAGGGAGTCATTAGCGTGACGCGGATGACGGAGACCACGCGGGGTTCGAGGAAGAAGCGGGTAGGGGCGGACTCCGAGGAGTATCGGTGGCCGGTGACAGGGGAGGTCGGAAAGCCCTCCGCTTCGCCGGTGACGGCGCTGCTCGCGCTCACCGGGACGCTCGTGGTGGCCCGCGAGGACGGGACCGTCGAGGCGCTGCGGGTGGGCGAAGGGCCGGGGCCGCTGCTCGACGGGCTCTGCACGGTCTGGCGGAGCGAGGTTCCGGTCGGCGCGCTCACATGGGGGCACGGGGAGGTTCTGGGCGCTGCGGGCGATCGGCTCGTCAGGTTCGGTGCGGACGGCTCGCTTCGCGAAGGCCCCGCGCTCGGCGAGCCTATCGGGGCGCTGTGCACACGGGCAGGGAAGGTCTTCGCCGTCGCCGGGCCCGCCGTGCACACCCTGGAGCGTGCGGGCGACGCCTGGCGGACGGCGCGGAGCACGCCGCTGCCGGAGGAGGGTCACCACGACCTCGACATCGACCGGAAAGGCGCGCACGCCGTCGCCGTTCGCACCCCGCCCCGGCGCGAGCGGCTTCCTCCCAGGGGCGTCGTGGTGAACCTGGAGACGGGCAGGCAGGTCGGCCGTGTCGACGTCGCGCAGTGGGAGGCCGAGAGCGTCACGGAGATGTACGCGCGGTTCTCCCCGGTCACCGACAACGTCTACCGGTTCGCCACCCTCAACCACGGCGTGGAGAAGCTCGCCAGATTCGGCGGCTCGGGGCGGAAGCTGAGGCAGCCCTGGACCTTGCAGCGACAGCCGAGCACTTTGTGCACACCGGTCGCCTCATGCCCGGACGGACGGTATGTCGCGTCCAGGCAGCACGGCATCGGCGTCCTGGTCTGGGACCTGGCGATCGAGGAGAACGTGCTCTACGCCGAACTCGAGGACGCCGGCCAGGAGGAGAGGTCCGCCGGGTGGGCGCGCACGTCGATCCATGACGGCGGGACTTCGGCCGTCGCCGTCGCCCCCGGCCTGCGGTACGCGGCCGTGGGCGGTGCGGACGGCGGCGTGACCGTCGTGGACGGCCCGACCCGCCGGATCGAGCACGCCGACGGCACGGTCCGCCAGCCGGCCCTGCTCGACCGCGTGATCCAGGTCGGCGGCAAGTCCGGCCCCGGCCGCCATGACCGCCTCGGCGAGGGGGAGTTCTGCGACGGGGCGTGGTTCGGCTCGTCCCTGGAGCGCACCTCGGCGACGGTCGTCGACCTCGACTCGGGCGAGACGCGCCGACTCGACCTCGGCGGCCGCAGAGCCTTGCGGACGGTCGCGGACAAGGACACCCTCGCCGTCGTGCACGACCGCGGCATCGTCGGCTACGACAGGCTCACCCTCACCGAGATCTGGGACACCGGCATGGATTCCGCGGGCCTCCGAGGCTCGGCGTACTCGGGCGGCCTCGTCCTCGCCCACCAGCTTTCCGGCGACGGAAACGGCCGGATCATCCGATACGACCCGCGCACCGGCCGGAGCGAGTCCTCCCCCGACCTGGTCTGCCGGGGAAGAACCTTCGGCGTGGAGGAAATGGAACTCCACCCGGACACAGGCGACATGGCCGTCCTGGCGAGCTGCGATGGAAGCACTCCGGCCTGGCACCTCCTACGCGACGACGCCCCGGTCACCCACCTGGCGGGCTTCACCAAGGTCATAGCCGCCCAAGGCATCGGCCTCCACGAGGAGAACGGCACATGGAGCCTGCGCTCCCTGCGAGAACCTGACAGACCACTGTTCTCCGGCCGGCCCGACGAAGACCTCACGAGGTTCATCAGCAGCGTCGAAAGCATGGCGGTCGACCTTGACCGAGGCATCGCCGTCGGCCAAGAGATCATGGGCCGCCGACTCGCCTTCTGGCGCCTGGACGGCTCGGCCTTCCAGATCATCGACGGCATCGGAGAGGTCTGGGCCGACCGCTTCTCCTTCACCGACGACAGCCTGTGGCTCCACTCCCGCCGAGGCGACCGCCTCTACCGGCTCGACCTCCCGGACCCCGGTGGATCGGGGTCGTCGGTGGCTAGGTCCGGGTCGCGGGTGCGGCCTGGTGGTCGGGCGGGGCGAGGGGGAGGGAGAGGCGGACGGTGAGGCCGCCCTGGGGAGCGGGGGCGAGGTGGAGTGCGCCGTGGTGGGCGGTGGTGATGCGGGAGGTGAGGGTGAGGCCCAGGCCGTGGCCGCGGCGGGTGGGGTCGGGGTCGGCGGTGCGGCCACGGCCTCGGAGGAAGGGTTCCAGGTAGGTCTTTACGGCGTCGGCGGGGATGTGGGGGCCGGTGTTGGTGACCGTGAGGAGGGCGCGTTCGTCGTCGGAGGGGTCGGGGCCGGTGGTGAGGGTGAGGGAGCCGCCGGTGGGGAGGTTGTGGCGGACGGCGTTTTCGAGGAGGTTGCCGATGGCCCGCCGCAGGAGGGCGTCGTTGGCCTGGACGACGACGGGTCGTAGATCGGTGGAGATGGTGACGCCGCGCTGGACGGCTTCGGTCTCGGTGGCCTCCAGCGCCTGCGCCGCGGCGGTGGCGAGGTCGACCGGGGCGGTGGCCAGGGGGGTCCTGTCGAGAGAGGACAGCTGGAGGAGCGCGTCGATGATCTCTATGCCGCGTTGGTTGGTCTCGTAGAGCCTGGTCAGGAGGCGGTCGTCCGGGCCGTCGGGGTCGGTGAGGGCGACCTGGAGCATGGTCCGGGTGATGGCCAGCGGGGTGCGCAGCTCGTGGGAGGCGTTGGCGGCGAAGCGGCGCTGCTCCTCGAACGAGCGCTGCAGGCGGTCGAGCATGGTGTCGAAGGTGTCGGCGAGGGCGGTGAACTCGTCCTTGCGGCCGGTCAGCCGGACGCGGTGGTCGAGGGAGCCGTTCGCGGCGCGCACGGCCGCCCGGTTGATGTGCTGGAGCGGCCGCAGGACCCATCCGGCCAGCAGCCAGCCGCCGACCAGGCCGATCACCGCCAGCACCACCAGCGCGGCACCCGACGCCTTCAGCAGGGTGTCGAGGATCTCCTCGCGCGAAGGCGCCGTTCTGGTGTCCCGGGGGTTCGCCGCGGTGAGGGGGTAGTTGGGCACATACCGGATCCCCACATAGATGATCGCCATGGTGACGGCTCCCGCGCCCACGAGGAAGCACGCGTAACCCAGGGTGAGGCGCAGTCTCGCGGTCACGGCCGAGGCGTCCCCTCGTCCATCCGGTAGCCGACGCCCGGCACCGTCACGATGACGGAGGGCCCGCCCAGCCGGGACCGGAGGGCGGAGATCGTGATGCGGATGGCGTTGGTGAACGGGTCGGCGTTCTCGTCCCAGGCCCGCTCCAGCAGCTCCTCCGCGCTGACGACGCCGCCGCGCGCGGTCATCAGGATCTCCAGGACGGCGAACTGCTTGCGGGACAGGGCCACATGGCGTCCCGCCCGGTGGACCTCGCGGCGGAACGGGTCGAGCCTGATCCCGGCGTGCTCCACGACCGGCGGCGTCCCCCGCGCCGGGCGGCGGGCCAGCGCGCGCAGCCTCACCACGAGTTCGGGCAGGTCGAACGGCTTGGTCAGATAGTCGTCGGCGCCCAGCCGGAAGCCGTCGAGCTTGTCGGTGAGGCCGGCGGCCGCGGTGAGCATGAGCACCCGGCACCCCAGCCCCCGCTCGACCATGATCCGGCACACCTCGTCCCCGTGCACGCCGGGGAGGTCGCGGTCGAGCACCACGACGTCGTAGTCGTGGACGCCGAGCCGCTCCAGCGCCGCCTCCCCGTCCGGAGCGAGATCGGCCGCGATCGCCTCCAGCCGCAGGCCGCTCTGGATCGCCTCGGCGAGGTAGATCTCGTCCTCGACGACGAGCACACGCATGGAAACCCCGATTCGACCTCGACCACCACCAGCCAGGTCACCCTAAGCAGGAGCATCTATCGAAAAGGTATGTGAAAAGCCATACGGCCTGGCAACACGGGCTGAGATGCGGTGTGCCGTATGCGATCTCGTCTTCTTCCGCCCCTGTTCGCCGCGAGCACCCTGGTCCTGGCTCTGAGCGGCTGCGGCCGGCCAGCCGCGCAGGACCCCCCGTCCGACTCCGCGGCCCCGACCCGCTCGCCCCGGGGCGACGGGCGCATCACCGCCACCCCTGGCCTGGACCCCTTCGCCAACGACCACGCGGCCATCACCGAACTGGACGCAAGGCTGCTGCGAGCCGTCCGCGAGGCGGCGACGAAGGCGAAGGCCGACGGCGTGGACCTGTTCATCACCTCCGGCTGGCGCAGCGCCGACTACCAGCGCCGCCTGTTCTCCCAGGCCATCACCCGGTACGGCGGTCGAAAAGCAGCCGAACGCTACGTCCTTCCCCCCGAGAAGTCGGCCCACGTCGAGGGAAAGGCCGTGGACATCGGCCCGACCGACGCCGCCGACTGGCTGGGCCGCCAAGGCCCCGCCTTCGGCCTCTGCCAGATCTACACCAACGAGATGTGGCACTTCGAACTGGCCACCCGCCCCGGCGGCCCCTGCCCCCCACAACTCCCCGACGCCACCGCGACAAACCCCTGACCCACCGCTCCACCCCATCCCTCTCCGGATGGAACCGCACAGCGAGGATGTGCGGATGTTCTATGAGGATCTCACCGAGTACGACTACCAGGTCTTGGACGCGTTCTCGGGCAGGGGGCCGGAGCTCCATGAGCTGTGGTACCGCCCTGCGTACAAGCGTTTGAACGTCGGTTGGCTGGAGGCTGGCAGGCCATATTTCACGGGCCCGGTCCCCGCCGCAGCCGTCGAGAGGCTGGAGGCCATCCGGGAGATCCAGTGGATGAACCAGTGCCTCGGAACGCATGAGTGCGACCTCTGCCCACCGGAAGAGGCCCCGGAAGGGAACGGCGAAGTCCGGATCCCTGGGCCGCCTGGGGTGGCTTACGCCGCCCCGGTCCTGGTCGCCCACTACATCACCGCGCACGGGTACCGGCCGCCGCAAGCTTTCATCGATGCCGTTCTCGCCGTTGACCTTGATGCGTGGGCCGCTGCCCGCTGGCCCGAAGTCCCCTTTCCGTGGGTCCCTGACGACGCGGAACACATGGAGGAGTAACCGCGCTCCACTCCTCATCCAGGCCGGCCGCGTCCGCGGTTCCATGCCTTCCACTTCGGCGGTGCCAGGATGCAGGGATGCCCAGAGCGCTGTTCGAGTTCGGTGACGGTGTCTACGCTCTTCAGAGCGTCTACGGCCTTTCGGAAGAGGCATGGAGCGTGGAGCTGACGAAGGAGACCGATCAAGGTATTTCTGAGGTGGCTCTCGTGGTGGTGCCGGATGAAGATCTTGAGCGTCCTTGCGAAGCGTCGCTCTACTCGGATGAGCCGATTCCCGTCGCCGTGCTCCGGGCGCTGCTCCACGAGGTGGCGGAGACGGGGAGGGCCGCTGGAGCAGAGGCCGAGCGCCTGCGTTCCGCATCCTCGGCAGCCGACTAGGAATCCTCCTGCTTGGTCACCCCTCGATCGGGCACGGCTTCGAGTGCTTCGCGGCAGGCGCTCCCGCTGTCACTGGCACCGGGGAGGATGCCCTCATGGGTTCTTCGTCGCTTGTCCGTGCGCTGGTCGGGCTCGTCGTTCAGCATGACCGGTTCTGGTGCGATCGCTTTCGAGGTCGCCCTCTGGGCATTCCGGCCTGATCGGCCTTGATCGACGAAGAAGCCCCGGGTCGTCGACCTGGGGCTTGTCATGAAGGCGGCGGACGAGTCGGCCTGTAAGCCGGGTTCTGTGGCTCCCCGTGAAGGGGAGTGGCGGCCATCCATCTCGGGGCGTCGTTGCCGACGTCCTCCAGCGACCTACCCGCGGACTCGGGCGAGCAGCCCTCGGGCGTCCGCTGTCTGGTCTTGCTCCGGGTGGGGTTTACCTAGCCGCGCGGGTCGCCCCGTGCGCTGGTGAGCTCTTACCTCACCGTTTCACCCTTACCGCCCGCGTGAGCGGGAGGCGGTCTGTTCTCTGTGGCACTGTCCCGCGGGTCGCCCCGGGTCGGTGTTACCGACCACCCTGCTCTGTGGAGCCCGGACTTTCCTCGGCGGGGGAGATCCCCCGACGCGGCCGCCCGGCCGGCTCGTCCGCCGTGGGGTCGAGTCTAGCCGGTTCCGGTGGGCGGTAAGGCGAGGGGGAAAGGGGAAGGCGCACGCCCCCGGCGGGGGCGTGCGCCTTTCTCGCGAAGGGCTCGGCTACTTCGCGGCGGTCGTCTCGGCGGGGCGGTCCGAGGCGGCGGCGAGGACGAACTCCTCGCGGGGCTGCTCGATGCTGCCGAGGGAGATGGTCTCGCGCTTGAAGAACAGGGCGAGGGTCCAGTCGGCCACCACGCGGACCTTGCGGTTGAAGGTGGGGACGCGGGACAGGTGGTAGGTGCGGTGCATGAACCAGGCGGCGATGCCGCGCTGCTTGATGCCGTAGACGTGGGCGACGCCCTTGTGGAGGCCGAGGCCCGCCACCGAGCCGACGTAGGCGTGGCGGTAGGGCTTGAGGGCCTTGCCGCGCAGCGCAGCGACGAGGTTCTCGGCCAGGACCTTGGCCTGGCGCACCGCGTGCTGGGCGTTGGGGGCGCAGAACTCGCCCTCCTTGGTCAGGTCGGGGATGGCCGCGTTGTCACCGGCGGTGAAGGCGCGGACGGTGCCCTCGATCTGCAGGTACTCGTTGCCCTTGACGCGGCCGCGCTCGTCGATCGGCAGGTCGGTGGACTTGGCGAGCGGGTTGGCCTTGGCGCCGGCCGTCCAGACCAGGGTGTTGGTCGGGAAGTTCTCGCCGTCCGACAGCTCGATCTGCTTGTCGACCGCGGAGGTGAGGAACGTCTTCAGCTTGACCTCGATGCCGCGGCCGCGCAGCTGCTCGGCGGTCCAGCGGCCCAGCTCGGGGCCGACCTCGGGCAGGATCCGGTCGGAGGCCTCCACCATCACCCAGCGCATGTCGTCCGAGCGGAGGTTGGGGTACATGCGGATCGCGTCGCGGGCCATGTCCTCCATCTCGGCCAGGGCCTCGACGCCGGCGAAGCCGCCGCCGACCACGACGAAGGTCAGCGCCCGCTTGCGCACCTCGAGGTCGTCGGTGGAGGCGGCGATGTCCAGCTGGGCCAGGACGTGGTTGCGCAGGTGGATGGCCTCGCCGATGGTCTTGAAGCCGATGCCGTTCTCGGCCAGGCCGGGGATCGGCAGGGTGCGCGAGACCGAGCCCGCGGCCATCACGAGGTAGTCGTAGGAGATGCGCTGCGGGGGGCCCTCGACCGGCTGGATGATCGCCCAGCGCTCGGCGTGGGAGAGCTCGGTGACCCGCGCGGTCACGATGTCGATCTTCGGCAGGACCCGGCGCAGCGGCACCACGACGTGCCGGGGCGAGAGGTTGCCCGCGGCGGCCTCCGGGAGGAAGGGCTGGTAGGTCATGTACGACTGCGGGTCGACGATCGTGACCCTGACGTCGCCGCGCTTCAGCTCGCTCTTCAGCTTCTTCTGAAGGCTGAGCGCGGTGTAGAGGCCCACGTAGCCCCCACCGACGATGAGGACGTGCGGGGCGTCAGGGTTCGCGGCAGGCCTTCTGGCCATTTCAGAGCTCCTCGTGGATCACCTTGTGAAGACATTCACAATGTAGCGGACGCGTTCTGGTCTACACCACGTCAAAACAGGGGAAGATTCATGAAAATTCCCCAAGGTGTAAATTTGGAGCGATCTAGGCACGTGAACTACGCCACAAGTTTCCCCGGAGCGAAGTTCTCGTTCCCTCCGCATGACGAAGCTCACACCGCCGGCCGGAGATCGTCCGAGCCTGTGGAAGCCGGACCGCCGCCGGGCCCGAGGCCGTAGGGTGGTCCGGCGGGACCGCGCCACGCGCCCCCCTCGCGTACGATCGTCGGCCGGGAGTGCTGATCGGATGAAAATGACTTCGGGACGGGCCGCCGTCCTCGGTGCGGCCCTGCTGTCGCCCCTGATGTCGGGCTGCGGCGTCGTCGGCAGCGGATCCGGCGGCGGAGAGGTGGCGGAGTTCACCGTCAGCAGTCCCGCCTTCAGCGACCTCAAGGACATTCCGGCGCGCTACGCCTGCGAGGCGCAGGGCGGGCAGGGCAGGACGCTGCCGCTCCACTGGTCGGGCGTCCCCGAGGCGAAGTCCTTCGCGATCGTCGTGGACGACCCGGACGCTCGCGGGGGCACTTATATTCACTGGGTGCTCGCGAATCTGGACGGAACGACCGCGGACCTCGTGGAGGCCTCGCTGCCCGACCACGCGGTCCAGGGCCGCAACTCGGCGGGCCAGGCGTCCTACGCGGCGCCCTGTCCTCCCGCGGGGGAGCGGCACCGGTACCGGTACACGGTCTACGCGCTCAAGGAGCCCGTGCCCGCCGACCAGGTGGCCGAGCTGAAGCACTCCCTGCCCGCCATCGCCGACCGGACGGTCGCCTGGGGGCGGATCACCGGCTATCTGGGGCAGAGCGCCGACTCATGAGAGTCGGCGTATCTGTGGCAGAGACAGCGGAGATCGTGTGATGGTAGATGCTCACGAAGGGCATGGCGGAGGCCATAACGGTCAGTCCGTCCGCCCGGGGGTCTCGTCGAGCACAGGGATGGGGAGCGGGGCGCCCGGTGCGCCCCGGACGATCATCGGGACAGAGCTTTTCGGAGTGAGGCCGGACCTCCCCGCCCGGCCATGGCATGGGGTGGAGCAATGATCTTTGTCGTTGTCGGCGGTCTGGTGCTGCTGGTCGGCCTCATCGTGGTCTTCGTCGTGATGGGCATGCGCGAAGGGCGCCATCAGGACGACGAGGACTGGATGAGCGACGAGCCGCCGGCGAAGGGCCGGCGCCCGGGCGAGCAGGACGAGGACGGCGCCGCCGACCGCAGGGTCGCCGGAGGCCCGCTGTCCGCGCCCGCCGCCGAGCCGGGCCGCGCCAAGGCCAAGGGCAAGGGCAAGTCCGACCGGATGGGCGACGACGACTACTGGGCGACGATCACCTTCGACAAGCCCAAGTTCCCCTGGCAGCAGGAGGGCGCCCAGGGCGCCGAGCAGGGCCCGGAGCCCGACCCCCTGAACGCCGCCGAGCCCGAGCCGGCCGCCGCCGACCAGGACGGGTACGACCAGTACCAGGCCGACGGCTACGGCGACCAGGGCTACAACGAGCAGTACGCCGGTGAGCAGTACGCCCACGACCAGTACGGCGACGACCAGTACGCCCGGGGCCAGTACGCCGACGACCAGTACGGCGACGACCAGTACGCCGAGGACCAGTACGGCCGCGGGCAGTACGCCGACGGCCCCTACGCCGCCCAGGGCGACCAGCAGGCTCCCGGCGGCTACGAGCAGGAGCCCGCGGCGCGCGACTGGCGGTCCGACGAGCCGCTGACGCGGTTCGACCAGCCGGCCGTCCGCGACTTCGACCCGCCCTACGACCAGCCCGCGTTCGACCAGCCTGCGGCCTATGACCAGCCCGCCGCCTACGACCAGCCCGCGTTCGACCAGCCGGCCGTCTACGACCAGCCCGCCGCCTACGAGCAGCCTGCCTATGAGCAGCCGGCCTACGACCCGCCGCGCCCGCAGACCCCGCCCCAGCCCGACCCGCTGGGCCTGCCCGACCCGTTCGCCCGGCCCGCCGCCCGCGACCCGGAGGCCACGCAGGTCTACCAGGTCGGCGGCGCGGGACTGGGCGGTCCGCTCGGCGGCGCGCCCCTGGGCTCCGGTCCGCTGGGCACCGGCCCCCAGAGCCTGGGCGCCAACCCCCTGAGCACGGGACCGCAGAGCACGGGACCGCTGGGCACCGGCCCGCAGAACCCCCTGGGGACGGGTCCGCTCGGCGGCGGCCCGCTGAGCCCGCCCCCGGCGAGCCCCTCGTCCACCGGCCCGTCGGCGCCGCTGACCCCGCCGCTGGGCGGTGCCCCGTCCTACGGCGGCCAGCCCGAGCCGCAGCAGGCGCCCGGCGACACCGGCGACACCCGCCTGCCGACCGTCGACGAGCTGCTCCAGCGCATCCAGGCCGACCGGCGCAAGGACGACGGCCCCGCCTACGGCGGCTCGACCCCGCTGAACGACCCGCTCAACGACCCGTTGAACTCGACGGACGGTGACTACGGCTCCGGCTGGCAGCCCTCCTCGCCGCCCCGCTACGACGACCCGACGTACGGATCGTCGTCCTACGGCAGCACGGAGCAGGGCTACCCGTCCGCCCCCGCCTACGGCGGCGAGAGCACCCCCCGCTACGACGACCCGCTGGGCGGCGGATACGGCCAGCAGGGCTCCTCCTCCTACGGCGGCTCGCCCCAGCAGGGGCAGGGAACGGGTGAAGCGGGCCGCTACGGCGATTTCAGCGGAACCAGCTTCCCGGGCGACCAGAACACCCCCTACGGCGCCCCCACGGGCGATCAGCAGTCCTACGGAGGCCAGCAGGGAGACCAGCCTGGCCAACGCTCTACTGAGGAGTGGGACAGTTATCGCGATTACCGTCACTAAAGAGGCCTTAGATCACCCTCCGGATGTGATTCGATACGTGGTGTGACGGTCGAATCGCAGTCCGCAGTGAAACGTTTTCTCGCGCCCGGTCGGGACGTGCCCGCCTCGTTCGTGGTCTTCTTGGTCGCGATGCCGCTTTCGCTCGGCGTCGCGGTCGCCTCGGGCGCGCCGGTCGAGGCGGGTCTGATCGCCGCGATCGTCGGAGGCGTCGTCGCGGGGCTGCTCGGCGGCTCACCGCTGCAGGTCAGCGGCCCGACCGCCAGCCTCACCGTGATCATGTTCTCCCTGATCGAGACCTACGGCTGGCGGGCGACCTGCGCGATCACCATGTGCGCCGGCATCCTGCAGATCGTGCTGGGCGCCAGCAGGGTGGCCCGCACCGCGCTGGCGGTGTCCCCGGCGGTGGTGCACGGGATGCTGGCGGGCGTCGGCGTGGTGCTGGCGCTGTCCCAGCTGCACATCGTCCTGGGCGGCAGCCCGCAGGACTCCGCCCTGGACAACCTGGTGGACCTGCCGCGGCAGGTCCTCGCCCAGCACTCCCTGGCGACCGGCCTCGGGGTGCTGACCATCGTGGTGCTGCTCGTCTGGGAGCGAACCCCGTGGCGGCGGGTGCCCGCCCCGCTGGTGGCGGTCGCCGCGGCGACCGCGGTCGCCTGGTTCGGCGGGTTCGACGTGCCGCGCGTGGACCTGCCGAGCAGCCTGCTCGTGCACTGGGGGCCGCCTTCGCTCCCGGACGGGGCGCTGCCGGACGTGGTCGGCGCGGTCGTGGCGGTGGCGCTGGTCGCCGGGGTGGAGTCCCTGCTGTGCAGCGTCGCGATCGACCGGATGCGCCCGGTGGGCGTGGCGCGCAGCGACCTGGACCGGGAGCTGGCCGGCCAGGGCGCGGGCAACTTCGTCTCCGGCCTGCTGGGCGGCCTGCCGGTCGCCGGAGTGATCGTCCGCAGCACCACCAATGTGCGGGCGGGCGCGCTGACCCGCGGCTCGACGGTGCTGCACGGGATCTGGGTGCTGGTGCTGGCCATGTCCTGCGGGGCGGTGCTGGAGCAGATCCCGCTGGCCGCGCTGGCGGCCCTGGTGGTGACGCTGGGCCTTCGCCTGATCGACCGGTCGCACCTGCGCGGCCTGCGCCCGCACCGGGAGAGCCTGATCTACTGGGTGACGCTGGGCGGTGTGGTCGTCCTGGGCGTGGGCGAGGGCGTCCTGCTCGGCATGGGGCTGGTCGCGTGCCTGGCGCTGCGGCGGCTCACCCGGGTGTCGGTGCGCACCGAGCAGCGGGACGGCCGGTGGCACGTGGTGGTCGAGGGCTCGCTGACCTTCCTGGTCGTGCCCCGCCTCGCGGCCGTGCTCGCCGGGATCCCGGCGGGTGCTCCGGTGGATCTCGACCTTGATGTTGACTTCATGGACAATGCGGCGTTCGACGCCATCCATACCTGGCGCGTTTCCCACGAACGGCTGGGAGGTAGAGTCGATATCGATGAAATCCACGAATCCTGGTATGAGAGTGCGATGACCGGAGAAAGCTCCCCGCCTCCGCGTAAGACGGCGGGTTCTTCCCGCTGGTGGGCGCCCTGGGCGAACCGTGGCCGGCGCCGGCCCGAGGCGCTCGAGCAGGCGAGTCCCCGAGAGATCCTGCTGGCAGGCGTACGCGAGTACCACGGAAGCACCGCCCGGCTGGTACGGCCGATCATGGCGGAGCTCTCCATGGCGCAGACTCCCGACCATTTGTTCATCACCTGTGTTGATTCACGAGTGGTGCCCAATCTCATTACGGCCAGCGGCCCCGGTGATCTTTTCATCACGCGCAATGTCGGCAATCTTGTTCCCCGCAATGGCGCGCGGGTGTCGGACGACTCGGTGATGGCGTCCGTGGAATACGCGACGTCCGTGCTGAACATCAAGACGATCACGGTCTGCGGCCACTCCATGTGCGGCGCGATGGCCGGTGTGCTGGGCGGCGGCACCGAGATCGAGCACCTGCCCCAGCTGTCGAACTGGCTCAAGCACGCCAACCACAGCCTCGACAGGTTCCTGCACGAGCCGGACCCCGAGGACGCCCGGACGCCGCTGGACCGGCTCTGCCAGGTCAACGTCATGCAGCAGCTGGACAACCTGCTCACCTACCCCTGGCTGAAGCACCGGGTGGAGACGGGCGAGCTGGAACTGGTCGGCATGTACCTGGACCTGGAGACCGCCCAGGTCCACATCCTCGACCCCGAGCAGGGCAGGTTCCTCACCGTGCCCGACTCGGTCGAGCCGTCGGAGGAGCGCGCCCCGCGCAAGGGCGGCGCCCCGCACGGAACGACCGCCTTCCCCGCCTGACCGGGCCGCCCCGCCGGGGGACCCGGGGAGGTCCGCCGGGGCGGAGGGGGCTCCGCGACGAAGAAGAGCACGGCCAGGGGCCGTCCGGTACCGCACCGGACAGCCCCTGGCCGTCGCCGCGACAGGGGTCCGGAAGCATCCGCCGCGCGTTCTGGTGCGCTGGACGGTCACCCGACCGCGTCCGCCAGGGGCTCGGGTGCCTCCGCCGGAGAGTCCGTGAGGAAGGGGGCGATCCAGGCGGGGGCGACGCTGGAGGCCAGGCGCAGGGCGTCCGCCTCGGAGAGGTCGAGGGCGTCGTAGGAGCCTTCGCCGGCGCCGACGGCGATGGTCAGGGTGACCAGGTCGCGGCGGCGCTGGAAGAGGGACTGGCGGAAGCGCCAGCCCACGACCGCGCGGTGTTCGATGATCTGCTGGTTGCGCACGAGGGAGCCCGAGCGCACGGACAGCAGGTCGCCGTCCGAGGCGTGGCCGAGCTGGGCGTAGCGGTCCAGGGCGAGCGGGACGGCGGCCACGGTGGCGACGGCCGCCACGATCGCCAGCCACAGCGGCCCGCTGGCGACCGCCAGGACGGAGACGGCCAGCGGAGGCAGGACCGCGCGGGTGAGCCTGCGGGTCAGCGCCGCCTTCGGGTGGCCCTTCAGCGGCTCCCTGAACCTGCCGACGACCTCCTCCGCCACGTGCAGGACGGTCGTCCGCGGCGCCGTGGGCAGCAGGCGCCCGCGGTGCTCGGCGTCGCCGAGGCCGGTGACGAGCGCCGTCAGGCGCGCCACGTCCTTGCGGCGCTCCAGGGGGTTGTCGCGGAGCTCGACACCGCGGATACGGCGCCGTTCGAGGGTCACGCTGCGCCGCGACACCAGGCCGCGTTCGGCGGCCAGCGCGCCCTTCTCGTCCTCCCCGGGCACGGCGCGCAGCGTGAAGTCCCAGTTGAACCAGGTGAAGACCAGGACGGACGCGACGGGCATCATCAACGCCAGCAGCAGGAGCGCCAGGATCCCCAGCATCGGGGGAAGGCCCACGACCGTGTCGCCCAGGTGGGAGAGCGTGCCCTCGGAGACCAGGCCGAACTCGTTGTTGAGGTTGTAGAGGGTGCCCAGGAGGCTGCCGATCAGCGCGAACGGCGTCAGCAGGTAGGCGCCGCTGAGCGGGGCGTACCGGTACCAGGAGGGGACGGCGCGGGCGAGGACGTGCTCCTGCGACGGCTCCTCCCGGCGGCCCAGCAGCAGTTCCCTCAGCCGCTGCGCCTCCTGCCGGGTCACCGCGTTCAGGACGCCCTCGTCGCCGTCGGACGCCGCGTCGATGCGCAGGACCGCCAGGCCGAGCAGCCGGTGCAGGAAGCCGGCGGTGATGTCGACGCCCCGGACGCGTTCGAGGGGGATCGTCTTGACCGACCTGCCGATGAGCTGGTGGCGCAGCACGACCCGGTCGTCGGTCACGGTGTAGGTGAACGTCCACCAGCGGACGACCTGGTGGACGAGCCCGAATCCCAGGGCCGCCGCCGCGAAGTAGAGCCCCGTCCCGCCCTCGCTGACGAGCAGGGCGGTCACGGCCACCGCGAGCAGCGCGAGCGTCTCGCGGACCGCTCCGACGATCCAGGTGAGGGGGCTGAGCCTGCGCGGCGCGTCCGGAGGCGGGCGCCGACGGCCTTCGCCGCTCATGTGGCGTCGTCGCGCAGCGCGTGGGCGCGGCGCGCCAGTTCGGAGGCGAGGTCGGTGGCGGTCGGCAGCGGCAGGCCGACGAGCTCGGATGACCCTTCGTGCGAGGCGGTGTTGATCCGGAGGGTGGCCAGTCGGAGCAGCCGCTCCAGCCAGTTCTGCTGGGCGTCGACCGTCTGGATGCGGCTGACCGGCACCAGCAGCCACTGCCGCTGCAGCGCGCCGATCCGCAGGTAGACCACGTCGGAGCTGATCTCCCAGCGGTGCACCCGGTACCGCCAGTACGGAACGGTCAGGACGGACAGCGCCGTCACCGCGACCACCAGCCAGGGCAGCCACGGCAGCCACGGCGGTCGCCACGCCCAGCCGGCGCCGGCGGCCCAGCCGCTCAGCGCGAAGGCGCAACCGGTCAGCACCGCGCCGCCGAGCAGCAGTTCCAACGCCCACTTGGCCATCGCGCGGGCCGACACCCGATGCGCGGGAGGCCTCAACCGCGAGTTCACACCGATCACCCTATGCGCCCGGCGGCCCGGTCCTCCGGAATGCCGGACCGCCGCCGTTCCCCCGACCGGCCATCACCGCTCCGCCCACCCCCCACAGAGCCCCATAACGCTCACTCCGCGCCCGTCGGCCCGGATGCCGCCTCCCCGGTTCCTTCCACGTCCCCGGCCATCCCTACCCGACCGGGAGGCCAAGACGGACCCATGCGCGGGGCCGCCGGGGGCGGGAAAGGGGAGAGCCCCGGCGGGGCCGGGGCTCTCGTGGCGGTCGGGTGAGGTCAGTCGGGGCGGCGGGCGCCGAACATGATCTCGTCCCAGGAGGGGACGCTGGCGCGGCGGCTGCGGGCCGGGCGCTTGCGGGGCCGGGGCTCGGCCTTGGCGGGAGCGGCCGCGGCGGGGACCGGGGCGGGCTTGGGCGCCGGTTTGGGCTTGGGCTTGGACGGCTCGCGGCGCGGTTCGGGGGCGGGCGCGGACTGCTGGGCCGCGGGGGGCTCGGGAGCGGCGGGCGGCGCCTCCTGGGCCGCGGGGGGCTCCACGGGGGCGTGCCGGTGCGGCGCGGGCGGCTCCGGTGCGGCGGGAAGGTCCTCCCCGGCGGTGGGGCGCTCGACGGTGGAGGCCGTGGGGTGGTCGGCGGCCGGGCGGGCGTTCTGCTCGTCGGCCCGCTGCTCGGGGGAGAGGCGTGCGGGCGGGACGGTGACGCCGGGCTCCGGGGCGGAGCCACCGGTGGAGGCGGCGGCGGGCGTCTCGGCGTCGGCCTGGTCGGCCTCGGCGGGGGAGACGGCGTCGGCGGGCTCGGACGCGGCGGGCGCCTGCGGGGTGCCGTGGTCCTGCGCCTGGTCCTGCACGACCTCGGCGGACGGAGGCGCGGACGCCTGGGACGCGGCGGGAGCGTGCGGAACCGGAGCGGGGTCGGCGGAGGACGCCGGCTCGGCGGCCTCGGCGGGCTCGGTGGCGGGGGCCTCGGCGGCGGGCTCGGCGAAGGAGGGGTCCGCGGCGGGCGGCCCGGCGGTCTCGCGCCGGTCGGACGGGTTGAAGGTGATGGCGGTGGAGCGTCCGGCGGCCTCGGGCTCGCGGCTCGGCGGCGGGGGAAGGGTGGTGGGCTCGCCGCCCTCCAGCAGGGCGCTGAGCGCCTCGAGGTCGGGGAAGTCGGCGGCGCGGGCCTCGCGCTGGAAGCGCTCGGGCGTGAAGGGCTCGGGGTTGAGCGGGGTGGCGGCGGGCGGGGCCGGCGCGAAGGGGCGGCCGGCGGGGTAGTCGCGCCGCTGGTCGGAGACGATCTTCATGGCGGGGCGGCGCAGCGGGGTGACGGTGTCGGGGGCGGGCGGCTCCTCCTCGGTCAGCGAGCTGAGCCGGGAGGCCTCGTCGTCCAGCGCGCGCACGACGCGGCGGCGCGGGTCGAACTTCCACTCGGCCGCGTGCGGGCGGCCGCCGTCGTAGAAGGACAGCCGGACCTGCCAGCTGTTGTCCTCGCACTTCCAGGCGTCCCAGGTGACCTCCTCGAGGTCGGCGCCGCGGTGGCCGAGGCGCTCCTCGACCAGCTCGCCCAGCGGCGGGCCGGGCGTGGACTCCCCGGGGACGCGCACGACGCAGCGCTGCGCCTGCTGGGCCATGTACTCGCGTTCCTGGAGGACCGGGCCCTCGAACCAGCGGACGCGTTCAACCGGGATGCCGGCCGACTCGGCGATCTCCTCGGCGGTCTCCCCGGCTCGGATGCGGGCCTGGATCTCCTTGGGGCGCAACGGACTCTCCACTTCGATCTCGAACTGACCGAGACGGGAGAAGTGCCCGCGGATCGCGGCGCGCAGCCGGTCGTCCACGGGCAGGGTGAACCGGGTGCCCCGGCCGGCGGAGGCCAGCACGAGGTACGAACCGTCCTCGCTCACCGCCACGAGGCGCAGCTCCTGCATGCGTGTCCTTCCCAGCCTTGTCCCCGGCCCTCATCCAAGCACCGTCCTTGCGACAGCGGGCGCATGCGTCCCTTCCCCCGATTCCCCGGATCGCGGTGAAGCGATCCAGGGCCCCTGGAGTCTCTCGCCAAGGACGCACCCACTGCCAGCACCGTACCCGGCATGTCCGAACATCGTCGCTTGGATTCGTTCGGTGTGCTAGTGCGATGTGAGTGCGGTCACCCGGTGTTAAGGAACAAAGCTGTTCTTCTCCCTGGCTCAGCTTGCCGTGCTGGAGGCCCGTGAGGGGGTCAGGCTGCCCTTTTCTTATGCATCCTTTTCCCGGGCGGTGCCGGTACGGCGTGGCTGGAGCAGGGAAAACATGTGGTTGGTTGAGGTTTATCTACCTCATTATGGTTGAGCCGAAACACCACTCTTTGAGTGACGCGCCGGAATTTTTTTTTGCGCGGCTTCTCCGGCGGGCGCCCGGGGTCAGTCCCCGAGGACCTGGCGGAGGTAGGGGTTGGCGAACCGGCGGTCGGGGTCGAGTTCGTCGCGGAGCGCGGTGAAGTCGGCGAAACGCGGGTAGGCGGTCTCCAGGTAGGACGCGTCGCGGGTGTGCATCTTGCCCCAGTGGGGGCGCCCGCCGAGCGCGGTGAGGATCTGCTCGACGCCCTCGAAGTAGGCGGCGTGCTCGTTGCGGTGGTAGACGTGGATCGCGATGAACGCCGTCCGGCGGCCGTGGGCCATGGACAGCCAGGCGTCCTCGGCCGGGAGCACCCGCACCTCGATGGGGAAGCTGATCCGCCACCCGTGCCGGTCGAACGCGGCGCGGATCTCGCGCAGCGCGGGCACCAGGTGCTCGCGCGGGATCGCGTACTCCTGCTCCTTGAAGCGCACGGTGCGGGAGGTGGTGAACACCTTGTAGGAGGTGTCGGTGTAGGCGCGCGCGCCGAGCAGCTTGGCCGAGATCCCGTTGATGGGCCCGATGCTGCCGGGGAGGCGCCGGGTCACCCGCTGGGCGACGCCGAACACCTGGTTGGACAGGAACTCGTCGTCGAGCCACGCCCTGAAGCCCGGCAGCGGCTCGCGCGGGCCGTCCACGCGGTTGTTGCGCTTGGTCAGGCAGCCCTCGCTGTGCGGGAACCAGTAGAACTCGAAGTGCTCGTTGTCGGCCTCCAGCTCGTCCAGCCGGGAGAGCACCTCGTCCCAGGCCATCGGCTCCTCCTGCGCGCGCAGCAGGAAGGCGGGGACGGTCTGCCAGGTGATGGCGGTGACGACGCCCAGCGCGCCCATGCCGACCACGGCGGCGGCGAAGAGGTCGGGGCGCTCGGTGCGCGAGCAGGTGACCTTCTGCCCGTCGGCCAGCACCATCTCCAGGCCGACGACCTGGGAGGCGAGCCCGGCGTGGTCGCGCCCGGTGCCGTGGGTGCCGGTCTGGGAGGCGCCGGCGATCGTCTGCTCCTGGATGTCGCCCATGTTGGCCAGGGCGAGGCCGTGCTCCTCCAGCAGCCGGTTGAGCCGCCACAGCGGCAGCCCCGCCTCGGCGGTGACCAGGCCGGTGGCGGTGTCGATGGAGCGGACGGCGGTCAGCTCCCGCGGGCTGAGCTGGACCCCGTCGGTGAGCGCCGCCCCGGTGAAGGAATGGCCGGTACCGGGCATGCGGACGGTCAGGCCGTCCTCGGCGGCGCGGCGGACCTGCTCGGCGACCTCTTCGGCGGACCGGGGGAAGACCGTCCGGACCGGGGTCGACTGCTGGTTTCCCGCCCAGTTGCGCCAGACGCCGGGGGAGGTTTCAGGAGGCATGGGAGGAGAGTAGTGCTCCACCATTTGTGAGGAAAATTCACATTTTGGAACGTTATGTAATTGTGACAAAAGGTGGCGGCGCGCTGCTCTTCCCGCCCTCACCGTACCGGCGGCCCCGCAGTGGTCCGAGGCGGCCCGATAGCCTGCCGAGGTGAGAAGAAACCGGCTGCTCACCGTCCTGTCCGTGGTCCTCGTGCTGGCGTTGACGGTCGGCGCGGGCTGGCTGGCCGCGCGGCTGGGGGAGGAGGACGGCCGGACGGAGGCGCAGGCGCCGGGATCGCGGATCACCGCGGACATGGTGGTGGCCGAGCAGGTCGCGCCGCTGGAGCGCGTCGTGCCCCCGCACGTCCTCGCGGTCGTCGCCACCGGAGTGGACGACGCGCAGGTCGAACGCGTCCGCCGCATCCGCCGGGTGCGGGACGTGATCGTGGTGGACGGCGGCGCGGTCACCCTGGAGGGCAGGCGTGTCAACGTCTTCGCCGTCGACCCCTCGCGGTTCCGGTCCTGGACCTCCCCGGAGACCGCCAGGAACCAGGACCTGTGGGCCGCGCTGGCCGCCGACAGGTTCGTGGCCGCCGGCCGCACGGCACGGGAGCTGAGGCTGGAGCTCGGCCGCCCCTACCAGATCGTCGCCCGCTCGGCCCCGGACGTCGTCCTGGGCGGCACCGCGCCGCTGGGCATCCCCCAGGTGGACCTGCTGGTGGGCGAGCGCACCGGGGCGGCGCTGGGCCTGGTCTCCTCGGTGGCCCTGATGGTCAACGCCCCCGGCGCGTCCTCCGCGGACATCGCGAAGAAGGTCCGCTCCGTCCTGGGGAGGAAGGCGGCCGTGGTGGACCTGTCCGCCGCGGGCTCGCAGACCGGTTCCAGCTACCTCGACCTCTACAAGAAGGCGGCCGTCACCTGCCCCGGCCTCTCCTGGACGGTCCTGGCCGCGATCGGGCAGGTCGAGAGCGACCACGGCACCAACGTCGGCCCCTCCAGCGCCGGCGCCCTCGGCCCCATGCAGTTCATGCCCGCCACCTGGAAGTCCTACGGCGTGGACGGCGACCGGGACGGCAAGGCCGACATCATGAACCCCTACGACGCCATCCCCTCGGCCGCCCGCTACCTGTGCGCCGCGGGCGCCCAGCGCGACCTCTACAAGGCCGTCTACGCCTACAACCACGCCGACTGGTACGTGCGCAAGGTCCTGTCCCTCGCCGACGCCTACGCCCGGCGGTTCTCATAGGCTGAGCCCATGGACGCTCTGCTGCTGATCTCGTTCGGGGGGCCGGAGGGCCCCGAGGACGTCATGCCCTTCCTGGAGAACGTCACCAGAGGCAGGAACGTGCCGCGGGAGAGACTGGAAGAGGTGGCCGAGCACTACCACCTCTTCGGGGGCGTCAGCCCCATCAACGAGCTGTGCCGTGAGCTGAAGGACGCCATCGGCAAGCTGGTCGACGTGCCGGTCTACTGGGGCAACCGCAACTGGCCTCCCTACCTGGAGGACACGGTCGCCCAGATGAAGGAGGACGGCGTCCGCTCGGCGGCGGCGTTCGTCACCTCGGCCTACAGCGGGTACTCCTCCAGCGGCCAGTACCTGGAGGACATCGCCCGCGCCCGCGCCGCCGTCCCCGGGGCGCCCGAGATCACCAAGCTGCCGGTCTACTGCCTGGAGCCGGGGTTCCTGGAGCCGTTCGCCGCCCGCACCCGCGAGGCGCTCGCCCAGGCGCCGGGGGCGCGGCTCGTCTTCACCGCGCACAGCGTGCCGCTGGCGCAGCCGGGTCGCGAGGACTACGTGCGGGAACTGGAGGAGGCGGCCCGCCGGGTGCACGCGGCCAGCGGGTCCGACCAGCCCTACGACCTCGTCTACCAGAGCCGCAGCGGACCGCCGTCCCAGCCCTGGCTGGAGCCGGACGTGCTCGACCATCTGCGGCACCTGCACGCCGAGGGCGTCGAGCGGGTGGCGCTGGTGCCGATCGGCTTCGTGTCCGACCACATGGAGGTCAAGTTCGACCTCGACGTCGAGGCCCGGCAGACCGCCGAGGAGCTGGGCATGACCCTGGTCCGCGCCTCGACGCCCGGCGCCGCGCTGGCCCCCCTGGCCCGCGACCTGTTCGAGAGGGCCCGGGCATGACCGCCGACGACCGCGCCGAACTGCACTCCCTGCTGGATCTGGCGGTGGAGACCGCCCGGGAGACCGGCCGCATGCTCATCGACAAGCGGCCTCCGACCGGCCCCGAGGTGGTGGCGGTCAAGTCCAGCGCCACCGACGTCGTCACCCAGATGGACGAGGCGGCCGAGCGGCTGATCCGCGACCGCATCGGCGCCGCGCGGCCGCGGGACGCCTTCCTCGGCGAGGAGGGCGGGGCCAGCGCGGGCTCCTCGGGGATCCGCTGGGTGATCGACCCGATCGACGGCACCGTCAACTACCTGTACGACCTGCCGGACTGGGCGGTGAGCATCGCCGCCGAGCGGGACGGCGAGACCGTCGCGGCGGTGATCGAGGTGCCGCGCCGGGGCTGGACGTTCACCGCGGTCAAGGGCGGCGGCGCGTTCCGCAACGGCGAGCAGGTGCGCTGCGGCGCCGGGGTGCCGCTGGCGCAGGCGCTGATCGCGACGGGGTTCGGGTACGCGTCTCAGCGCCGCGCCACGCAGGCGGAGGTGCTGGCGGGGGTGCTGCCGCACGTCCGCGACATCCGCAGGAACGGCGCCTGCGCCATCGACCTGTGCATGGTGGCCTCGGGCCTGGTGAACGGCTACTACGAGCGGGGCGTGCAGCACTGGGACATCGCCGCGGGCCGGTTGATCGTGACCGAGGCGGGCGGCAGGATCGGCGGGCTGCGGGGGGCGGCCCCGGGACCCGAGCTCACGATCGCCGCGGCCGCCGACCTCTTCGGCCCGCTGCACGACCTGCTGGCCCCGCTGGATCCCCTGCGGGACTAGGCCGGCAGGCCGGCGTGCGGGGGAAGGTCGTGGTTGGCCGCGATCCTGCGCAGTTCGTCGATCTCGGACTGGCGCAGGTCGGCCAGGTAGATGTCTCCTTCGCGCTGGGCCGTCTGCAGCGACTCGTACGCCTCGGCCAGCCGCTGCTGGATGGTCTCGTTCAGTTCGCTCATGGGGGCGGTCCTTCCGGGTCAGGCCCTCCTTACCCTTGGTCCAGTGGTCTAAACCAAAAATATCCTGGAGGGGGTGAGATTCTCGCATGGGCTTCTTACCGGTCACTTACCCGGTGTGTGACATAACGGATGCTGTTGCGAGAACAGGGGGAGACCAAGTGCGAGTTCTGGTCGTCGAGGACGAGCGGGTGATGGCGGACGCGATCGCCACCGGACTGCGGCGGGAGGCGATGGCCGTCGACGTCGCCTACGAGGGCGCGGGCGCGCTGGAGCGCGCCTCCGTGAACGCCTACGACGTGGTCGTGCTCGACCGCGACCTGCCCAGGGTGCACGGGGACGAGGTGTGCCGCCGGCTCGTCGCCGAGCGCTACGGCGCGCGCATCCTCATGCTGACCGCCGCCGGGGAGCTGGACGACCGGGTCGCCGGACTCAACCTGGGCGCCGACGACTACCTGGCCAAGCCGTTCGCCTTCAAGGAGCTGATCGCCAGGGTGCGGGCGCTGGGCCGCCGCGCCGCCACGCCGCTGCCGCCCGTGCTCGCGCGGTCGGGCATCGAGCTCGACCCCAACAGGTTCACCGTCACCCGGGACGGCAGGCCGGTGGAGCTGACCCGCAAGGAGTTCGCGGTCCTGCAGGTGCTGCTGGCCGCCGAGGGCGTGGTCGTCAGCTCCGAGCAGCTGCTGGAGAAGGCGTGGGACGAACACATCGACCCCTTCACCAACGTGGTGCGGGTGACGATGATGACCCTGCGCAAGAAGCTCGGCGACCCGCCCGTCATCGAGACGATCCCCGGGGTGGGGTATCGGCTGTGACGACCCCGGGCACCCTTCTGGCGGACCTGCGGCAGCTGCCGCGCAGGGTCAGCGTCCGCATGCGGCTGACCCTGCTGTACGGGTCGCTCTTCTTCTTCGCCGGCGTGCTGCTGATGCTGGTCACCTACGTCTTCGTCGGCCAGTCCTTCAGCGCGGTGCTCCCGCCGGGCGGGAAGCTCGGCTTCTACAACGGCTACGGCACCACCTACGAGTTGCCGGTCGACGACCTCCGCCAGGACATGCTGGCCCAGCTGATCAAGCGCATGTTCTTCGCCCTGGGCGGGGTCTGCGTGCTCGCCCTGTTCCTGGGCTACGTCGTCGCCGACCGGGCTCTGGCGCCGCTGCAGAACATCACCTCCGCGGCCCGCCGCCTGTCCGAGAGCACCCTGCACGAGCGCATCGCGCTGGAGGGCCCCGAGGACGAGATCAAGGAGCTGGCCGACACGTTCGACGCGATGCTGGAGCGGCTCGGCGACGCCTTCGACTCCCAGCGCCGGTTCGTCGGCAACGCCTCGCACGAGCTGCGCACCCCGCTGGCGATCAACCGCACGCTGCTGGAGGTCGCGCTCACCGACCCGGACGTCTCGCCGGACCTGCTGACCATCGGTAGGACGCTGCTGGCCAACAACGCCCGGCACGAGCGGCTGATCGAGGGCCTGCTGCTGCTGGCGCGCAGCGAGCGGGAGCTGACCACGCACGCGGTCGTCGACCTCAAGGAGGTCACCGAGACCGTCCTGAAGTCGATGGGCAAGCGCGCCGACGGCAACCCCCTGGAGCTCACCCTGCACACCGAGCTGACCTCCGCGGCGACCACCGGCGACCCCGTCCTGCTGGAGCACCTGGTGGCCAACCTGGTGGAGAACGCCTTCAAGCACAACGTCGAGGACGGCGAGGTCTACGTCCGCACCGGGGAGCTGAACGGGTTCGCCACCTGCCAGGTGGAGAACACCGGCCCGACGATCCCCGCCTACGAGGTGGAGCGCCTCTTCGAGCCGTTCCGGCGGCTCAACAGCGACCGCATCGAGTCGGCCAAGGGCGCGGGCCTGGGGCTGTCCATCGTCCGCTCGGTGGTCACCGCGCACCGCGGGACCGTCGTGGCCGTCCCGCGGCAGGACGGCGGCCTCATCATCACCGCCAGCCTTCCGCTGCACCAGTAGGAACACGGAGAAGGGGCCCGGGAGGACGTCCTCCCGGGCCCCTTCGCGTGGGGCGGCGTGCCGCGCTCAGCTCTGCCGGATCAGCTCGCCGATCGCGTTGTGGTCGTCGTCGGCGTCCGCGACGCTTTCATCGAAGTAGTTCTTGATGAACATGCCGTCCGTGAGCGCGCCGGTGTTGTCCGGCTTGGGGAACAGGACGTTGTAGGAGTAGGTGTCGCACTTGGCGTTGTTCTTGCTGGTGATGTTCTCGCGGACGACGGACTTGTAGTCCGCGCCGGGCGTGTGGTGCAGGAACTCCACGGTGCCCGAGCAGGACCAGTTCGAGGCGGCGCCCGGCGCGTTCTCGTAGGTGATCTGCCCGGTGGTGGAGTTCTGCTGGATGACGACGGTGACGACGTACGTGCTGACGGTGGGCTTGATCTGGTTGACCTCGCCCCGCCAGGTCCCCGCGTAGGTGGAGTCGAACCCGCCGGAGACCGGGGTGTCGGCCGGCGCGCTGCTCTGCTGCTGGGGCTGCTGCTGCGGGATGGTGACGGCGGGGTCGTCCTCGTCGTCCAGGACGGTGATCAGGACCGCGAAGAGGACGACGAAGACCACCACGACGCCGAGCAGGACCAGGAGCAGCGCCGGCAGTTTGGACCTGCGCGGAGGCGGGCCCGGGGTGAAGGGCTGCGGCGTGCCGAAGGGCGGCGGGGTCCCGCCGTACGGAGGGGGGTTGCCAGGGGGTTGGTACACGGGGGATCCCATCTGCGTTGTGCTGGCGTGCAGGTGGCGGGGGAAGGGGAAAGGGGGCCGACGGCGGACGGACCGGGGGCGCTCACTGCCTCGTCAGAGTGCCGATCGCGCTGTAGTCGTCGCCGCCTTCGTCGGCTTCTTCCTGAGTGAAGAAGTTGGTGAAGAACATCTCGTTCTTGTTGGAGGACTTGGGGAACAGCTCGTCATAGGAGACGCTGTCGCACTTGGCGTTGTTCTTCTGGGTGATGTTCTCGCGGACGACCGTCTTGTAGGTGGCGTCCGGGGTGTGGTGCAGGAAGGTCAGCGTGCCCGTGCACGACCAGGTCGTGTCGGCGCCGGGGGCGTTGGCGTAGGTCACCTGTCCGGTGGAGGAGCCCTCCTGGATGACGATGGTGACCTGGTAGCGGCCGCTGGACGGCTTGACCTGGGTGATGACACCCGTCCAGGTGCCGGCGTAGTCGGAGCAGAAGGTGGTGTCGGACGGCTGCGGGTCGCACGCGGCGGAGTCGTTCTGCTGCGGCGGCCGCTGCTGCGACGGCTCGGTGGTGGTGCCGTTGGTGGGGGAGACGAGCGGATCGTCGTCCTTGTCGGAGACGACCGCCACGATCGCTATCAGCAGGACCAGGATGAGCAGCACCGAGCAGCCGATCGCGGCGATCGCCGGGCCGTTGGAACGGCGGGCCGGCGGGCCGGGCGGCGGCGGGGCGAACGCGCCGTGGGTGCCGGGTCCGGGCGGGAAGCCCTGCCCCGGACCGCCCGGCCCGCCCGGCTGGAACGGCGGCGGCGTGGGGGGCTGGAACGACGGGGCGGGCTGGAAGCCCGGCTGGCCGTGCTGGATGCCGGGCTGGAACCCGGACTGCTGGAACGGCGGAGGGGTGCCCGGCTGGCCGGGCTGCTGGAACGGCTGGGGGCTGACCGTGCCGGGCGCCGCCGCGTAGGGCTGCGCCGGCGGCTGGCCGGGCGGGGCGAACGGCGCCGGGGCGGGGGTGCGGGGCGGAGGCGGGACCGGCAGCTGCGCGGCGATCCGGGTGCCCTCGTTGAGCAGTTCCTCGCGCTGGCCGGGTGTGGCCGCGCCGCCGCCGGCCGGGGGCACCAGCTGCAGCAGCGCCTCCAGCGCCGAGGGGCGCCGGGCGGGGTCCTTGGCCAGGCAGCCGGAGATCAGCGGACGCAGTTCCGGCGGCAGCCCCGACAGGTCGGGGTCGTCGTTGAGGATGCGGTTGATGATGACGGGGAGGGTCTCGGCCTCGAAGGGCGACTGGCCGGTCGCGGCGAAGATCATGGTGGCGCCGAAGGCGAAGATGTCGACGCTCGGCTGCAGCGGGGCGCCGGTGAGCTGCTCGGGGGCGAGGTAGCCGGGGGTGCCCACCACCATGCCGGTCGCGGTGACCGCGCTCTCCTGGGAGTTGACGGTCCGGGCGATGCCGAAGTCGACGACGCGGGGGCCGTCGGCGGCGATGAGCACGTTGTTGGGCTTGAAGTCGCGGTGCACGATGCCGACCTCGTGGATGGCCGCGAGCGCGGTCAGCATGCCGATGGCCAGCAGGTTGAGCTCCTGCGCGGGGCGCGGTCCCTGCGTGGCGACGAGCTCGTGCAGGGAGGGCCCGTCGATGTACTCGCTGACCACGTAGGGCTGCTCGCCGTCGACCTGCGCCTCGATGACGCGGGCGGTGCAGAAGGGCTCCACCTTCTGGGCGGCGGCGACCTCGCGGACGAAGCGGGCGCGGGCCTGGGGGTCGGCGTTCATCTGGGCGTGCAGGAGCTTGATGGCCACATGCTCGCCCCCGGCCGTCCTGCCCAGGTAGACGGCGCCCTGTCCGCCGACGCCGAGGCGGCCGACGACCTCGTATGCGCCGAGTGAGGTCGGGTCACCCTGCTCCAGCGGAGCGTACTTCGGCATGCGACCCCTCCCAGGTCAGCGGAATGTCAAGCGGCGACGATATCGCGTTAGTTCAGACGTGCGAGTGCTGTACAAGGTTCTGCCCTTTTCTAGAGCTTTGCCGCGCCCCTACCCCAGGGACCTGTGTCCCGGACGGCTCGGTCCTCCCCGGTGGGGACAGTGGGACGAAGCAGTGTTGTTCGCCACAAGAGTGGCGATGTCTTGCGGTTTTTTGTCGCACGTGGTCATGTCATGACTCCTCCCGCCGTCCCCAAGGGGTATGATCCCCGCCGCGGTAGCGCTCCATATGGGTCCTTCCACGGTGCGCGACCCGCCTTCCCGGGCAGGAAGGCCGGCCGTGGACGTCCGAGGGTGTTTCCGCGACTGGAGAACATGACTGCGACATGTGTGTTGAGTGTCACACTTCGTGACAGGATTTCCCGCCCAAGATCGGGCACAAGTTAGACCTCTCGGGCGTTACATCCGCGCGACGGGGTGCATATAGAGGAACGGAGCCTCAGGGCGGCGCCCCGAGGGTGTGAGGGGGATGGAGAGAGATGGCCACCGACTACGACAGCCCACGCAAGACCGACGACGACCTCGGTGAGGACAGCCTGCAGGAGTTGCAGGCCCGTCGCACCGACAAGTCGGCCGGGATCATCGACGAGGACCTGGACGCCGGCGAGGTCGCCGAGCTGCCGGGCGCGGACCTGTCCAACGAGGAACTGTCCTTCAAGGTCGTTCCCAAGCAGGCGGACGAGTTCACCTGCACCAGGTGCTTCCTGGTGCACCACCGCAGCCAGCTCGCCAAGGAGAAGAACGGCGAGCCGATCTGCACCGAGTGCGCGGCCTGACCATGCCGGAAGAGGGCGAACACCTTCCCGCTCCGCAGACCGAGCGCGAGGAGATGGGCGAGCTGATCGGTCGTCTGTCCGGTACGGAGGACCTGGACAACGCGACCCGCGGCAAGATGCTGGCCAGACTGGCCCGGCTGCTGAGCGACAACGCGCGGCGGGCCGGTACCGGTGGCCTGCGCGGCGGCCGCTGGCTCGGTGAGGTGTTCGCCGACATCGCCCCCCGGATCCCCATCCGGGATCTGGAGACGCTCCGCCGGCACCACCCGGGCCTGTCCACCCAGGCCCTCGCCGACGAACTGACGCGGACCGCCGTGAACGCCACCACGGCGGTGGGCGCGGCCGGTGGAGCACTGGCGGCGGTGCAGTTCACCGCCCCGCCGCTGCTGCTCACCGCGCCCGCGCAGATCGTCGCCGAGACGCTGGTGGTGGCGGCGATCGAGACCAAGCTGATCGCCGAGCTGCACGAGGTGCACGGCGTGCAGGTGCAGGGCGGTACGGCCCAGCGGGCGATGGTGCACGTCACCGCCTGGGCCAAGCAGCGGGGCGTCAACCCGCTGGAGACCGGATCGCTCAGCGCCGGTCTGGGCAGCGCCGCCAAGACGGCGCTGCGCAAAAGGCTGCTGCGCACGATGGGCCGCCACATGACGACGCTGGGTCCGTTCCTCACCGGCGCCGTGGCGGGCGGGACGCTCAACCGGGCCGCCACCAAGAAGCTCGCGGAGAAGGTGCGCGACGACCTCGCCCGGTTCGGCGGGGCGAAGGGGCTGGACCGCGACGCCCGCAGGCCGCCGGAACACCGGCCTGCGGAACTGCCGCCGCCCGGACCCCCTCCGGCCGACTGATCGGCCCGCCGCTAGTCGGTGAGCTTGTCCTTCGCATCGGTGATCTTGTCCGTCATCAGGTGCAGCGGCAGCGCGCCCGTGGCGGACTCCCAGCGCTTGACCGCGGCGCGGCTGATCAGCACCCGGGTGACCTCCATGCCCACGCCGATCAGCACCGACCAGCCGAGCGCCTCGCCCAGCGTGACGTCCGGCGACTCGGGGCTGACCGGCGGCTTCTTGCCGGTGCCCTTCGTCCAGGCGTACTCCAGGCCCTTGCGGGCCAGGAAGCCGCCCGCCAGCCCGGCGACCCCCACGAAGACCTTCCAGCCGACATCCGGCTTCTGGCGCATCCGCATGCTCGTCGTTCCTCCTCAAGCGTCCGGTCACTTTCCGACCGCGTCGACGGTATCGCGATCTCGCCTTCATCCCCGTGGCCCCCGGGAAATAAGCGCGACGGGGCTGTGACCTCTCTCTATCCTTGGCGCATGACACAGACGCCACGCATCCCAGCCGTCCCCGAGAAGGTCTCCCTCGACGGTCTGGAGGACAAGTGGGTGGTGCTGTGGGCGGAGCGGGGCACTTACGCCTTCGACCGGACGCGGGAGCGCGCGGAGGTCTACTCCGTCGACACGCCCCCGCCGACGGTCAGCGGATCGCTCCACGTCGGGCACGTCTTCTCCTACACCCACACCGACACGGTCGCCCGCTACCAGCGCATGCGCGGCAAGGCCGTCTTCTACCCGATGGGCTGGGACGACAACGGGCTGCCCACCGAGCGGCGCGTCCAGAACTTCTACGGGGTCCGCTGCGACCCGTCCCTGCCCTACGACCCGCACTTCCAGCCGCCGGAGAAGCCCGGCAAGAACCAGATCCCGGTCAGCCGCCGCACCTTCATCGAGCTGTGCGAGCGGCTCACCGAGATCGACGAGAAGGCGTTCGAGGAGATGTGGCGCCGGGTCGGCCTCTCGGTCGACTGGAACCACCTGTACTCCACCATCGGAGCCCGCGCCCGCACCGCCTCCCAGCGCGCGTTCCTGCGCAACCTGGCGCGGGGCGAGGCCTACCTGTCGGAGGCGCCCACCCTGTGGGACGTCACCTTCCGCACCGCCGTCGCCCAGGCCGAGCTGGAGAACCGCGACCACCCGGGCGCCTTCCACCGGCTGGCCTTCCAGGGCCCCGACGGGCCGGTCCACGTCGAGACGACCCGGCCGGAGCTGCTGCCCGCGTGCGTCGCGCTCGTCGCCCACCCGGACGACGAGCGGTACCGCGGCCTGTTCGGCAGGACGGTCCGCACGCCGCTGTTCGGCGTCGAGGTCCCCGTCCTGGCGCACCGCCTGGCCGATCCGGAGAAGGGCTCGGGCGCGGTCATGGTCTGCACGTTCGGCGACACCACCGACGTCGTGTGGTGGCGGGAGCTGAACCTGCCGATCCGCGCCGTCGTCGGACGCGACGGGCGGCTGGCCGCCGAGCCGCCCGCGGACGTCCCCGCCGGGCCGTACGCCGAGCTGGCGGGCAAGACCCTCCACACCGCGCGGGAGCGGATCACGGCGATGCTGCGCGAGTCGGGGGAGCTGGAGGGCGACCCGCGCCCGGTCGTCCGCCCGGTCTCCTTCTACGAGAAGGGCAGCAAGCCGCTGGAGATCGTCACGACGCGGCAGTGGTACCTGCGCAACGGCGGCCGCGACGAGGCGCTGCGCGAGCGGTTCCTGGAGCGGGGCCGCCAGATCGCCTGGCACCCGGCGTACATGCGCTCGCGCTACGAGAACTGGGTCGAGGGCCTGAACGGCGACTGGCTGATCTCCCGGCAGCGGTTCTTCGGCGTCCCCATCCCCGTCTGGTACCCGCTGGACGAGGCGGGCGAGCCCCGGTACGACCACCCGATCGTGCCGGACGAGGGGGAGCTGCCGGTCGACCCGTCCTCCGACGCGCCCGCCGGGTACACCGAGGAGCAGCGCGGGAGGCCGGGCGGGTTCACCGGCGACCCCGACATCCTCGACACCTGGGCGACGTCCTCGCTCACCCCGCAGATCGCCGGGGGCTGGGAGCACGACACCGACCTGTTCTCCCGCGTCTTCCCCTACGACCTGCGGCCCCAGGCGCACGACATCATCCGCACCTGGCTGTTCTCCACGGTCGTCCGCGCCGAACTGGAGTCCGGTTCGCTCCCGTGGACGAACGCCGCGCTGTCGGGCTGGATCCTCGACCCCGACCGCAAGAAGATGTCCAAGTCCGTCGGCAACGTCGTCACCCCGATGGGCCTGCTGCGCGAGTACGGCTCCGACGCCGTGCGCTACTGGGCCGCCAACGGCCGTCCGGGCACCGACACCGCCTTCGACACCGGCCAGATCAAGGTCGGCCGCCGGCTCGCCCTCAAGATCCTCAACGCCTCGAAGTTCGTGCTGGGCCTGGAGGGGCCGGCCGCCGACGACGCCCTGGAGCCGCTGGACCGGGCGATGCTCACCGAGCTGCGGGGCGTCGCCGCCGAGGCCACCGCCGCCTTCGACTCCTACGACTACACGCGGGCCCTGGAACGCGTCGAGCGGTTCTTCTGGCAGTTCTGCGACGACTACCTGGAACTGGTGAAGCAGCGCGCCTACGGCCAGGGCCCCGGCTCCGAGGCGGCCCGCGCCGCGCTGCGCGCCGCCCTGGACGTCATGCTCCGCCTCTTCGCCCCGTTCCTGCCCTACGTCACCGAGGAGGTCTGGTCCTGGTGGCGCGAGGGCTCGGTCCACCGGGCGCCGTGGCCGGCCCCCGAGGAGCTGCCCTTCACCGGCGACCCCCGGGTCCTGGCCGCCACCGCCGACGCCCTGCGCCAGATCCGCAAGGCCAAGTCCGCCGCCCGCACGTCCATGCGCGCTGAGGCGGCACGCGTGGCGCTGCGCGGCACGGAGGCGCCCTTCGCCGCCCGCGCCGAGGCCGACCTGCGCGCGGCGGGCGTCATCACCGACCTGGTCGTCGAGCCGGGCGACGAGCCGTTCGAGGTCGAGGTGACCCTGGCGGAGATCCCCTCTCAGACCTCGTAGGGCAGGTGCTTGACGCCGTTGATGAAGCCGGACAGGAGGCGGTCCGGCGGGGCGGTGGAGCGCACGGAGGGGACGCGGGTGTAGAGCTCGCGCAGCATCACGCCGATCTCCCGGCGGGCCAGGTTCGCGCCCAGGCAGAAGTGCGGACCCGGCCCGCCGAACCCGACGTGCGGGTTGGGGGAGCGGGTGATGTCGAAGCGGTCGGGGTCGGCGAAGACCGCCTCGTCGCGGTTGGCGGAGTTGTAGAACAGCAGCACCTTCTCGCCCTCGCGCAGCGGGTGGCCGTTCAGGACGGTGTCGCGGGCGAGGGTGCGGCGGAACTGGATGACGGGCGTGGCGTACCGGACGACCTCCTCGATCGCGCCGGGCATCCGGGCCGCCGGGTCGGCCAGCAGGAGGGCGCGCTGGTCCTCGTGGACGGTCAGCAGCTTCAGCGCGTGGCTGATGGCGTTGCGGGTGGTCTCGTTGCCGGCGACGACGAGCAGGATGAAGAACGAGCCGAGCTCCTGGTCGGTGAGGCGCTCGCCGTCGACGTTGCCGTGCACGAGCGCGGTGACGAGGTCGTCGCCGGGCCGGCGGCGGCGCTCGCGCCCCAGCCGGCGGATGAGCAGCTGCAGCTCCATCCCGGCGTCGAGCAGCCGGGTGAGGGCCAGGCCGACGCTGACCGGGCTGATCTGCGAGCCGACCCCGTACTCGGGGTCGCCGATGCCCAGGATGACGTTGGAGCGTTCGAGCACCATCTCCCGGTCGGCCTCGGGGATGCCCATCATGTCGCAGATGATCTTCAGGGGGAGCCGGGCCGCCACGTCCGTGACGAAGTCGCCGGTGCCCTCGCCGCGCAGCACCCCGTCGACGATGCCGCGCGCGGTCTCGTCGATCCGGTCGTCCAGCCGCGCGAGCATGCGCGGGGTGAAGGCGCGCGAGACGATGCGCCGGATCTTGGCGTGCCGCGGGTCGTCCATGTTGATCATCGACCCGAAGAACCGCGCCAGGTAGCCGGGCATGTCGGCGATGCTGTTGGTGGTGGGCTCACTGCTGAAGACCTCCGGGCGGCGGCTGGCCTCCACCACGTCCGCGTGCCGCACCAGCGCCCAGTAGCCGTCGCCGCCCTTGATGAAGGGCACGTCGATCTCCGGGAAGCGCACCGGGGCGGGCAGCGAGCGCAGGTGGGCGAACGCCGCGTCCCGCTCGGCCAGGGGCCGGGTCCAGAACATCGGGTCCGACAGTCCGAGCCCCGCCAGTCCAGCCGTTCGCACCGTCATCGCCGCCTCCGTTAGAACCACGTTCGGTTTCATGCAACCCCCTGTGGCCCCGCCCGGTCAAGACCCGCTTCGGGGATCCCGGGCTTCGGGCGGCTCGTCGAGGCCGGCGGCGATCGGATCGAGGTAGGACGGACCCGGGACGCCCTTCTTGCGCAGGGCCAGGCCGGTGAGGCACTCGAAGATCGCCTTGCGCGCGTTCATCGCGGTGGTGTCGCCGGGGTCGAGGTGGGGCGCCACCTCGACCACCTCGATGCCGACCACCGGCGTCTCATGGCAGATGCGGCGCAGCGCGGGCAGCAGTTCGCGCGTGGTCAGGCCGGGCGGTTCGGGCGTTCCCGTACCCGGGGCGTAGGCCGGGTCGAGGACGTCGATGTCAATGGACAGGTGCAGGTACTCGGGACCGTCCAAGGCCTGGGAGATGGCCTTGTCCAGGACCGCCGGGAACCCGATCCGGTCGATCTCGGCCATGAAGTGCGACCGCATGCCGTGCCCGCGCATCCACGCCAGGAGCTCGTCGTCGGGCATGAGCACCGACCGCAGCCCCACCTGGACGAAGTTGCGGCCCGGGACGTGCTCGTCCTCGATCAGCCGCCGGATCGGCGTGGCGTGGGAGGCCAGGTGGCCGTAGGAGTGCTCGGCGCAGTCGGCGTGCGCGTCGAAGTGCACGACGCCCACCTTGCCGGCTCCGTGGACGTCGGCCAGCGCCGCGGCGTCCGGCTACAGGATGGAGTGGTCGCCGCCCAGCACCACGGGAACGGCGCCGGTCTCGGCGATCTCCCGCACGACGCCGCGGACGGACTCCATGGAGGCGTCCACGCTCATCGCGTCGACGGCCGCGTCGCCGTAGTCCACGACGGTGAGCTCGTTGAACGGGTTGATCCTGGTGTCGGACTCCATCAGGGCCGACGGCGTGTGCGCCATGATCCACTCGCTGGAGCGGATCGCCCGGGGTCCGAACGCCGCCCCCCTGTGCCCGGTCCCCATGTCGACCGGCGCCCCCACCACGGCGACCTCGACCCCGCCCGCCCGCAGGTCCTCGGGGGTGAGGCACAGGGGCAGGCCCAGGAAGGTCGCGATTCCGGCGTAGGCGGGGACCTGCCGGTAGCGCTGCACGTTGATCGGCCCGGGCTCGCGGCGCGGGGAACGCGACGGATCGACCCGGTCCCGCCAGCCGGGCGGCGACCCCTCATCCCTTTCCATATGGCCATCCGTACCCACAGTGATCAGGGCATAACGGTCGGCGGATCCTTCCCAGCAGGTCGGCGGCACGGCCGTACCAGTCCTGCCGCAGCGCCAGCCAGAGGACGGCGCCCGTCCCCACCGCGATCAGCGCGGCCACCGCGTCGTTGCGGGGATCGCCGAGGTGGAGGGCGAAGAAGCGGCGCAGCGGGGGGTCGGCCACCACCGCCGCGAAGCACAGCCCCATCACGGCGATCAGGAGGGCCTTCCACCGGGTGAGGGGGCGGGCGATCAGCACCAGCACCCACAGGGCCAGCAGGAACAGCGCGAGTGTGGCGGTGGTCCTGTTCTCGGCGAAGACCGTGTACGGCCGGTCCACGGCCAGGCGGTAACCGGCGAAGGTCGCCACCCCGCAGGCCAGTCCCGCGGGCACCGCGAAACTCAGCACCCGGGGCACGAAGCCCGGCCTGACCCGCTCGCGGTTCGGCGCCAGCGCCAGGAAGAACGCGGGTATCCCGATGGTCAGCGCGCTGATCAGCGTCAGGTGGCGGGGAAGGAAGGGGAACGGCACGCCGGCCAGCCCCACCAGCACCGACAACAGGATCGCGTACACCGTTTTGGTGAGGAACAGATTGGCGACCCGTTCGATGTTGCCGAGCACCCGCCTCCCCTCCAGGACCACCCGCGGCATGGCGGTGAAGTCGTCGTCCAGCAGCACGAGCTGGGCCACCGCCCGTGTCGCCCCGCTGCCCGAGCCCATCGCCACGCCCAGATCGGCTTCCTTCAGCGCCAGGACGTCGTTGACGCCGTCACCCGTCATCGCCACGGTGTGCCCCCGCGACTGGAGGGCCCGCACCATCTCCTGCTTCTGACGCGGTGTGACGCGGCCGAACACCGAGCGCTCCTCCAGGACATCGCCGAGATCCGCCGCGGTCAGGCCGCGCGCGTCGTACGGGCGGTCCGCGCCGTGCAGGCCCAGCACCGACGCGATCGCCCCGACGCTCGCCGGTTCGTCGCCGGACAGGACCTTCACCGCCACCCCCTGCTCGGCGAAGTACCGCAGGGCGTCGCGCGCCTCCGGCCGCGGACGCTGGGCCAGCACGATCAGCGCGGCGGGCTCCAGGGCGGTCTCGGCGCCGCCCTCCAGCTCCGCCAGGCCGCCGCCGGGGGCCTTGGCCAGGGCCAGCATGCGCAGCCCCGTGGCGCCGAGCCGCTCGGCCTCCTCGCGCGCCTCCCCGCGGGGCAGCAGGACGTCGGGCGCGCCGAGGAGCCAGTCGCCGTGCTCGCCGAAGGACGCGCCGCTCCATTTGCGGGCGCTGGAGAAGGGGACGGCGCACATGGCGGACCAGCCGCCCGGCCCGCCGCCCAGCCCGTCCGCGACGGCGCGCATCGTGCGGTTGGGAGAGGGGTCGGCGGCCACGAGCGCGCGCAGCGCGGCGTCCACCGGCAGGTCGCGCCCGAGCCGGATGATCCGCTCCAGGTCCATGCCCGGCTCGGTGAGCGTGCCGGTCTTGTCGACGCACAGCACGTCGACCCGGGCCAGGACCTCGATCGCGGGGAGCTCCTGCACCAGGCAGCGCCGCCGGCCCAGCCGCACCACCCCCACCGCGAAGGCGATACCGGTCATCAGCACCAGCCCCTCGGGCACCATGGTGACCACTCCCGCGACGGCGCCGACCACCGCCTCGGACAGGTCGTCGGCGGAAAGGAACTGGTTGACCGCCAGCAGCACTCCCACCGGCACCAGCAGCCAGGTGACGCCGCGCAGGAACCGGTCGATGCCCTCCAGCAGCTCCGAGCGCGTCCGCGTGAACCGGCTCGCCTCCTCGGACAACCGCGCCGCGTAGGCGTCGCGGCCGACCGCCGCCGCCGTGTAGGCGCCGCCGCCCGCCACCACGAAACCGCCCGAGCGCACCTCGTCGCCCGGCTCCTTGGGGACGGGATCCGCCTCTCCCGTGAGCAGCGACTCGTCGAGCTCCAGTGAGCGCGACACCGCCACCGGGCCGTCCACCACGATGCGGTCCCCGGCCTCCACCAGGATCAGGTCGCCGAGCACCACTCCGTCCTGCGGCACCTCCACCCGCCGCCCGTCCCGCACCACCGGGACCCGCTGCTCGCCGACCACCGCCAGGCGGTCGAGGGTGCGTTTGGCGCGCAGCTCCTGGGAGACGCCGATCACGGTGTTGGCCAGGGCGATCACGCCGAACAGCCCGTCCTGCCACTGGCCGAAGACCATCACCAGGACGAACAGGGAGCCGATCAGCGCGTTGAAGCGGGTGAGGACGTTGGCGCGCAGGATCTCCCCGACGCTGCGGCTGGTGCGCCGCCGTGCGTCGTTGGAGAGCCCGGAGGCGCGGCGGGCGGCGGCCTCCGCCGAGCTCAGCCCGCCCTGCGGGACCCCTGCGTTCTCCTCTCCCATCTCATCCCCGGCCGCCCGGGCCGTCCGCATCCTGCACGACGCACCCCCTCATCGTCCTCCGGCCCCGCCGGTCGGCTGCCCGGCAGATCAACACCTACCCCGACCGGAACCTCCTCCACGCCCTCGATCGGAGTTCCCCGCGACGCGCCGCCCACGGCGAGACGGGTCCGCCGACCTCTCGCGGGGCCCGGTACTGCTCCTCGCAGGTCGCCGGGCCGGGTGTTCCGGGGCCGGAGCGCCCGCTAAAGCCCCTTGGTCAACGATCTGGTGAGCGCCGTGATGCGGTTGACGGACGAGCGGTAGGACGCGCCCGCCGGGTTGAGCGTGAGGACGACGACGATCCAGCGGTCCTGCCCGCCGACGGTCCCCGTGGTGTGCAGCACCGGGCGGCCCAGGCCCAGGTCGGGGGCGGCCGCCGGGACGAACCGCGCGCCGCCGGCGGACCGCGCGCCGTTCGTGCACGGATAGGGCGGGGTCAGGCCGAAGCCGGACCAGCCCTGCTTGACCGCGCCGGCCCGCTTGGTGGCGCCGGGGAGCCCGAAGGACTGGTCGAACCCGTCCGTGCCGCACCTGGTGGCCCTGCGCAGATGCCCCATGATCGTCGAACGGACGCGCGGGGACGCCTTCTCCAGCAGGTACCGGTAGGTCTTGGCGACGTCCATGGCGCTGATCGCGGTGTAGCCCCAGTAGCCCGGCTGGGCGGCGGGCGGCGGCGCGGTGTCGGTCAGGCCGATCCTCCTGCTCATCCGCTTGACGAGCGCGCCCTTGCCGCCCAGGTTCCAGAAGTGGGTGGCCGCCTTGTCGTCGCTGGAGCGCAGCATCGCCCGGAACCGCGCCGCGTCGGCGGAGGCGACCTTCCCGCCGCGCCGCTGCAGGTAGTCGAGCGCGATGAGGATCTTCACCACCGAGGCCGACCGGACGGTCCTGTGCGCCGACCGCCGACTGGTGATCTTCTTGGTGGTCCGGTCGTAGACGACCCACCGCGCCGAGACGCCCGGCGCCACCTTCGGCGCCGCCGCGGGCGCCCGCTCGGCGGGGCCCGTGGGCACGAGCCGGGCGGGTCCCGGGGAAGGCGCGGACGAGTGCGCCGTCTGCGGCAGGGTCACCGGCACGGCGGTCGTGTCGCCGCCCCCGCTGCAGGCCGCGGCTCCCGCCAGGAGCACCGCCGAAAGGGCCGCCGGGGGGACGCGCCTTGCGATCCGTACGCTCATCCCGGACAGATTAGTGTGGGTTCATGGAACCGGTGGCAGAGGACTGGCAGCGCGCTCTGGCGATCGTGGCGCACCCCGACGACCTGGAGTACGGGGCGGCCATGGCGATCGCCCGCTGGACGGCGCAGGGCAAGGAGATCGTCGAGGTCCTGGCGACCAGCGGCGAGGCGGGCATCCAGTCGATGGAGCCCGAGCGGGTGGGGCCGCTGCGCGAGGCCGAGCAGATCGAGGCGGCGCGCCGGGTGGGCGTGGACACCGTGGAGTTCCTCGGCTTCCCCGACGGGGTGCTCGAGTACGGCCTGCCGCTGCGCCGCGCGCTGGCCCGGGCGATCCGGCGGCACCGCCCGGAGGTCGTGATCTCCCTGAACTTCCGCGAGACGTTCGGCGGCGGCAACTTCAACATGGCCGACCACCGGGTCCTGGGCCCGGCCGTCGTGGACGGGATCCGCGACGCCGCCAACCCGTGGGTCTTCCGCGACCTGGCCGAGCCCGCCTGGCAGGGCGTGCGGTTCGCGCTCTTCGCCAACTCCCCGCAGGCCGGGCACTACACGGACGTCACCGGCCACGTGGAGACGGGGCTGCACGCCCTGCGCGCCCACGAGGCCTACTTCGCCAACCTCGACGGCGACCTCGACACCGAGGGCATGATCCGCTCGATCGTCGCGGAGACCGGAGCCGCCGTCGGCGTCCCCTACGCGGTGCCCTTCGAACAGATCTGAGGCGCGCTCCACGCACCTGGAAACGGGTTTCGGAGCGGTAGGGTTCCCCTGGTGGCCGTCCGGGAGGGCGGTTCGAGGCCGGGGACATCGGGGAGAGACGTGCGCAGCAGTGTCGAGGTGCTCTTCAAGCGGCTGGATCCGGAGCTGCCGGTGCCGGCCTATGCGCATCCCGGGGACGCCGGAGCCGATCTGCACGCGGCGCGGGACGTGGTGCTGGAGCCGGGGGAGCGGGAGGTCGTGCCCACGGGGCTGGCGATCGCCCTGCCCGATGGCTTTGCCGCTTTTGTCCATCCGCGTTCGGGTTTGGCGGCTAAATTGGGGGTGACACTCGTCAATGCGCCGGGCACCGTGGACGCGGGGTACCGGGGTGAGATCATGGTCACCCTGATCAACACGGACCTCCGCGAGACCGTGCGGCTGTCCCGCGGGGACCGCATCGCCCAGCTGGTGATCCAGAAGGTGGAGCGGGCCGCCTTCCACGAGGTGGCTGAATTGCCGGGATCGGCCCGTGGAAGCGGCGGTTTCGGCTCCACCGGGGGATACGCTCAGCGGGCGCACCCATAACGAAGGAGTGGACAAAGTGGCTTTCGGACGTCGTCGTCAGGAAGAGAAGCCGGCGGCGGAGCCCGCCGGGACCGAGGCCGAGGCGCCCGAGACGGGTGAGGCCGCCGGCGGTCCCTGGGACGCCGCCGTGGACACCGTGCCCGAGATGGAGCGGCTGGACTTCGGCGCGCTGCAGGTGCCGATCGGGCCCGGCATCGAGGTGCAGGTCAACCTCGAGCCCAACGAGTTCGACGCCGAGGGCAACCCGGTCAACGGCCGGATCGTGGCGATCACCGTGGTCGCCGGGGAGAGCAGCATGCAGCTGCAGGCGCTGGCCGCCCCCAAGCGCTCGGGCATCTGGGACGAGCTGCGCAAGGAGCTCGCCGAGGAGGTCACCGAGAACGCCCAGGGCCAGGTGCAGGACGCCGACGGCCCGTTCGGCCCCGAGCTGCACGCGATGATCCCGGCGCCGCTGACCCCCGAGGTCCTGGAGCAGATGCCCGCCGAGATGCGCGAGCAGATCCCGCAGGAGATCATCGACCAGGGCTACGCCTGGCAGCCGCTGCGCTTCATCGGCGTGGACGGCTCCCGCTGGTTCCTGCGCGCCGTCGTCACCGGCGCCGCGGTGCAGGACGAGGAGCAGTGGCAGTTCCTGGAGGACGTGTTCCGCCAGGTGGTCGTGGTCCGCGGCGACCACCCGATGCCGCCGCGCGAGCTGCTGGAGCTCACCCTGCCCGCCGAGGCGCAGCAGGCCTTCGCCCAGCAGGAGGAGGAGTCCGAGGACGACGGGTTCGACCCGTTCCAGCGCGGCCCCGAGATCAGCGAGGTGCGCTGAGCGCGCCCGCATGACGTGCCCGTCCCGACGGGAGGAGGGCCCCGGACGGCACCGCCGTCTCCGCCCCTCGCCGTCGCGGGGCGGCGCTCAGGAGGCGGTACGGGCCGCGGGCTCGGTGTGGCCGTCGGTGGTGAGCGGGGCGGAGGGCGACGTCGAGCGCCGGATGACCAGCTCGGCGGGGAGTACGGGCCGGGGCGGGGTGCGCCCGTTCAGCAGGTCCAGCAGGCCCAGCATGGCCCGGGCGCCGAGCTGCTCGGCCGGCAGGCGGACCGTGGTGAGCTCCAGCGCCTCGGCCAGGAGCATGTCGTCGAAGCCGGTGATGGCCACGTCGCCCGGCACGTCGAGGCCGAGCGCCCGCGCCGCCTTGTAGGCGCCGACGGCCAGGGTGTCGTCGTCGCACACCAGCGCGGTGGGCCGGTCGTGCCGCGTCAGCAGCCGCGTCGCGGCCTCGAAGCCGGTGGTGAAGCTGATCGCCGCCCGTTCGGTGACCACGTCGGGCACCCGGGCCGCCAGCGCCGCCGCCCGGCACTGGAACGTCCACACGTCGATGTCGGCCGCCACGTGCCCGATCCGGTGGTGGCCCAGGTCCGCCAGGTGCCCGGTCAGGTCCCGCATGGCCCCGTCGATGTCGAAGTTGACGGTGGGGGCGGTGCCCGCCGGGTCGCTGTCGAGCATGACCAGCGGGACGGGCCGCCGCATGCCGGCCAGCGTCGCCTCGGCCATGGAGGAGGCGAGCATGCCGTCGATGGCCTCCTGCGGCCCGTCGAAGGGCCCGCCCGGCTCCAGCGGCCAGGTGAAGACGACGAGGCTGAACCCGTGCTCGGCGGCGACCCGGGCGGCGCCGAGGTGGACGGAGGCGAAGAACGGCGCGGTGATCGTCGGGATGACGAGCATGATCGTGCGGGTCCGGCCCAGGCGCAGGTTGCGGGCGGCGGGGTTGGGGCGGTAGCCGAGGCGCTCGGCGGCGGCGCGGACCTTCTGCGCGGTGCGCTCGGAGACCCTGCCGGGCCACTTGCCGCTGAGCACCATCGAGACGGTGGACTGGGAGACTCCCGCCGCCGCTGCCACGTCCTTGCTCGTGGGCGGAGTGTCTGCAGGCATCGGGCACCTTGAGATTAGGGTGAGGGCTGGTGGAAAACGAAGTATTACGTATCGGACGCACGGCGGAAACATCGCCCATGCCCCTGGGGCCGCCACGTCATACGTATTACCTTCGCACATCCCCGCAGATCCCCCCAAGCGAGGAGAAAAATGAGCGTCTATCTGGACCTCCTGCGCGCCCCGTGGGCGGCGCGGCTGCTCGGCGGCACCCTGCTGGGGCGGCTGCCCAACGGCATGGGCGTCCTGGCCATCACGCTGTTCACCCGCGCCGAGGGCGGGAGCTGGGCCCTGGCGGGCGCACTGTCGGCGGTCCACGGGCTGGCGACGGGAGCCGGGCAGCCCGTCCTGGGCCGCATGATGGACCGGCTGGGGCAGCCCAGGATCCTGCTCCCCAGCGCCCTGCTGGCCGGTCTGGGGTTCGTGCTCTTCGCCCTGACCGGGATCTCCTCCCTCCCGCTGGCGGTCTTCACCGTGGCTCTGGCGGGTTTCTTCACCCCGCCCCTGGAGCCGGGGCTGCGCGCCCTGTGGCCCCGCGTGCTGCACCGGCCCGACCAGGTGCAGGCCGCCTACGCCATGGACGCCGCGGCGCAGGAGCTGCTCTTCACTTTCGGCCCGCTGCTGGTCGTCCTGGCCGGACTGGCCTCGGGCACCGCGCCCCTGTACACCGCGGCGCTCCTGGGCCTGGCCGGGACGCTCGTGGTGATCACCTCGCGCCCGTCGCGCGAGTGGCGGGGCGAGCCCCACACCGCGCACTGGGCCGGCGCGCTGCGCTCCCGCGGCCTGCTGCTGCTCGCCTCCTGCCTGGGCTTCGTCGGGCTGAGCCTCGGCGTGATCATGGTGGCGATGCCCGCCTACGCCGAGGGCGCGGGGCAGCCGAAGGCGGCGGGCTGGCTGCTGGCGGTCAACGCGCTGGGCGCGCTCACCGGCGGCCTGGTCTACGGCGCGCGGGTCTGGGCGGGCGCGCCGGAGCGGCGCGTCCTGCCGCTGCTGGCCGGGCTCGCCGCCGGATACGCCCTGCTGGCGCTCACCCCCTCCCCGCCCGTCATGGCGCTGCTGTCCTACCTGGCGGGCGTCTGCCTGGCCCCCGTCCTGGCCTGCGTCTTCGGGCTCGTCGAGGGGCTGGCGCCGGCCGGCACCGTCACCGAGGCGTTCGCCTGGATCGTGGCGTTCATGACGGTGGGCACCTCGGCGGGCTCCGCGCTGGCCGGCTGGCTCCAGGAGGCCTCGGGCAACCGCGCCGCGTTCTCCGGCGCCGCGCTCGGCGGGCTGGCGGCCGTCGCCCTGTGCGCGCTGGGCGGGTCCTGGCTGCGGGCGCGTCCGGGAGCCGAGGCCGTGTGACGGAGCCGACGGGCGCCGATGATCGCGGGGCGAACGCGGACTGCCGGGAAGGGGACGGGATGCCGTAGCCTCTGCTGCATGGACGAAGCGCCTGAGAGGGGCGGCCTGCGGAGGTTCCTGCGCCGCCTCGCCTCCAGCAACGCCGAGCTCGAAGCGGAGGAGCTCCAGAAGGACACGGGCGCTGAGGGCGCGACGCCGATCGCCCAGTGCGGGGAGCGCCGCCGCGCGCAGGTGGCCGGTACGCTACGTACCGTGACCCTGCGCCCCCGGGGCGGGGCTCCGGCCCTGGAGGCCGAGCTCTACGACGGCTCGGACGTGGTCAACCTCGTCTGGCTGGGCCGCCGCCGCATCGCCGGGATCGAACCGGGCCGCCGGCTGCGCGCCGAGGGGCTGGTGAGCCTCCAGGACGGGCGCAAGGTCATCTTCAATCCGCGCTACGAGCTTCGGGGAACCACGTGACAGAGGCCGACGCCTTCGCAAAGTCCACCGACGAGCAGGCCAGGCAGACCGTCGAAGCGGCGGTCCGCACCCAGCTGAGCAAGGCGCTCGGCGGGGTGCGCGGGACGGTGGAGAGCGCGGTCCCCACGATCGCCTTCACCCTCTCCTGGCTGATCACGCACGACCTGCGGCTGTCGGTGGGGCTGGGCGTCGGCTCGGCGGTGCTGCTGCTGGTGGTCCGGCTGGCCCAGCGCTCCACCGTGCAGTTCGTGCTCAACAGCCTCTTCGGCATCGGCATCGCGGCGTTCTTCGCGCTGCGCACCGGCAAGGCCGAGGACGCCTTCCTGCCGGGCATCCTGTACAACGCCGGCTACGCGGCGGCGATGATCTTCTCGATCGTGGTGCGCTGGCCGGTGGTGGGGTTCATCATCGGCTCGGTCACCGGCGATCCGACCGCCTGGCGGAGCAATCCGGCGGTGGTGCGCCTGTGCTCCCGGCTGACCTGGCTGCTGGTGCTGCCGTGCCTCCTGCGGGTGGTGGTGCAGTACCCGCTGTACCTGGCCGGGATGGTGGGCTGGCTGGGCACCGCCAAGATCGCGCTGGGCTGGCCGCTGCAGGTCGCCTCCTTCGGCGCGATGATCTGGCTGCTGGCCCGGGGCAGGACCCCGCTGGAGCAGCCCGCAGCCCCCGCGGACGGAGAACCGGGCGCCCGTCCGGCGCCCGGCGATTGACTCCGCCGCCCTAACGGGAGCCGGCGCGCCTGCGGCGGGCGCCGATCCCCACCAGGATGAGGCCCGTGCCCAGGAGGGCCAGTGCCAGGTCCACCCGCGACCGGACGTCGCCGCCGGAGTCGGGCAGCTCCACCGCCGTGCGCGGCGCCGGGACGGGCGCGGTGACCGGCGCGGCCGGACCCTCGGGCGCCTCGGCGACGGGCCGGGGGCGCGGGGCCTCGCCCTCGGGCAGGTGCGGCATCGGCCGGGGCCGCACGGGGCGGGGGAACTCCTCCCGGTCCCGGGTCGGGAGGTACCTGATGACGGTGGGGCGGACGACGGTGTGGTTGTCGTCGGGGTTGAGGTCGGGCACGCCGGAGACGACCTCGAAGCGCTTGACGTAGATCAGCCCGGCCGAGGCCTTGGGCGTCGCCTTGAACACGACCTGGAAGGTCTTGCTCTGCTGCGCCTCCAGGGTGCCCAGCTGGCAGGTGACGCCCTGGTCGCCCTGCGCGGTGCAGCCCTGGCCGCCCACGATCTGCACCGTGGTCTGCGTGGTCGAGGCGGCCGGGGTGCTCACGGTGACCCCGGTGGCCGGGGACGGGCCGCGGTTCTCCACGGTGAACGTGTAGGTGATCTGCTGGCCGGCCTGCAGCTGCGCCGGGCCGTTGGCCGTCACCACCAGGTCCGAGGCGGGGGAGACGGAGTGGGCGGGGAAGGCGCCGCTGGTGCTGCCGCCGCTCCACTCGACCGTGACCTTGCCCTGGACGGTGGAGGCGGGCTTGGCGCTCTCCACCACCTTGGTGGTGATCACGCCGGAGTAGGTCCTGCCCTCGCCCAGGGAGCCGACGGAGCAGAGCACCTTCGGGCCCTGCATCGAGCAGTTCCCCTGCCCGGAGACGAACTCCAGGTCGTAGGGGACCGGGGCGACGAAGACGACCTCCTCGGCCTTCTTCGTGCCCAGGTTGGTCAGGGAGTAGGGCCACTCGTAGGTGCGGCCGGGCACGAGCGGCCCCTCGGGGCCGCCCATGTCCAACCGGATCTCCGGCCGCCGCGCCTCGACGGGGCGGACGGCTCTGCGCTTCTTCTTCCGCACCTTGGCGGGCGTGGCCGGACGGGCCGGCCGTACCAGTGACTTGGGCCGGTCCTTCGGCTGCTGCCACCGGGGCTGGACCGGCACCGGCTGCCCGTCGGCGGCGCGGGCGGATGCGCAGAGCCCTGGAGCGAGCCCCGCGACCGCCAGGGCCGAGACGAGCGTGACGGCGCCGGTACTGCGCCTGAAGCTGTGGATCATCGACGGTCTCCCGTGGTGGTTGAGAGTAACCGTTGTAATCCGAAGAGTGCCGACTCTCCTAACGTGCCCCCGAGGCACGCCGGTCAAGGTCCGGCAAAGGCTAGCGGCGGGCCATCGCGGTCATGACGTGGCCCATCAGGGTGATGAGGACCTGGCGGGTGGACTCGCGGCTGCGCGCGTCGCAGTTGATGACGGGAATGTCGGGGTCGAGGTCGAGGGCGACGCGGATGTCGTCGGGCGTGTGGTTCTTGCCGCCCTCGAAGGTGTTGACCGCGATGATGAACGGGAGGCCGCGCCGCTCGAAGTAGTCGATCGAGGCGAAGCAGTCGGCCAGCCGCCGGGTGTCGACCAGCACGACCGCGCCCAGCGCGCCCTCGGACAGCTCGTCCCACATGAACCAGAAGCGGTCCTGGCCGGGGGTGCCGAACAGGTAGAGCACCAGCCCGGTCCGCAGGGTGATGCGGCCGAAGTCCATGGCCACCGTGGTGGTGCGCTTCTGCTCCACACCGGCGACGTCGTCCACCCCGACGCTGCGTTCGGTCAGCTGTTCTTCGGTGCGCAGGGGGCGCATCTCGCTGACCGAGCCGACCAGCGTGGTCTTCCCCGCGCCGAACCCGCCCGCCACCAGGATCTTGACGGCGAGCTCGGCCTCAGAGGGCCTGGAGTCCATGAATTACCTCTTCGATGATTCTGGGATGGGGGAACTGTGCCACCGGAGCGGGACGGCGCACCGTGATGCGCCGGTCCGCGAGCAGATCGCCGAGCAGCACCTTCACCACGCCCACCGCGAGGTCGAGCTCGGCGGCGATGTCGACGACCGCCAGCGGACCCTGGGCGAGGCGCAGGATCGCCTCGTGCTCCGGAGACAGGAGCAGCGAACCGTACACCGGTTCGGAAACGCATACCACGAGTGTCATCAGATCGAGATCGGATGGATGCCCCGAGGAGGTGCGTCCCCCGGTGAGGGTGAAGGGGCGGACGATCGGCCCCGCCTCCTCGTCGAGCCACTCGTGACCGATCATGCCTGGCTCGCCGTCCGGGGCCGCGCGGACAGGTGCCGCCCCACCCGGGTGACCAGCATGGCCATCTCGTAGGCGATGACGCCCACGTCGGCCTTGGCGTCGGCCAGGACCGCCAGGTTGGCGCCCTGCCCCGCGGAGGTGACGAAGAGGAACGCCTCGTCCATCTCCACGATCGTCTGGCGGACGGCGCCGCCCTGGAACTGCTCGCCGGTGCTGCGGGCCAGGCTCTGGAAGCCGGAGGCCAGCGCGGCCAGGTGCTCGGCGTCGTCCCGGGCCAGCCCCCGGGACTGGCCGACGACCAGGCCGTCGCTGGACAGGACGATCGCCTGCCTGACCTGGGCCACCCGGGTGACCAGGTTGTCGAGCAGCCAGTTGAGATCACCGGGTTCGGTCATGGGTGCTCCTCAGGGGGAAGGGACGGGTCGTCGGCGAGGGACGCCGATTCGGAACGGCCGCGCTCCCAGCCGCGCTGCATCGCCGACATGCGCAGCCGCAGGTCGTCGGGGGAGCGCTCGGCTCCGGCGGCCGGCAGCCGGGGTCCGGCGGGGTCGGGAGCGGCGGGCTCCGGCGGCGCGGGCGCCGCGGGAGCCGCCTCGGCGGGAGCGGAGGCCGGGGACTTGCGCCGCCGCCGGGGCAGGCCCTGGTGGAACTCCGGCTCCGCGGGGGGTTCCTCCACCAGGACGGGGCGGACGGGCGCGGGCCGCGCCGGCCCGGGGTCCGGCGCCGGCTCCAGCACGGCGCGGGCGGGGACCGCGGCGTCGCTCTCGGCGCGCTCGGCGGGCGCCGGCTCCGGCATGTCCGTGCTGAGGATCCGGTCGGGGAGGAGGACCACCGCGGTGGTGCCGCCGTAGGGGGAGGAGCGCAGGGAGACCTTGATGTCGTGCCGCCGGGCCAGCCGGGCGACCACGAACAGGCCGAGCCGCGCGCTGTCGGTGAGGGCGAGGTCCGGCGGCGCGGCCAGCCGCTCGTTGAGCTCCTCCAGCACGTCGGGGGGCAGGCCCAGGCCGCGGTCCTCGACCTCCAGCACGTATCCGGCGGCGACGCCCTGCCCGCACACCTCGATCGGGGCGTCCGGAGGCGAGTACTGGACGGCGTTCTCGACGAGGTCGGCCAGCAGGTGGATGACGTCGGCCACGGCCGGGCCCAGCACCGCGATCCCCGGCATGGGCAGCACCCGGACCCGGGTGTAGTCCTCCACCTCCGAGGCCGCGCCGCGCACCACGTCCATGAGCGGGACGGGCGAGCGCCAGCCGCGGCCGGGCGCCTTGCCCGCCAGGATGACCAGGCCCTCGGCGTGCCGCCGCATCCGGGTGGCCAGGTGGTCGAGCTGGAACAGCCGGGCCAGCTCGTCGGGGTCGTCGGCCTCGCGCTCCATCTGGTCCAGCAGCGACAGCTGCCGGTGCAGCAGCGCCTGGTTGCGGGAGGCGAGGTTGACGAACACGTCGCGGACGGTGCCCATGGTGGCGGCCTCGTGCCGGGCCGCCTCCAGGACGGCGGCGCGCGCGGCGGCGAACGAGCGGAAGATGCGCTCGATCTCGGTGACGCTGAACCGGACGCCGGAGGGGTTGCCCGGATCGGTGATCTTGTCGCCCCGGCGCACCATCTCGGCGAGCAGGGGGAGCTGGTCGCGGGTGAACTCGCCGACGGTCTCGGCCAGCGCCCGGCTCTCCTGGATCAGCCTGCGCGCCACCCGCCAGGCGATGACCAGCGAGCAGACCACGGCCAGCAGGCCGATGCCGCCGAGCAGGCAGATGCGCAGCAGCATGCCCAGGGAGGCCGACCGCTCCCGCTCGTCGAGGTCGGCGCGCAGGCCGTCCTCGAGGTTCTGCAGGTCGCCGAGCACCTTGCCCGCGGCGGCGTCCCACTCCTGCTGGGAGACCGTCGCGGTGCCGCGGGAGATCTGGTCCTCCAGCTGCACGAGCCGCTGGTAGCCGACGGTGGCGAAGAAGGCGTTGTAGCGGTCGCGTCCGGCGGCCGGCAGCAGGGGGACGGTGTCCTCGTAGATGAAGTCGCGGGCGCCGGCGGCCGAGGCGAGCTCCTTGCGGTCCCAGGCGCCCGGCGCCCCGGGCAGCCGGCCGGCGGCGACGGCGTCGGCGCGGGAGATCTGCTCCCGGGCCAGGCTCAGCGAGACGAGCAGGGCGTTGTCGCGGGCCAGGTCCCGCTGCACGGGGTCGACGGCCCGCTGGACGCCGAAGGCGCCGTCGATCATGACCTGGAAGTGCGCGTGGACCTCGGCGCGGTTGCGGGCGCCGCCCCCGTCGACCAGGGCGCGCGCCAGGGAGAGCTCGTCCAGTTCGCGGCCGAACCGGTCCATGGGGTCGCGGATGTCCGCGCTGACGGAGCCGCGCAGGTTGCGGCCGGAGGTGTTGCGGTCGAAGACCGAGCGCGCCGAGTCGGTGGCCTCGCGGTAGGTCCGCAGCTCGTCCGCGCGCGCCTGCGCCGGGGCGCTCATCGCGAGCATCGACAGCCTGCGTTCGTGCTGGAGCGCGACGGCCAGCCGCTGCACCGGCCGCACCAGGTCGTCCTTCAGCGTGCCGGCCCTGGCCAGGTCGACCCCCTGGGACAGGGCGCCGGACGCGGTGAACACCCAGAGCACGATGAGCGCGGTGAGCGGGACTGCCAGCAGCGAGATGATCGCGGATCTGATCGGCTGGCTGCGCGAACGTCGCATGCCCGGCAGGCCTCCGTGGGGGTTCCGTCGAATGGGCGCGGTGAAACGGCGGGATGTGCGGGAGCCTACTACGGGGGTGATCTCCTGCGCTTCCCCGGGCATATCGCACAAAGTAAGTACGTTACGGGACTACCCTTACCCCGTGACCGAACTCCCCGATGTGACTCCCGACGCGCTGCCGACCCGGCGCCGTGCCGGTCGTCGCGGCGGCCGACACCGCGGCGGCTCCTTCACGCTCCCGCCCGACTCACCCGCCGTGGTGCTCGCCGGCGGGCCGCCCGAGGTCATGGCCGAGATGGCGCGGATCATCACCGCCATGCACCCCGGAATCCCCGTGCACGCCGGAGCCGACGCCGGTCTGAGCCTGCCGGCCGGAGACCCCGCCGCCGTGGTCGTACCGCTGCTGCTCACCCCCGACCCCGCGGTCGAGACCGCGCTGCGCCAGGGACTGGCCGAGCTGCCCGTCCTGGTCTCCGAGGTGCTCGGCCCGCACCCGCTGCTGGCCGAGGCGCTGCACATGCGGCTGGCCGAGTCGGGACTGGCCCGCGCCGACCGCATCCGCATGATGAGCATGGTGACCGCGGCGGACGGCGTCGTGCTGGCCTGCCGCGCGGTCGACGAGAGCGCCGAGGTGACCTCGGTGCTGCTGGCCTCGCGGCTGGCCGTCCCCGTGGTGGCCGCGCCGCTGGGCGACCCGGCGGCCCTGGCCGCCGCCACCGAGTCGCTGCGCGGCATGGGATCCCACCGGCCCGCGCTGTCGCCGTGCGTGCTGGACGCCGACGAGACCGAACTGGCCAAGGCCGCCGCGGACGCGGGCGCCGAGCCCGCCCGTCCGCTGGGCGCGCACTCCGCGGTGGCGCAGCTGGCCGTCCTGCGGTACGTGGAGGCCCTGGAGGCCGCCTACTACCAGTCCGGCGGCCTGGAGGAATGACCGCGTGACGCGAGAAGCCCCCGGATCCGAGCGGACCGGGGGCTTCTCGGCGTTCGGCGGGCGGTTCAGCGGGAGCTGAGCAGGTCGCCCAGCTCGTCCTCGACGTCCTGGCTGGCCACGAACATCAGCTCGTCGCCGGCCTCCAGGGTGTCGTCCTTGGAGGGCACCAGCACCCGGCCCTCGCGCAGGATCGCCACCAGCGCGGTGTCGCGCGGCCACTGGACGGTGCCGACGCGCTGGCCGTTGAGCGGGGCGTCGTCGGGCAGGGTCAGCTCCACCAGGTTGGCGTCGCCCTGGCGGAACGTCATCAGCCGCACCAGGTCGCCGACGCTGACCGCCTCCTCCACCAGCGCGCTGAGCAGGCGGGGGGTGGAGACCGCGACGTCGACGCCCCAGGACTCGTTGAACAGCCACTCGTTCTTCGGGTGGTTGATCCGGGCCACCACCCGCGGCACCCCGTACTCGGTCTTGGCCAGCAGCGAGACCACGAGGTTGACCTTGTCGTCGCCGCTGGAGGCCACCACCACCTGGCAGCGCTCCAGCGCCGCGTCGTCCAGCGAGGAGATCTCGCAGGCGTCGGCCAGCAGCCACTCGGCGCGCGGCACCATCTCCACCTTGATGGCCTTGGGGTCCTTGTCGATGAGCAGGACCTCGTGCCCGTTCTCCAGCAGCTCCTGGGCGATGGACCGGCCGACCGCGCCGGCCCCGGCGATCGCTATCCGCATGTCACTCGCCCTCCTGGACGCGCTCGGCCAGCGCGTCGGTGATCCGGTCGATGTCGGAGGTGCGCGCCATCACGTGCACCACGTCGCCGTCCTGGATGACGGTGTCCCCGGTGGGGACGACGGCCTCGCCGAGCCGGTTGAGGAACGCCACACGGGTGCGCGCGGCGCTCTCCAGCTCCGCCACCCGGGCGCCGATCCAGGCGGCGTCGGTCTGCACCTCGGCGAGCTTGACCTCGCCGGTGGGGTCGCGCCACAGCGGCATCGCCCCGTCGGGCAGGAGCCGGCGCAGCATCTGCTCGGCGGTCCAGCGCACGGTCGCCACGGTCGGGATGCCCAGCCGCTGGTAGACCTCGGCGCGGCGGGAGTCGTAGATGCGCGCGACGACGTTCTCCACACCGAAGGTCTCCCGCGCCACCCGCGCGGAGATGATGTTGGAGTTGTCGCCGCTGCTGACCGCGACGAAGGCCGAGGCCCTCTCGATCTGCGCCTCGATCAGGACGTCCCTGTCGAAGCCCATCCCGATCACCCGGCGGCCCTTGAAGGTCCCGCGCAGCCGGCGGAACGCCTCGGGGCTCTGGTCGATGATGGCGACCGAATGGCCCTTGTCCTCCAGGATATGGGCGAGGGTCGAGCCGACCCTGCCGCATCCCATGATGACGATATGCACGAACCGTCCCGTTCTCGATCGTGAAGATGTCGGTGGCTGTACGCGACAGTATCCCCCTGAACGGGTCAAGGACCGGTCTGCCGCGGACACGGATACCGGCCCGCGGGCCCGCTTCGGAGGGTCCCGGGGGAGTCCGTCGGAAAACCGTATGCGGCCGCCGGTTAGAGTCTCTCTACGTGTCGAAGGTTCCCGACGTCGCCAAGCGCCTGCTGCTGGGACGGGCGCTGCGCAGCGGCCAGGCCCACGAGCAGCTCCTGCCCAAGCGCATCGCACTCCCCGTGTTCGCCAGTGACGCGCTGTCCTCGGTGGCGTACGCGCCGCAGGAGATCCTGATCACGCTTGGCATCGCCGGGCTGGCGGGCTACGCCTTCACCCCCTGGGTGGGCGCCGCGGTCATCCTGATCCTCCTGGTGGTGGTCGCCTCCTACCGGCAGAACGTCCGCGCCTACCAGAGCGGCGGCGGCGACTTCGAGGTCGCCACCACCAACCTGGGCGGCAACTGGGGCCTGGTGGTGGCCAGCGCGCTGCTGGTCGACTACGTGCTCACCGTGGCGGTGTCGATCTCGTCGGCGGTGGAGAACCTGGGCTCCTTCTCCCACCTCATCCACGAGCACAAGGTCGGCTTCGCGATCCTCATCGTGGCCGTGCTGACCATGCTGAACCTGCGCGGCCTCAAGGAGTCGGGCATCGCCTTCGCGATCCCGACCTACCTGTTCATGTTCGCGGTCTTCACCATGATGATCTGGGGCTTCGCCCGGCTCGCCGCCGGCGCGGAGCTGCGCGCCGAGACCGCCGGCCTGGAGGTCCAGGGCACCGCGACCGGGGTGGCCGGGGCGGCGGGGGTGTTCCTGCTGCTGCGGGCCTTCGCCTCCGGGTGCGCGGCGCTCACGGGCGTCGAGGCGATCAGCAACGGCGTCCCGGCGTTCAAGAAGCCCAAGGGGCAGAACGCCGCCAAGACGCTGGCGATGCTGGGCCTGGTGGCGGTCACCATGTTCGGCGGCGTCACCGCGCTGGCGTACCTCACCCACGCCAAGGCCGCCGACCCCATGCACGGCAGCCGCCTGATCGACCCGGCGACCGGCCAGGACGTCTCCAAGAGCCAGAACACGGTGATCACCCAGGTCGCCGAGACGGTGTTCAGCAACTTCACGCCGATGTACGCGTTCCTGACGGTCATGACGGCGCTGATCCTCATCCTGGCGGCCAACACCGCCTACAACGGCTTCCCCGTCCTGGCCTCGGTGCTGGCGCAGAACCGCTACCTGCCGCGGCAGCTGCACACCCGCGGCGACCGGCTGGCCTTCAGCAACGGCATCCTCATGCTGGCCGGCGCCGCGATCTTGCTGATCTACGTCTTCCAGGCGGACGTGACCAAGCTGATCCAGCTCTACATCCTCGGCGTCTTCGTGTCCTTCACGGTGAGCCAGACGGGCATGGTCCGGCACTGGAACCGGCTGCTGCGCACCGAGAACGACCCCGCGAAGCGCCGCCAGATGCGCACCTCCCGGCTGATCAACACGATCGGCCTGATCATCACCGGGACCGTGCTGGTGATCGTGCTGGTCACCAAGTTCACGCACGGCGCCTGGATCGTGTGCATCGCGATGCCCGTCCTGTTCCTGCTGATGCGGGGGATCCGCACGCACTACGACCGGGTCGCGGTGGAGCTGGAGCCGGACGAGGAGGAGTACGCGCTGCCCGCGCGCAACCACGCCATCGTGCTGGTCTCCAAGATCCACAAGCCGACGCTGCGGGCGGTCGCCTACGCCAGGGCCACCCGCCCCTCCATCCTGGAGGCGGTCACGGTCGCGGTGGACTCCCAGGAGGCGGCGCGGCTCCAGGACGAGTGGGACGCGCTGGACCTGCCGGTCCCGCTCAAGGTGCTCGACTCGCCCTACCGGGAGATCACCCGCCCGGTCCTGGACTACGTGCGCAACGTCCGGCGCAAGTCCCCGCGCGACGTGGTGACCGTCTACATCCCCGAGTACGTGGTGGGCCGCTGGTGGGAGCACGTCCTGCACAACCAGAGCGCGCTGCGCCTGAAGGGCCGCCTGCTCTTCCAGCCCGGCGTCATGGTCACCAGCGTCCCCTGGCAGCTGGCCTCCTCCGCACGCCGCAAGGCGCGCGTCGAACGCCTCGCCTCCGGCCCGGTCCGGCGAGGCGACCCGCCGGAGCAGACTAAACTCGCCGAACGTGACTGATGCGGATCTCCTTGAACTCGAAGTCGGCCCCGTCGGGCACGGCGGCTTCTGCGTGGCCCGGCACGAGGGGCAGGTCGTGTTCGTGCGCCATGCCCTCCCGGGAGAGCTCGTCCGGGCCCGGGTGACCGAGGAGACCCGCACCTACCTGCGAGCGGACGCGGTGGAGATCCTCAAGGCCTCGCCCGACCGGGTGAAGGCGCCCTGCCCGTTCGCCGGTCCCGGCCGGTGCGGGGGCTGCGACTGGCAGCACGCGAAGCCGTCGGCGCAGCGGGCGCTGAAGGCCGACGTGATCGCCGAGCAGCTGAAGCGGCTGGCGGGGATCGACCACCCGGTGCACGTGGAGGAGGTGCCCGTCCCGCCCGTCTACACCGAGGACGGCGAGCCGCTGAGCTCCGGGCCGGGCTTCGGCTGGCGCACCCGCGTGCAGTTCGCCGTCGACCCCCAGGGCTCGGTGGGGCTGCGCAAGCACCGCTCGCACGACCTGGAGTACGTGGACGAGTGCCTGATCGCCCACCCCGGCGTGGAGATGATCGGGATCGAGCGCCACCGCTGGCCCGGCGCGTCCTCGGTGGAGGGCATCACCTCCGCCGCCACGGGCGACCGCCTGGTGGTGGTCTCCGAGCCCAAGGGGCGGCGCGGCAGGCCGGTGCAGATCCCGCAGCTGGACGTGCCGGTGCGGCTGGTCAAGCCCGAGCGCAAGGGACCGCCGCAGCCGCAGCGCGAGGGCGGGCGCCGTCCGGTCGTGCCGTTCGTGCGCGAGGAGGCCGCAGGGCGCCTGTGGCAGGTCACCGGCAGCGGCTTCTGGCAGGTGCACCCGGGGGCGGCCGACACGCTGGTGGCGGCCGTGCTGGAGGCGCTGCAGCCCCGGCAGGGGGAGATCGCCCTGGACCTGTACTGCGGGGTCGGCCTGTTCGCCGGGGTGCTGGGCGAGCGGGTGGGCCGCGGCGGCCTGGTGGTCGGTGTCGAGACCGGCGGCCAGGCGGTGCGCGACGCCAAGTTCAACCTCCGCGACCTGCCCCAGGTCAGCATCGAGCAGGGCAAGGTCGAGGAGGTGCTGGCGGCGCTGGAGTTCGGCCAGAGCCAGGGGCGCAGCACCGCCAGGACGCAGGCCAAGCGCGGCGGGGCGGCCGGGCACCGGGGCGGCTCCCGGGTGCGCGGCGCCGACATCACGGTGCTGGACCCGCCCCGGACGGGCGCGGGCGAGAAGGTCGTCGACGAGGTGGCCCGCCGCACCAACCGGAAGATCGCGTACGTGTCCTGCGACCCGGCGACGCTGGCCCGCGACCTGAAGTACTTCTCGGCGCGCGGCTGGGTGCTGGAGACGCTCCGGGCGTTCGACCTGTTCCCCAACACCAGCCACGTGGAGTGCGTGGCCTCCCTGGTCAGGGGCTGACGGACACGGGAAAAGGGGGGCGGGGCCGGTCGGCCCCGCCCCCCTTTTTTTCCGGTTCAGCGGCTCAGCACTTGGTGAAGCCCTTGCGGCCGTTCCAGGCGCAGGAGTCGATCCGCTTGTTCGCCTTGTCGAACAGGTACGCCGCGCCCTTCACGTTGGGCCACAGGTGGCGGCGCATGCCCTGGTAGACGGTGGTCCTGGTCTTCCTGCCCTCGCCCATGCGCATGACGACCTTGCCTCCGGGCCTGACCGTGAAGTTGCGCGCCGGGAAGTAGAAGATGTACTTGGAGTCCTTGAGCTGCCGGGTGTGGCCGACGGTCCAGCCGGCCAGGCTCACCGCCTTGCGCCCTCGGTTGGTGATGACCAGGTACTCCCCGTTGACGTTCTTGCGGGTGTCCTTGCCCTTGGCGTCGTACTGCACGAAGGAGAAGCGCACGGCGGGGGCGGCCTGGGCGGGCGCCGCGGCGACCAGCGGCAGGGCGACGCCGAGGGCGAGGGCGCCGATCAGTGACTTGCGCATCAGCAGTTCGTCTCCCGTCTCGGGTGCCTGGGGGTCGCCCCCAGACTGGCAGGGTTCAGCAGACTACTGGGGTTTTGTACTTGATGTCTTATGAAGCCCGGGTGGCGGGGGGCGGGAGGGGCGGCCGGTGCCCGTGCCGTCGCGAGGGAATCTTGCTAGCTGACTGGTTACTTCTAGGTTTGTCAGGAAGGGTCGGCTTGGGATTTTGGAGGATTTAGTTATAAAAAGCGCCGAATGCCCTATTTGATCGGGTGTGGTTTTTCCTTCACGCTGAGTCGCGGTTGCGGGAAACGATTTCCGGCCTGGGCCAGGGGGAGCGGCTGTGATTCGGGTGCTGATCGCCGACCGGGTGCGGTTGTTCCGCAGCGGGCTGGCCGCGCTGCTGGGCGGCGAGCCGGGCATCGTCCTGGGCGGCGAGGCGGACGACGCCGGGAAGATCGCCCCGATGGCGCTGGAGTGCGCGGCGGACGTCGCGCTGGTCGACTCCGAGCTGCCCGGCCTCGATCTCTTCACCGTGATCGGGGAGATGCGGGCGACGGCGCCGGAGTGCGCGGTGCTCGTGCTGGCCGCGCGGAGCAGGCCGGGGGACCTGCGCCGCGCGGTGGCCGCCGGAGTCCTCGGCTTCGTGCTCAAGGACAGCTCACCGGTCCAGCTGGCCGACGCCGTCCGCCGCGTCGCGCGCGGCGAGCGGGTCGTGGACACCGACCTGGCGTACGCCGAGCTGGCCATCTCGCCCCCGCCGCTCACCCCCAGGGAGCTGGACGTCCTCGACGTCGCGGCGGAGGGCGCGACGGTCGGCGAGATCGCCGGCCGGCTCCACCTGTCACCGGGGACGGTGCGCAACCACCTGGCCAGGATCGTCGGCAAGACGGGAGCGCGCACCCGGGTGGAGGCGATCGCCATCGCCCGGGAGCGCGGCTGGTTGTGGCACGGCCCCGTGATGCGGTTCAAGGGCTGAGGCCGGTCCCGGCGGCGAGGAAGGCCAGCAGGTCGGCGGCGAGCCCGGCGGCGCGGTCCGCGGCCCGTTCGCCGTGGCCCACCCCCGGCTCGTGGCGCAGCAGGACGGGGCCGTCCCCGGAGGTGGCCTCCTGGAGGGCGGCGCACATCTTGCGCGCGTGCAGGGGGTCCACCCGGGTGTCGCCGCCGAAGGAGGCGAGGAGGACGGCGGGGTAGCGCGTCCCGGAGCGGACCCGGTGGTAGGGGGAGTAGGCCAGCAGGTGGCGGAAGGCGGCGGGATCGGCGGCCGAGCCGTACTCGGCGGTCCAGGAGGAGCCGAGGCCGAAGCGTTCGTAGCGGACCATGTCGAGCAGGGGGGCGACGCACACCGCGGCGGCGAAGAGCTCGGGGCAGCGGGTCAGGGCGGCGGCCGCCAGCAGGCCGCCGTTGGACTCACCCCACAGGCCGAGCCGGTCGGGCGAGGTCCAGCCGCCGTCGACGAGGAGCCGGGCGGCGGCCAGGAAGTCCTCCAGCGCCCGCAGCCGGTGCGCCCCCACGCCCTGGGCGTGCCTGCCCGCGTCGCCGCGCACGTGGGCGATCGCCAGCGCCCCGCCCGCCTCGATCCAGGCCAGGGAGTCGGGGGCGTGGGAGGGCGTCATCGGCAGGCCGAACCCGCCGTAGCCGTGCAGGATCAGGGGACGGGGCCCGGCGCCGGGCGGGGCCAGGACGGTGACGCGCACCGGAGTCCCGTCCGGGGACGTCGCGGTGAGGACGTGGGTGCGGACCTCGGGGAGCCCGACCCGGGCGGGCGCGTCCTCCCACAGGACCGCGGCCTCCCCGCCGCCGTCGTAGCGCCAGACCTGCGCGGGCGTGAGGGTGTCGGTGTAGGTGAACCAGGCGGAGTCGCCTTCGGCGGAGAGCCTCCCCAGGGTGCCGCGGCCGGGCAGCGCGACGGCGCCCAGGTACCCGCCGGTCTCCCGGTCGTGCCGCAGGAGCTCGCAGGCCCCGTCGCGGAGGCGGGTGGCCAGCAGCGTCTCGGCGAGGACGGTGAAGTCGGCGAGCGGCGCCTCCGGGTCGGGCGGCAGCAGCGTCCGGCGGTCCAGGGGCCTGCGCGGGTCGGCGACGGCGAGGGCGAGCCCGCCGGGCTCCGGGACGGCCAGGTAGAGGCGTCCGTCGCGGCCGACGGCGGCGGCCAGGGCTCCGGGGACGGGCCGGGGGGACGGCGCGGCGGGGGAGCCGTGCCGCAGGTCGGCCAGCCGCAGCCCCGTGCCCTCGGGTCCGGCCGAGGAGATCACCAGCCAGTTCCCGTCGTGGCTGATCCCGAGGCCGGGGACGCCGCGCACCTCCAGGACCGCGACGTCCTCGCCGCCGACCCGGCGCAGCCGCATCCAGCGGTCGCGCACGTAGTAGAAGGCGTCGTCGGAGATCCAGGCGACGGGCGCGTGGCGGCATCCCGGCACGGGCGCGCCGAGCGCGCCGCCGGTCTCGACGTCCAGCACGTGGAGGGCGCCGACCTCGGTCCCGCCCCGGGACAGCTGGACGGCGACGCGGGTCCCGCCGGGGGAGGGGTCCCAGGAGTCCAGGACGGTCGTCCCGTCCGGATCCAGCAGGGCGGGGTCGACCAGGGCCCTCCCGTCGGCGTGGAGGACGGGATGGGCCTGTCCGGGCGGGCGGCGCAGCACGAACTCCCGCCCGGCCCGCCGGACCGGGGCGGTGACCGTCCCGGCGTCGGCCAGGGCCAGGGCGCGCCGCCGCAGGGACTCCCGGCCGGGGAGCCCCGCGGCGTGGGCGCGCCACAGCGCGTCCTGCTCGGCGGACCACCGGACGGTCGCCTCTCCGGCGGCGTCCTCCAGCCAGCGGTAGGGGTCGGCCACGGGACGCCCGTGCAGGACCTCCACCAGGTCGGTGCGCTCCGCGCGCGGGTAGGCGGTCACACGCGTCATGCCTTTCCTTTCACCAGTCCCGCCGGATCCACCGGCGGTTCGGAACCGAAGAGCTCGGCGTAGTGCGGGAGCGAGCGCAGGAGTTCGGTGTGCCGGCCGAGCACGGCCGTGCGCCCGTCCATGAACAGCACCCTCCCGGCACGCCTGGCCGAGGAGGCGCGGTGGGCGACGACGAGGAGGACGCCGCCGCGCGCCATGAAGGCCCGCTCCGCGCGGGCCTCGGCCGCGGGGTCCAGGTGGCAGGTCGCCTCGTCCAGCACGGTCGGTCCGGGCGGGGCCAGGTAGGCGCGGGTGAGCGCGACGAGCTGGCGTTCGCCCGCCGACAGGAGGGCGGGGTCGACCTCGGCGGACAGCCCGCCGAGCCGTTCGGCGAGCCCGGTGAGCCCCACCGCGCCGGCGGCCCGCCAGAGCTCGGTGTCGGAGGCGGAGGGGGAGTGGAAGGACAGGTTCTCCCGGAGCGTGCCGCGGAAGACGTAGGCCTCCTGCGGGAGCAGCGTGCGTGCGGCGGGGTCGAGCAGCGGCGCGGGGACGCCCCGGACCAGGACCTCGCCCGTGCTGGGGGTGAGCAGCCCGCAGATCAGCCCCGCCAGCGTCGACTTGCCGATGCCGCTCGGCCCGACGACCGCCAGGTGGTCGTCGCCGTCGAGGGTCAGCGACAGCCCGCGCAGCACGGGCGCGGCGTGCGGGCCGTAGGCGAAGGAGACACGGCGCAGCTCGACCTGAGGGGACCGGGGGCGCGGAGGCAGCCGCTTCCGCGGCCGAGGGGGAGGCGGGAGCAGCAGGTCCAGGGTCGCCGCGAGCCTGACCCCGCTCATTCCCAGGCCCTCGACCAGCCCGCCGAGCGCCGGGGCCAGCGACTGGGTGACGTAGGCCAGCGCCCCGACGACCGCGCCCGCGCTCGCGCCGCGGTCGAGCAGCCAGGGTGTGCCCGCCAGCAGGATCAGGGCGGGCAGCAGCCCGCCGAGCGCCAGGGCGACGGTCCGCAGCGCGGTCACCCGGGCCAGGGCGCGGCCCGCGCGGGCCTGCTCGTCCACGATCCCGCAGACGTGCGCGGCCAGCTGCTCCTCGGCCCCGCAGGCGGTGATGTCGCGCAACCCGCCGGCCAGCTCGGCGACCGCGCCGGTGGCCCGCTCGTCGGCGCGCAGGAAGGCTCGCTGGCGGCGGGCCAGGGCGGGCAGCGAGCACAGGAAGCAGCACAGGCCGAGCAGGAACGGCGGCAGCACCAGCAGCGCGATCTGCGGCATCAGGGCCAGCAGTCCCAGGACCACGCTCAGCACGGTGAAGACGAAGGAGCGCAGGACCGTGATGACCGAGGCCAGGGAGTCGCGGGCCAGCTCGACCTGCTGGTTGGCGCGGGAGGCCGACGCGTCGGCGGCCCGCCGCCCGGTCAGCCCGTGCCGGACGACCTGGGCCAGCAGCCGGTCCCGGAACGGCTCGACGACCTCGGCCACCGCCAGCACGACCCGTCCCGCCGCGACCGCCGCCGCCGCCCAGACCGCTCCGAGCAGCGCCAGCCAGACGAGGCCCTCGGCGGGCCGCCCCCCGGCGAACCGGTCGACGGCCTGGGCGACGGCGTAACCCAGGAGGAGGGCGGGGGCGCTCTCCAGCACCGACCAGGCGAGGATGCGCCTCAGCCGTCCGGGCTCCCGCCGCAGCGCCAGCCAGACGATCACGGGCAGGGGCCGTCGCCTCACTGGAAGACCTTTCGGTAGCCGGGGTCCCGCCACAGGTCGGCGTGCGCGCCGCGGCCGCGGATCCGGCCGTCCTCCAGCCACAGGACGAGGTCGGCCGAGGCGGCGGTGGCGGCCCGGTGGGTGACGACCAGCCGGGTCGCGGGCAGGGCGGCCACGGCGGCCATGACCCGGTTGCGGGTGAGCGGGTCGAGCGAGGAGGCCGCGTCGTCCAGGACCAGGACCCGGCAGGGGCGGGCCAGCGCGCGGGCCAGCCCCACCCGCTGGCGCTCGCCGCCGGACAGCGGGGCGCGCTCGGGCGGGGTGGCGTACCCCCGGGGGAGGGCGCGCAGGAAGACGTCGGCCTCGGCCGCCATCGCGGCGGGCACCGGGTCGGCGCGCGGCCCGCCCAGGGTGATCGCCTCGCCCAGGGTCGCGCCGACCAGGACGGGCCGGTCGAAGGCCACCGAGACGGCGCGGCGCAGCGCGGCGCGGGACAGGTCCGGCACCGGGACGCCGTCCAGGAGCACGGGGAAGGCGGGGGGCGCGAGCCCGGCGACCGAGGCGGCGAGCCGCGACTTGCCCGAACCGGACCGGCCGACGACCGCGACCAGGGCGCCGCCGGGCAGGGCCAGGCCGTCCAGCTCCAGGGCGCCGGGCCCGTCGGGGAGCTCCCGGTCGCCGTGCGGGGGCGGCGCCTGGTCCAGCACCTCCTGGATCCGGGCGCGGGCGGCGCGGGACCGGGCGAGGGCGCCGATCTGGCCGAGCGCCGAGCTCAGGCCGGCGCCCAGGACCGCGTAGCGGACCGCGGCGTACAGGTCGCCGACGCTCAGCTCCCCGGCGGCCAGGCGCAGCCCGCCCGCGGCCAGCACCGCCACCTCCAGGAGCGGGACGACCAGCCCGGCCTGGACCCCGGCGCGGGCGTTGGCGCGCCACAGCCGCATGCCGTGGGCGCGCAGGAGGGGCAGGGGCGCCAGGACCCGGGCGGTCTCGGTGTCCGCCGCGGCGGCCGCGGCGATCGTCCGGGCCCCGGCCAGGGCGTCGATCAGCCGGGAGGCGAGCTCGCCCTGGGTGCGCTGGTAGCGCTCGGCGAGGACGCCGGAGTCGCGGTAGAAGGCGCGCAGCACCAGGCCGATGAGGACCAGCGCCGCGACGAGGACGAGCGCGAGCCGGGGGTCGATGAGGACCAGCGCCGCCAGCCCGCCCGCGGTCGGGACGAGCGAGGCGAGCACGGCGATCCGGGCCTGGGGCGCCTGGCCGGCGTCCTCGGCGTTGAGCCCGGCCCGCGTGGCCAGCTCTCCGGCGGGGAACCGCCACAGCAGCGCGGGCCCCGCCGCCAGGACCCGCCGTACGACCCGCTCGCGCAGCCGGGCCGAGGTCATCGCGCCGGTGGCGCCCGCCGCCCAGGTCTCCAGGCCGTCGCAGGCCACCGCCGCGGCGACGAGCAGCGCGCAGACCGGCAGGAGCCCGGGATCCCCGGCGAGCGTCCGGTCGAAGGCCGCGCCCAGGACGGCCGGCAGGGCGAGCTGCAGCGAGGCTCCGGCCACCGCGAAGAACGCGAGCCGCCACCGCATCGCGACCTCCGGTTCTCGTGTTCGGTTCCGGCGCGCACAGAGGGGCTCCGGGCGGTGCCCGAAGGCATCGCCCGGAGCCGTCTCACCTGTACCGCCGGTTCAGCGGCCGGACATCAGGGGGGCACGTGTCCGGCCTCGGTCGGTCAGTGGCAGAGCAGCAGGCTCAGGTTGCTGGGCTTGGCCGAGGCGCAGCCCAGGACGGTGAGCGTGCTGCCGCCACCGCCGTGGCCGCCGCCGCCGGGGGTCTCCAGGGTCTGCAGGTCGAGCAGCGTCATGTGTCTTTTCCTTTTCTGTGTTCTCTGCATCGGGATGGGGGGTCTCGGCCGTTCAGCCGCGTTCGAGGGTCATGCCGCGCCTCCTGTCGGGGGGTCGAAGGGGGGAGCCGCTGGGTGCTTCCGGTCCGCGGTACCGGGCGGCTGCGTCAGGGGGAGGAAGCAGGGTGCCGCGCCGAGCGCGTGGCCCAGGGCGAACAGGACCCCGGCCGTGCCGGTCGCGAAGTCCATCGACAACCGCAGGAGCCGGTCGCCGGGGAAGGCGGTCGCGCCGTCGTGGACCAGCGCGTGCCAGCGCAGTCCGGCGACGAGGTCCGGCAGGTCGGGGTCGCCGGGGGGCAGCGCGGCGATGAGGCCGGCGCGGCCGTTGAACAGGCCGGGCTGGACGAAGAACCGCGCCCCGGCGACGGCGCGCAGCCCGGCGAGGGACTCGGCGAGTTCCGGATCGTCGCGGTGCGCCAGGTAGCGGGACAGGACGGGGACGATGCCCGCCGACCCCTCCTCCAGGTAGGGCAGGCGGCGCCAGCCCTGGTCGACCTGCAGCGACCCGTCCGGGCCGCGCCTGCAGCGCCGCAGGTCCTGGGCGAGGGCGTCGCGGGCCAGGTCCAGCAGCGCGGTGTCGCCGTCGAGTTCGTAGGCGTGCAGGAACAGCAGCGCCACTCCGGAGGAGCCGTGCATCAGCCCGGCCCTGGGGTGTTCGCCGCCGCTGATTTCGGGGACGTCGGCGGGTCCGCCGATCCGCTCGGCGCAGGCGCGGACGAGTTCGCGGGCCGGGTCGGTGAGCCCGAGCCCGAGCAGGCCCAGCGCCAGCCCGGACAGGCCCGAGTACAGGCTCAGGCCCAGGTCCCGGCAGTCCCCTTCCAGGCAGCGGGCGGCCAGCTCCAGCGCGTCGTCCCGGCGGCCGAGGCGGTCCAGCACGTGGGCGACGCCGATCACCCCGTCGTACAGGCCCGGCCCGATGCCGGGCCGCAGCGCGCGCTCCAGCAGCCAGTCCTCGTACCGGGGGAACCGGCCCGCGCCGGTCTCGTACAGGGCCAGCAGGACGCCCGCCGCGCCGGTGGCGATGTTCACCGCGCCGCCGCCCCGGAACTGGGCGACGTCGCCGGGGAACAGCCGGTCGTCGCGTTCGGGGGTGGCCGAGGCCAGGATCGCGCGGTGCAGTTCGCCGCGCAGCTCCGGCCACGCCGCGGCGCCCTCCCGCGCCACCCGGTCCAGGGCGGTGGGCGCCGCCGCGCGGAGGGCGTCGCGACCGGACGTTGCGGTCAGGACCTCCAGGGCGTCCTCGATGAGGCGGGGCGGGACGGGGAAGGTCTCGATGATCAGCGCGGCCAGCCGCGCGGCCTTGCCCGGGTCCAGCGGGAGGGAGATCGTCACCTGCGGGGCGAACAGCCCCAGGACCAGGCAGGCCAGGGCGTAGCGGTCGGCCTCGACGCCGCTCCGGTCGGCCGGGGCGAGGAAGGCGGGGTGGGCCAGCGCGGGGCGGGCGTCGTCGGCGGCGAGGGAGGCGACCTCGAAGTCGATCAGGACCGGCCGGCCCTCGGCGGTCACCAGGACGTTCTCCGGGTGCAGGTCGCCGAAGACCACGCCGCGTGCGTGCAGGGCGGCCACCGCCTGTTCGACCTTCGGCAGGATCTCGCACGCCCAGGCGGTGTACTCGGCCAGGGCCGCGGGCTCGGGGCGGGCGGTGGACAGCGGGTAGCGGTTCACCAGCATGCGCTGGAGCGGCTCGCCGTCGATGAACTCGGTGACGAGGAACTCGTGCCCGCCGAGGACGAAGTGGTCGACCAGCTCCGGGACCGCCTCCAGTCCGGCGAGGCGGCGCAGGACGTCGCGCTCGTGCCGGGAGCGGGCGACCGCGTCCCTGCCCATGGCGTCGAGACCGGCGTGGGGGCGTGCCTCCTTGAGGATGACGCGCCGCCCGTCGCGGTCGTGGCCGAAGTAGACGCCGCCGCCGTTGGAGAACTGGACGACGTTCTCGATCTCGTAGGGGAGGCCGGTGACGGTGACGGCGTTGCGGGCTTCCAGGTGGGGTTCGAGGAACGCGGGCAGGCGGATCCACGGCGGGACGGAGAAGGCCACGCCCCGCACGTCGGGGACGAGTTCCCCTTCGCCGTTCTCCAGGGCCAGGACGCGTTCGCCGCGCTCGTCCAGGCAGCGGCGCTCGGCGAAGGCCCCGTACCTGACGTGGAGCGGGCCCGTCCCGTAGCGCAGGTCGCTGAGGACGTAGGGCCCCTCGATCCCGTCGAGCAGCTCGTCGAGCTCCTTCAGGGCGACTTCGAGCTCGGCCTCGTCCCGCGGGTAGACGGTGATGAACTTCCCGCTGGAGGCGCGGTCGGCGGTCTTGGAGTTCTGCGCGAGCAGGGCGGGGGCGCCGCGCAGGTGCTTGAAGGCGATCCGCCGTGCGACGCAGTGGTCCCAGACGAGGTCCAGCGCGCGGACCGCGTCCTCCTGCCGCGCCGAGACGTGGATCTTCCAGCCCTGGGCCGGCGGGAGGTCGGCGGCGGCGGGCGCGTAGTAGACCCAGGTGTCGGTGGTGTGGCGCAGCCAGCCGTCCGGCGCGGGGCCGGTCGTCCTGGCGTAGTCCGAGCCCCGGAGCGCCGCAGAGGTGAGCCGGTCGTAGAAGACCGGGTCCATCTGGCAGTAGAACTCGTAGCCGTCCACGTTTCCCTCTCGCTCGCCCGCTGGGAACGAGAATTCAGGAAATCTGTGGATACTCCTAGTTGTGAGTCGTCACCTTTCGCGATGGGTGATGCACGGGTGGGCTGTGCGTTCCGCACCGGACGTATCAGCGGCACGCCTTGGCGGACAGGGGCAACTGCCTGCTGGAGGCGCCGACCTCGACGGTGTGGCAGCCGCGGACGGTCTTCCAGCCGTTCTTCCAGACGGAGAAGGAGCGCTTGTCGAGCACGAAGGTGACCCGCTTGGAGCGGCCGGGCTGCAGCTTCACCTTCTTGAAGCCCTTCAGCTGGCGCGGAGGCTCACCGGCGCCGCGCGGGAAGGTGAGGTACAGCTGCGGAACGGCCGAACCGACGCGGCCCCCGGTGTTCGTCACGGTCACCTGAACGCGGTTGCCCGACACCTTCAGCCCGCTGTACTTGAACTTCGTGTAGGAGAGCCCGTGCCCGAACGGGTAGGCGACCGGGAGCTTGCGGGCGTTGTAGCGGCGGTAGCCGACCTGGAGGCGCTCGGTGTAGCGGACGGTGCCGCCCTTGGCCGTCTTCACGCCGGTGAGGGGGAAGGTGACGGGCAGGCGCCCGCCGGGCTCGGCGTCGCCGTACAGGACGCGCGCGATGGCCGTGCCGCCGCGCTCGCCGGGGTACCAGGCCTGCACCAGGCCCGCGGTCCTGTTCCGCCACGGGGTGAGGACGGGTCCGCCGGTCTGCATGACGACGACGGTGTTGCGGTTGGCGGCGGCGACCCTGCGGATCAGGGCGTCCTGGTCCTCGCGGTCGGGCGCGCCGCACTTGAGGGAGAGGCACTTGAGGTCCTCGGCCTCCTCCCGCGCGTCCGAGACCACCACGACCGCCACGTCGGCGCGGCGGGCGGCGGTGGAGGCCGCGGCGAGGCTGGAGCCGTCGGTGTAGGTGACGGAGCCGCCCGCGCGGGCGCGGATGCCCTCCAGCGCGGTGATGGGGTTGCGCGGGGTGACCTTGGAAGAGCCCTCGCCGCTGATGTAGTCGTCGGCCGACGATCCGATGACGGCGACGCTCGCCCCGCCCTTGAGCGGCAGGACGCCGTTGTTGCGCAGCAGGGTGATGCCGTTCTCGGCGACGGCCTGCGCGGTCCGGTTGTTGGCCGCGACGTCGATGGTCTGCGGCCGGTCGCGGTACCGGGCGCGGTCGAACGCGCCGTGGGCGAAGAGGGTGCGCAGGTAGGCGCGCACCCGCTTGTCGATCTGCTTCCGGGTGATCTTCTTCTCGCGCAGCGCCTCGTTGAGCCGGTTCTTGCCGTAGACGAGGCCGACGGGCATCTCCACGTCCATTCCGGCGTGCACGGAACCCGCGGTGTTCTTCGCGCCGACCAGCCAGTCGGAGGCGACGAACCCCTGGAAGCCCCACGAGCCACGCAGGACGCCGCCCAGGAACGTGCCGCTGGAGCAGGACGGCTTGCCGTTCACCCGGTTGTAGCCGCACATGACGGCGGCGGCGCGGCCGCCGCGGACCGCCGCCTCGAACGGCGGCAGGTAGATCTCGCGCATCGTCCGGGAGTCGATGACCGCGTTCACCTGGTAGCGGTCGGTCTCCTGGTTGTTGGCCGGGTAGTGCTTGACCATCGACATGACGCCCTGCTTCTGCGCCGCCCTGATCCAGGAGGCGCCGAGGCTTCCGGTCAGGTACGGGTCCTCGCCGTAGGACTCGTACCCCCGTCCGGCGGTGGGGAGGCGCAGGATGTCCAGGGCGGGGCCGAGGACGATGTCATTGCCCCGGCGTTTGCCCTCGTCGCCGACGAGCCGGCCGTACCGTGCGGCGTCGGCGGCGGAGAAGCCCGCGCCGAGCGCGATCGGGGCGGGCATCGCGGTGCCCGGGCCCTGCCGGATCCCGGCGGGCCCGCCTCCGGCCATGAGCACGGTCGGGACGCCGAGCCGGGGGACGCCCCGGACGGTGCCCTCGTGGGAGTCGGGGTTCTTCTCCGTCGACAGCGGCCCCAGGGCGTCGTCCCCGGCCATCAGGTCGAGCTTCTCGTCCAGGGTCAGCGCCTTCACCAGCAGCCCGGCGCGCCGGTCCGGCGGCAGGTCGCGGTCGCACCACGGGCGCGTCGACACGCTCCCGCAGGGGCCGGGAGCGGCGGCCGAGGACCCCGCCACGCTGAGCAGGGGCAGGCCCAGGACGGCGACGAGGGCGGCGGCTGTGCTTCTGGAGATCACAGGCGGCATTCTCGTGTGTGTTGTTACTCGCCAGGAACCCCGAGATGAATAACGAATCGTGCATTTCTCTGATTCGGGGGAGACTGGCGGAGTGCTGCTGACGATCACGATGACTTCGGACGAGAGCGTTCCCGCGACGGACCTGGGCTTCCTGCTGCACAAGCATCCCGACCGGGTGCAGGTGTTCGAGCAGTCCTTCGGCACCGCGCACGTGTTCTATCCCGAGGCGTCTCCGGCGCGCTGCACCGCCGCGCTGCTGCTGGAGGTCGATCCGATCGGCCTCCAGCGCAGCCGCGGCAGGAACAGCCCGGACTTCTCCCTGAGCCAGTACGTCAACGACCGCCCGTACGCGGCGTCCTCACTGCTGGCGTCGGCGATGAACGCGGTGTTCCGCACCGCGATGCGCGGGCGCTGCCCCTCCCGCCAGGACCTCGCCGACGGGGGCGTCCCGCTGGAGCTGTCGCTGCCCGCGCTGCCCTGCCGGGGCGGTGCCGCCTACGCCAGGCGGCTGTTCGAGCCGCTCGGCTGGGAGGTCGCCGCCGAGGCCGTGCCGCTGGACGAGCGCTTCCCCCAGTGGGGCGACTCCCGGTACGTCACGCTGACCCTGCGCGGGACGGCGCGGCTCGCCGACGCGCTCAACCAGGTGTACGTGCTGCTGCCGGTGCTCGACCAGGCCAAGCACTACTGGCTCGCCCCCGACGAGGTCGACAAGCTGATCCGCGCGGGTTCCGGCTGGCTGGCCGACCACCCCGAGCGGGCCGGGATCACCCGCCGCTACCTGGGCAACCGGCACGGGCTGGTGCGCGCCGCCCTCGGCCGGCTGGCCGACGCCGAGGGACTGCCCGAGGACGCGCTCGAACTGCCCGAGGTGAACCGGACGGAAGAGGAGCACGAGCGCAGGGTCCCGCTGAACGAGCGGCGGCTGGAGGCCGTCACCGCGGTGCTGAAGAAGGAGGAGGCGCGCTCGGTCCTGGACCTGGGCTGCGGCCAGGGCAAGCTGCTCGCCCGCCTGCTGCGCGACCCGTCCTTCGCCCGCGTCGCCGGTGTGGACGTCTCGCACACGGCCGTCACCATCGCCCGGCGCAGGCTGAAGGTCGACCGCATGCCGTCCGCGCAGGCCGCGCGCCTGGAGCTGTTCCAGGGCGCGCTGACCTACCTGGACGACAGGTTCCGCGGCTACGACGCCGCCGTGCTGATGGAGGTCATCGAGCACGTCGACCTCCCCCGCCTGCCCGCGCTGGCCCGCGTGGTCTTCGGCCACGCCAGGCCCCGCACGGTCGTGGTGACCACGCCCAACGTGGAGCACAACGTGCGCTACGAGGGCCTGACGGGGATGCGGCACGCCGACCACCGCTTCGAGTGGACCCGGGCGCAGTTCCGCGAGTGGGCCGAGGAGGTCTGCGCCCGGTACGGCTACCAGGTCCGCTACGAGCCGGTGGGCGAGGACGACCCGGAGGTCGGCCCGCCCACCCAGATGGGCGTCTTCACCGCCGTGCGGTGAACAGGAAGTTGCGCGGGAACCCCTCCACCTCGCGGGGGAGGGGCTCCCACGGCCAGCGCCCGAAGGACGCGCCGGGCTCGCCGGGGCACTTCACCTCGACGGGAGTCCAGCCGCACTCGGCCAGGAAGTCCTCCGGCCGGTCGGTGCCGAACAGCCAGGGGCAGCCGTCCTCGGTGAGTTTGCGCAGCCCCTCGCGGGAGAACTCGCTGACCATCGACTGGTGGCTCAGCAGGTCCCCGGCCAGGACGTCGCCCGGCGCGGCGAGCTCGGCCACCCTGCCCACCAGGGCGCGGGCTTCGGCCTCCGGCAGGTAGAACAGCAGCCCCTCGGCGATCCACAGCGTGGACGCGCCGGGGTTCCACCCGGCCGCCCGCAGCGCGGACGGCCAGTCGCCGGTCAGGTCCGCCGGGACGGACGCGCGCTCGCAGCCGTGCCGGGCGCCGAGCCCGGCCAGCTCCTTCTCCTTGGCCTCCAGCAGCGCGGGCCGGTCCACCTCGTAGACGGCCGTGCCGGGCCGCCACGGCATCCGCGCCGTGCGGGTGTCGAGTCCGGCCGCCAGCAGGACGACCTGGCCGGACGCCCCGGCCACCGCCTCGTCGAGGTAGCGGGTGCGGATCGCGATGAACTCCTTGACACCCGGGTTGCCGTAGCGCTCCAGGAGCCGGAAGCCATCCTCACCGGCCAGGTCGGCGGCGTACGGGTCGGTGAACAGCGCGTCCGGCAGCCCGGACTCGTGCGCCCGCACGGCCGCCGTCCAGCGGGCGGTGGCCGCGACCGCCTCTTCCTTGCGTTCCGTCATGGTCTCTCCTAACGGCTCTGGACCTGGGAAAGGACGCGCCGCATCGACTCGGGGAAGCGGGCGGGGACGAGATGGCCGTTGGCGTCGGTGGTGACGCAGGCGATCCGCTGCTCCCCGGTGGCGACGAGCTCCTCGCCGCCGCCGGGGAGCTGCCGCCAGTACTCGAAGGTCATCACCGACTGGGTCTGGCCCAGCTCGCCCTGGCGCATCCGCACCACGACCTCGTCGAACACCCGCAGCTCGCGCAGGTAGTCGCAGTGGCAGCTGACGGTCAGCAGCCGCACCCCGCCGGCGAACCCGGCGACCACGTCGGGCGTGTAGTCCCGCAGGAACAGCTCGCGGGCGCGGCCCTGCCACCGGATGTAGTTGACGTAGTTGACGTTGCCGAGGAGGTCGGTGTCCTCGATGGTGACGATGTGCCGGTACTCGTAGGCGTCGCCCATCAGCGGGTCTGCCCTTCGGCCGGGCCCTCGGAGGTGAGGACGGCCAGCACGACGGGCTCGGCGACGTCCCGCAGCCGGGTGGCGAAGGTGAGGACGCGCTGCTCGCCGCAGCGCAGCCCGGCCCAGCCGCCCTCGTGCACCGAGTCGAAGACGACCGGGGTCTCCACCGGCAGCCCGGCCTTGACCACGCACTCCCCGGCCGACCACACGCGGGTGGCGGCGGTGTCGAGGCTCTCGTCGGCCTCCTCGGCGATCGTCTCGGCGAGGGCGAGCCGGTCGGGGCCGAGCAGGCTCGCCCAGTCCCGGCTCTCGACGAGCTCCAGGTCGACGCCCGGGACGGCCGCCGCGACGGTGATCCCGGCCCGGTGCGACACCGAGACCGTCCGGCCGGAGTCCACCTCGGGCCTGCCGTCGGGCCGCCAGGAGACGCCGGTGCCCGCGCCCAGCAGCCGCTTGAGCATCAGCTCGCTGGCCGCGCGCCGCTCGATCCCCTCGGGGTCGCGGTCGAGCATGATCCGGCCGGCCAGGCCCTGGTCGATGAGCGCCTGCTCCAGGTAGGAGCCGAGCAGCATCGGCACCCACACCGCGGGGACCTCGTACTTGCTGACGAGCTGGGTGGTGAAGCCCTCCCAGGTCTCGATGACCCGGCCGTCGCGGCCGGTGACCTCCACGTCCCATTCCTCGTCGTCGAACCGGTGCCGCACGTGGACGGTGGCCGGGGCGGAGCCGGTCGCCGGGCCGGGCACCAGCCGCCTGATCCCCGCGGGGATCGCCAGGACGGTCGGGCCGCACGTCTGGATCGGCTGCATGTAGGCGTCGCGCGCCGCCGGGTCGCCCAGCAGCAGCGTGGACGGCAGGTAGCGGCCGAACCACGGGGCGCCGGTGCCGGGCAGCAGCCGGCTCGTCGCGAGCTGCGCGCCGGTGCGGTGCACGCTCTGCACCAGCTTGAACCGCGGCCCGTGGAAGAGCATCGGCCCGTACAGGTCGGTGGCCGGTTCGAACGCCATCGCCGGGAGGTCGGCGTCGGCCGGGTCGGCGAACCCGAGCGGCCGCAGCCCGGTGCCGTTGAAGTCGCACACGGCCCGGTAGTGGTCGAGCTGGAAGCGGGTGGCGCTGGAGCGCACGACCGTGGTGACGCGGCCGGGCGCGGTGACCAGGGCGGCGACCCGCAGCGTGACCTTCTCGTCCTCGCCGAGGACCACGGCGCGCAGGAACTCGACGTCCTCCAGGACCGGGACGGCGTCGGTGCCCAGGACGCCGACCGCGGCCTGCGTCATCGCCTCGATGCCCACGGTGCCCGGAAGCACCGCGTTGGTGCCGCCGCTGAAGACGTGCTCGGCGAGGTAGGGGTCGTTGGCCCAGCTGAGCTCGGAGTCGGCGACCAGCTCGATGCCGGGGTAGAACACCCGCGGCTGCTCCAGGAAGCGCAGCAGCGGCAGCTCGTCGGAGCCGAACCGCACGGTCGGCATCTGCCCGAACCGGCCGGTGACGACGGAGACGACCGGCGCGTCCGGGTCGGCGACCAGGCCGCGCAGCATGCGTACGCCCTGGTCGGGGGTGATGGTGTGGACGCCGACGCGCGAGAGGTTCTCCACCGAGCCGAGCCGCTCGCCCATGCCGACGCCCGACCACAGCGACCACTCCACGGCGCGGCAGCGGGTGTGCGGCAGGCGGGCCGCCAGCTCCTGGACGAGGTCGCTCTGCCACTCGTTGGCGACGGCGTAGTGCGCCTCGCCGCGCAGACCGGCGCGGCCGGTGATGCTGCCGAAGGTGACGAGCAGCTTGAGCGCGTCGTGGTCGACGGAGTTCAGGACGGCTTCCAGGCCGGTGACCTTCGGATCGATGGTCCGCCGGTAGTCGTCGTCGGTGAGCTCCTCCAGCAGCTTCGGCACGTTGCCGCCCGCCCCGTACAGCACGGCGGTGACCTTGCCGAGGGACTCGCCGATCTCCTGGACGGTCGCGGCGACGGCGGCGCGGTCGGTGACGTCGACGCGGAAGTAGCGCGCGGTCACCCCGGCGGCCGTCATGCGGGCCAGGTTGGCGGCGAGCTCGTCGTCGGAGGCGGGGTCGGAGCGGCCGAGCAGAGCGAGGGCGGTGCCGCTCTCGCGGGCCAGCTCCAGCGCGCACTCGGCGGTGATGCCCTTGCCGCCGCCCGCCACCAGCATGACGTCCTCGGAGCCGACCGGCAGGTCCGTTCCGGCGAGCGCGACCTGCTGGAGGACGGGCTCGGTGCGGGTGCCGTCGGCGGCGTAGGCGGCCTCGCGGAACCCGTCGGTCGCCACGGCCTCGGCGACGATCCGCGCGATCTGCCCGTCCTGCGCCGGGTCGGCCGTGATGACGGCCGTGGCGACCCAGGGGGCCTCCAGGTGCAGGGTCTTGCCGAACCCGGCGGACCCCGGACCCTCCTGGACGATCACGCAGCGCGTCACCTCCTTGCCCGCCAGCACCGCGGCGGCGGTCTCGCGCAGCAGGTCCAGCCGCTCGGGACCGGCGGCGGGCACCACGGCGACCACGCCGGAGCCGCAGTCGGCGGCCTCCAGCGCCCCCGCCAGCGCCCGGCCGGCCCGGGGCG
>NZ_BAAAHH010000036.1:0-25332 GCF_039525175.1 Actinocorallia libanotica
CGCGGCCAGCAGGGTGACCGCGGGGACCGCGGGGACCGCGGCCAGCAGGGCGGCGAGCACGACGACGACCGCGGCGGCCGGCGGGGCCGCCGGTTCCGCGAGCGCAACCGGGGCCGCGGCGCCGGCCGCGAGCGCTACGAGGCCGAGCCCGTCGTCTCCGACGACGACGTGCTGATCCCGGTCGCCGGCATCCTCGACATCCTCGACAACTACGCGTTCGTGCGGACCACCGGCTACCTGCCCGGCCCCAACGACGTGTACGTCTCCCTGGCCCAGGTGCGCAAGAACGGCCTGCGCAAGGGCGACGTGATCACCGGCGCGGTCCGCCAGGCCCGCGAGGGCGAGCGGCGCGAGAAGTTCAACGCGCTGGTCCGCCTGGACACCGTCAACGGCATGGAGCCCGACCAGGCCCGCGGCCGGGTGGAGTTCTCCAAGCTCACCCCGCTGTACCCCCAGGAGCGGCTGCGCCTGGAGACCGACCCGGGCATCCTGACCACCCGGATCATCGACCTGGTCAGCCCGATCGGCAAGGGCCAGCGCGGCCTGATCGTCTCGCCGCCCAAGGCCGGCAAGACGATGGTGATGCAGTCGATCGCCAACGCGATCACCAAGAACAACCCCGAATGCCACCTGATGGTCGTGCTGGTGGACGAGCGGCCCGAAGAGGTCACCGACATGCAGCGCTCGGTCAAGGGCGAGGTCATCCACTCGACCTTCGACCGCCCCGCCGAGGACCACACCACCGTCGCCGAGCTCGCCATAGAGCGCGCCAAGCGGCTGGTGGAGCTGGGCCACGACGTGGTCGTGCTGCTGGACTCCATCACCCGGCTGGGCCGTGCCTACAACCTGGCGGCCCCGGCCTCCGGGCGCATCCTCTCCGGTGGTGTGGACTCCACCGCGCTGTACCCGCCCAAGCGGTTCTTCGGCGCGGCCCGCAACATCGAGAACGGCGGCTCGCTGACCATCCTGGCCACCGCGCTGGTGGAGACCGGCTCGCGGATGGACGAGGTGATCTTCGAGGAGTTCAAGGGCACCGGCAACATGGAGCTCAAGCTCTCCCGCCAGCTCGCCGACAAGCGCATCTTCCCCGCGGTGGACGTGGACGCCTCCAGCACCCGCAAGGAGGAGATCCTCATGGCCCCCGAGGAGCTGCGCGTCGTCTGGTCGCTGCGCCGGGTGCTGCACGCCCTCGACACCCAGCAGGCCCTCGAACTCCTGCTGGAGAAGATGAAGGAGACCAAGTCGAACGCGGAGTTCCTGCTCCAGGTCCAGAAGACCACCGTCGCGCACGACTGATCGCCTGACCGAGGCCCGACGGCAGGGCCCGCACGGATCCCCGTGCGGGCCCTGCCGCTTTCCGGAGGCTTTCCACCAGCCGGTTGCCCGGGTGCCTTCCGGCCGGTCGGACGGGTGCTTCTCCGCCTCTTCCGCGCGGCGGACCGTGCCGGTCCGCGTCTCCTCCCGGCCGCGGCGGGCGGGGGGTTTTCCCCACCTCCAAGAGGGAGGGCCGCGGGATGGTCCGCGAGGAGCCGGTCAGGGAGTCTTGGGAGGACGAGGAAGGAAGCCCCCTGAGATGACAGAGCCGAATGAGCCGGAGCGGGCGGAGCGCACGGTGCCGGTCGGGCGTTCAGCCGCAGGCGATACGCCGTCGGGCGCACGGTCTTCCGTGGAGGTGCCCCCGCCGCTGCGGCTGATCAGAGATCCGGCGGTGTGGAAGACCGCCGTCTACCTTCCGCTGAACGGCCCGCTGGGCCTGGGCTGGTTCGTCCTGCTGTGCGCGGGGGTGCCGCTGGCCGCCGCGACCACGATCATCTGGATCGGCCTGCCGCTGTGGGCGCTGCTGCTGCTGGCGCTGCGCGGCGGGTCGATGCTCGACCGGAGGCTGATCGGCTTCGCGTCCGGCTCCCGCATCCCCGACCCCTACCGTCCGCTTCCGCCGGAGGGGCTGCTGAAGAAGGGCGGGGCGATCCTCGGCGACCCGGCCACCTGGAAGGACCTCGCCTTCCAGCTCGTCAGGATCCCCCTGGCCTTCTGCTACTTCGTCGGGTCGGCCGTGATGTGGTCGGTGATCGCGGCGTTCCTGTTCGCCCCCGTGTTCGGGCAGTGGAACGAGGGGTTCGTCCCCGACATCGGGCCGTACCAGCCCGAGATCGACAGCTGGTACGAGGGCCTGCCGTACAGCGTCGTGGGCTTCTTCGGGGTGTTCCTGGGCCTGTACGCGGTCAAGGTCGTGGGCGCCGTCCACTTCCTGCTCGCCAGGGTGCTGCTCGGCCCGTCCGAGAAGCAGGAGCTGCGGATGCGGGCGTCGCAGCTGCAGGCCAGCCGGGCGCGCGGCGTGGACGCCGCCGAGGCCGAGCGGCGGCGGATCGAACGGGACCTGCACGACGGGGCGCAGCAGCAGCTGCTGGCCGTGGCGATGGACATCGGACGGGCCAGGAGCAAGCTGGACGCCGACCCCGAGGGCGCCCGGCGGCTGATCGACCAGGCGCACACCGGGGCCCGCGCGGCGATCACGGAGCTGCGGCAGCTCGCCCGCGGCATCTACCCGGCGATCCTCACCGACCGCGGGCTGGACGCCGCCCTCTCCGCGCTGGCCGCGCGCTCGCCGGTCCCGGTGCGCATGGACGTCCGCCTGGCGGAGCGGCCCCCGGCGGCGGTGGAGTCGATCGCCTACTTCACGGTGGCCGAGGCGCTGACCAACGCCGGCAAGTACGCACAGGCGTCCGGCGTGGCGGTCGAGGTGCACAGGGACCAGGACGAGGTGGTCGTCGAGGTGCGGGACGACGGTGCCGGCGGCGCCGCGATCCGGCCGGGGGGCGGGCTGGCGGGTCTGGCCGACCGGGCGGCGACCATCGACGGGACGCTGACCGTGGTCAGCCCTCCGGGCGGTCCCACGGTGGTGCGGGCGGTCCTTCCCTGCAGCTGGTGAAATGGGCGGCATGCGCATCGTGATCGCCGAGGACTCCGTGCTGCTGCGCGAGGGCCTGTCCCGGCTGCTCGCCGACGAGGGCATCGAGACGGCCGGGGCCGCCGGGGACGGGGAGGGCCTGGTGGCACTGGTCGCCGAGCACCGGCCCGACCTGGCGGTCGTGGACGTGCGGATGCCGCCGACCTTCACCGACGAGGGGCTGCGCGCGGCGCTGGCCGTGCGGCCGGTGCCCGTCCTGGTGCTCTCCCAGTACGTGGAGGAGCAGTACGCCGCCGAGCTGCTCGGCGGCGGCGCGCGGGGCGTGGGCTACCTGCTCAAGGAGCGGGTGTCGGACGTGGCGGAGTTCACCGCGGCGGTGCGGCGGGTCGCCGCGGGCGGCACGGTCATCGACCCGGAGGTCGTCTCCCAGCTGCTCGGGCGCAACCCCCTGGACGACCTGACCCCGCGGGAGAAGGAGGTGCTGGCGCTGATGGCCGAGGGCCTGTCGAACGCGGGCCTGGCCCGGCGGCTGATGATCGGGGAGGGCGCGGTGGAGAAGCACATCTCACGGATCTTCGCCAAGCTGGGGCTGGCGAGCTCCCCGGACGACCACCGCCGGGTGCTGGCGGTGCTGGCCCACCTCCGGAGGAGGACGGAATAGCGGCCGGTCCCGGCACGTTCTGGTATCCGGCATACTTGAAAGGCCCAAGGCTCCGGTTCCCGGCCCGCCATCGCGCGGCCGACCCGGTGCCGTCTCGAAGGAGATCATTCCATGAAGCCTGACATCCACCCGAACTACGTGGTCACCGAGGTGACCTGTACGTGCGGCGCGACGTTCAAGACCCGCAGCACCGTGGAGAGCGGCGTCATCCGCTCCGACGTGTGCTCCCAGTGCCACCCGTTCTACACGGGCAAGCAGAAGCTCCTCGACACCGGCGGCCGCGTGGCCCGCTTCGAGGCGCGCTTCGGCAAGAAGAAGGCCGCGGACAAGTAGGCGGACACCGGGCCCGGCCGCGGGCTGCGAAGGCAGCCGTGCGGCCGGGTCCCGCTTTCCGTCCTCCCGCCCTTGCGGTCCGCTTCCTGAAGAGAGCACACAGTGAACTTCGACCTCGACGACTTCCTGCGCGAGTACGCCGACATCGAGCAGGCGCTCGGTGACCCGGCCGTCCACGCCGACCAGAAGAAGGCGCGCGAGCTGGGCAAGCGCTACGCCCACCTGCGCCCGATCGTCGAGACCTACCGGGAGCTGGAGACCGCCGGGGAGGACCTGGCCGCCGCGCGCGAGCTCGCCGCGGAGGACAAGGCGTTCGCCGAGGAGGCCACCGCCCTGGAGGGGCGGATCGCCGAGCTGGGCGAGCGTCTCAAGCGCCTGCTGGTGCCGCGCGACCCCAGCGACGACAAGGACGTGATCGTCGAGATCAAGGCCGGCGAGGGCGGCGAGGAGTCGGCGCTGTTCGCCGGCGACCTCCTGCGCATGTACACCCGCTACGCCGAGCGCATCGGGTGGAAGACCGAGATCATCGACTCCCAGCTGTCGGACCTGGGCGGCTACAAGAGCGTCACCATGGCCGTGAAGGCCAAGGACGGCGCCTGGTCGCGGCTGAAGTGGGAGGGCGGCGTGCACCGCGTGCAGCGGGTGCCGGTCACCGAGTCCCAGGGTCGCATCCACACCTCGGCCGCCGGGGTGCTGGTGACGCCCGAGGCCGAGGACATCGACATCCAGATCGACCCGAACGACCTGCGCATCGACGTCTTCCGCTCCGGCGGCCCCGGCGGCCAGTCGGTCAACACCACCGACTCCGCGGTGCGGATCACCCACGTCCCGACCGGCACGGTCGTGCAGTGCCAGAACGAGAAGAGCCAGCTGCAGAACAAGGAGTCGGCGCTGCGCGTCCTGCGCTCCCGGCTGCTGGCCGTCGCGCAGGAGGAGGCCGAGGCCGCCGCGTCCGCCGAGCGCAAGGCCCAGGTGCGCACGGTCGACCGCTCCGAGCGCATCCGCACCTACAACTTCCCGGAGAACCGCATCTCCGACCACCGCGTGGGCTTCAAGGCGTATAACCTCGACCAGGTGATGGACGGAGACCTGCAGGCCGTGATCCAGGCGCTGGTCGACGCGGACATGGAACGCAGGCTGGACGAAATTCAGCAGTAATGAACTTGCTTCTCGACGAGATCGCGCGTGCGACGGCACGGCTGGCCGAAGCCGGTGTCGCCTCGCCGCGTGCCGACGCCGAGGAGCTGGCGGCCGCGGTGCACGGGGTGAGCCGCGGCGCGCTGCACACCCTGCCCGACAGCGCCTTCGACGCGCGCTACTGGGAGGGCATCGCCCGGCGGGAGGCCGGGGAGCCGCTGCAGCACATCACCGGCCGCGCGTTCTTCCGCTACCTGGAGCTGTCGGTGGGGCCAGGGGTGTTCGTCCCCCGCCCGGAGACCGAGGTCGTCGCCGGCTGGGCCATCGACACCCTGCGGGAGATGGACGTCGCCGACCCGGTCGTGGTCGACCTGGGCACCGGCTCCGCCGCGATCGCGCTGTCGATCGCCCAGGAGGTGCCCCAGGCCCGCGTCCACGCGGTCGAGCTCGACGCCGACGCCCACCGCTGGGCGGCCCGCAACATCGAGAAGCTGGACGAGCGCGACCAGGTCACCCTGCACCACACCGACTTCGCCGACGCGCTGCACGAGCTCGACGGCATGGTCGACCTCGTGGTCAGCAACCCGCCCTACATCCCGATGAGCGAGTGGGAGTACGTGCCGCGCGACGTGCGCGACCACGACCCCGCCGCGGCCCTGTGGGGCGGCGGAGACGACGGCCTGGACGCCGTCCGCGTGGTCGAGCGCACCGCGCGCCGGCTGCTGCGGCCCGGCGGCTTCGTCGCGGTCGAGCACAGCGACCTGCAGGGCGCCCCCGTCTACTGGATCTTCACCGAGGAGAACGGCTGGCGCGACCAGCGCAACCGTCGTGATCTCACCGACCGGGACCGGTTCGTCACGGCCCGCCTGACCACGGAGTAGCCCCCGCATGAGCCGGCACTACGACTGTTCGGACCCCCTGGAGCGCGTCCGGGGCATCGCCGACGCGGCCTCCTGCCTGCGCAGGGGCGAGCTCGTCGTCCTTCCCACCGACACCGTCTACGGCATAGCCGGCGACGCGTTCACCCCCTCGGCGGTGCAGAGGCTGCTGGACGCCAAGGGCCGGGGCCGGCAGATGCCGCCCCCCGTGCTGGTCGGCTCGGTGCGCGCGGCGACCGCGCTGATCGAGGACCTCGGCCCCTACGGGCAGGACCTCATCGACGAGTTCTGGCCGGGCGCGCTGACCGTGGTCTGCTCGGCCAACCCGAGCCTGTCGTGGGACCTGGGGGAGACCAAGGGCACCGTGGCGGTGCGGATGCCGCTGCACGACCTGGCGCTGGAGCTGCTCAAGGAGACCGGCCCGCTGGCCGTCTCCAGCGCGAACCTGAGCGGCTCTCCGGCCGCGCGCACCGCGGCCGAGGCCGAGGCGATGCTGGGCGAGAGCGTCTCGGTCTACCTCGACGGCGGCCCCGCCGGGGAGGGCAGGGCCTCCTCGATCGTCGACCTCACCGGCTCGCTGCCCCGGCTGCTGCGGCGCGGCGCGATCCGCGAGGAGAAGATCCGCGCGGTCTGCGGCGTGCTGCTGCGCGACGAGGGGCTGGGCGAGGAGGAGGACGAGCTCCCCGCGGAGGCGCCCCGCGACGACGCGGCCCTGTCCTTCGAGAAGGAGGCGGCGCCCGAGAAGGCCGACGGGTCCGAGAAGGCCGCCGAGCCGGAGAAGGCCGACGGGTCCGAGAAGGACGTCGCGCCCGGGAAGGACACCGCGCCGGAGAAGATCGTCGGGCTCGGGAAGGACGCCGGGTCCGAGAGGGACCTCGCGTCCGGGAAGGGCGCGGAGGCGGAGAAGGACGGGGCCGCGGGGGGCGACGCGCCGTCCGAGGTGCCGGCCGAGCCCTGGTGGGAGAAGAAGGACGAGCCGGGGCGCTGAGGGCTCAGCCGCGGCGCAGGACCGGCGGGCGGGCGGCCAGGAGGCCCAGGAGCAGCAGCCCGGCCCCGCCCAGCAGCGGGTCGCCCACCGACAGCATGACGAATCCGCCGGTCGCCGACTCGGCCAGCAGGTCCCAGGCCGCGACGCCGGCGCCCGCGGCGAGCAGGCAGCGGCGCAGCCGCACCGGGGTGCGGTAGCGGGCCACCAGCGCCAGCGGGAGGGCCAGCAGCAGCGCCATCCACCCCCAGGGGGTGAAGGCCAGGTGCGGGGGCGCGTAGCGGGGCGTGAGCGGGTCCAGGACGCCCTCGGGGAACGAGGCGCGCACCTTCAGCCCCTCATAGGGCCGCAGGTCGCTCTGCCGGAACTCCACGGCGGAGGGGCCGGCCTCCCGCCGGGCGCAGGGCGTCACCGCGCCGGAGGCCCCCGCCAGGCAGCCGGAGGCGAACGCGGCGGGCCCCTCGATCCGCACGGAGACCTCCTCCACCGGAACGGGCCAGCCCGGCTCCAGCAGCCCCCAGACGAGCTCGTCCCGCCCCTTCCCGGGGACGAACACGTCCAGCAGCTCGTACTCCAGCACGTACTCGTGGCGCCCGGAGACGGGGCCGCCGTCGCCGATCACGATGTGCCGCTCGTGGAGGACCTCCGTCACGGTCACGCCGACCGGCGCCCCCGTCCCGCTCGTGACCGACACCCCGCGCATCCGGTGGAGGCGGTCTCCGTCGCGCCTGCGCACCCCGCGCACCAGCCCGTGCTCGTGGGTGCCCAGGTAGTCGAACGTGAAGGACTCGCGCACCCGGACGCTCCCTTCCTCGCGCACCGTCAGCACCACGTCGTAGGAGGGGATGGACCCCTCGGGAACACTCCCGCCGCCCACCAGGAAGGGCAGGAGCGCCAGCAGGAGCAGCGCGCAGAGGGTCATCCCCCCGAGGGGAGCCGATCGCCGGGTTCTCATCACCGAGCGCAGTCTCTCCCGAACGCAGTGAAATCAACAACCGGACTTTCGGCCGCCTTTCCGCCCGTTTCGGAAAATGTGATGAAGCACACATGCAACCGCGGCGAAGATGCGGCCGGAAAGTGGATCTTCCGGTGGTCCCGCGTTGGTTCCCCAGCTCAGGGCGGGTGTCGGGTGGCGGGCGGCGTGCCGTGCCAGGGGCCGCCCATTCCGGGGTTGGACGAGAAAATCCGCCATTCGGTTCTCTCGGCAGCAGGATTTTCGCCTTGGCAAATCCCCTCATATGCGGCCAATAAAGATGATCTTCATCGAACCGATACAGTCCCTGGCCTATCGCAAGAACCATCAGGGAGTGATCACTATGCGGCGTACAGCTGCGGTCGCCATGACCGCCGTCACCCTGGGTGCCGGCGTCGGCCTCACCGCGGTCCCCGCCAGCGCCGCCCCGGCCGAGCGGAAGGCGACCAAGAGTTGGGTCACCTTCGACGGCAAGAAGGGGTCCATCTGGCGGACGATCCGGGGCAAGGGCACCTACACCCGCAACGGTGACCAGATCACCGTGAGCGGCTGGCTCCGCGACACCAAGGTGAACGGGTGGGGCCCGGGCGTGCAGTTCCGCGTGTGGCGGGACGGCCAGTGGCACGTCGACCGGAAGTACACCTACGTCAAGTACGTGTCGTCCGGCAAGCCCGTCGACAAGATCAACTACAACCTCGGGAAGATCTGGACCGGCACGGGCACCCACCTGCAGGTGCGCGAGGTGGCCGTGAAGGTCAGCAACAAGAACAAGCAGAAGTCCGGCGCCTGGAAGAAGCTCTTCTAGCGGTGCCGCGTGCTCCCGCGGCCCGGATGATCCGTCATCCGGGCCGTTCTTCTTTTTCGCCGCTATCGTGCCGCGGGTGGCCGAGAACGCGGAGCACCAGGGGAACAGGGCGGGCGATCTGGTCGCCGGGCGCTACCGGTTGTCGTCGGTGGCGGGGTCCGGCGGCATGGGCCGGGTGTGGCGGGCCCGGGACGAGCGGCTGGACCGGGAGGTGGCGGTCAAGGAGGTGCTGCTGCCGCCGGGCGTGCGCGGGGAGGAGCGCGAGCGGCTCAACCGCAGGGCGGTGCGGGAGGGGCGTTCGGCCGCGCGGCTCAGCCACCCGGGCATCATCACGATGCACGACATCGTCATCCACCGGGACTCGCCGTTCCTGGTCATGGAGTACCTGCCGGGGCGCTCCCTGGCCGAGGAGCTCGCGCTGGACGGGCCGCTGCCGCCGCACCGCGCGGCGCGGACCGGCCGGATCGTGGCCGAGGCGCTGCTGGTGGCGCACGGCGCGGGCATCGTCCACCGCGACCTGAAGCCGCAGAACGTGCTGCTGCACGGGGAGCGGGTGGTCATCACCGACTTCGGCGTCGCCCACCTGGTCGGCGACGCCACGCTGACCGCGGCGGGGGCGATCATGGGCACGCCCGCCTACATGGCGCCCGAGCAGGCCGAGAGCGCCGAGGCGAGCCCGGCCGCCGACGTGTGGTCGCTGGGAGCCACCCTCTACGCGGCGGTCGAGGGCCGTCCGCCCTTCGCCGGCGCCACCTATGTGGAGGCGCTCACCGCGCTCATCACCGGCGGGCCGAGGCCGCCGCGCACGAGCGGCCCGTTCACCGACCTGGTGATGCGGATCCTGCGCAGGAGGCCGGAGGACCGTCCGAGCCTGCCGGAGCTCATCTCGCTGCTGAAGCCGCTGGAGGAGCCCGCCGGAGAGCCTCCGTCCGTCCGGACGGAGCCGACCCGGTCCTCCGCCGGGCCGGTCGCCTCGTGGGCGCCGCCGGACCTGGGAGCGGCGCCGCCCGTACCCCGGGAGCCCGCGGCGTCCGCTCCGTCCCTGCCCGCGGTCCCGCTACGTCCTCCGGAGCCGTCGCGGCCGCGGATGTGGAGCCGCAGAGACCTCGGCGCCCTCGCCGGACTGTCCGTGTTGAGCGCGGTGCTCCCCGCCGGGGTGAACCTGGCCCGCGGCGGCGGGGGAGGGGAGCCGTCGCCGAAGCCGTCGGGGACACCGCTCTCCCAGGAGCTGAGCGGTGCGGTGCGGGCGGTGGCCTTCGCGGGTGAGGGGACGCTCCTGGCGACCGGCAGCGACGGCGATCCGGTGCGGTTGTGGGATCCGGTGCGGCAGGTCGAGACCGGCCGCCTGGAGGGTCCCTCCCCGGTCACCGCGCTGGCGTTCGGGCCGGGCGGCACGCTGCTGGCCGCGGGAGGAGGCGACCGCGCGGTCTGGATCTGGGACTCGGCCTCCCGCAGCCGCGTCGCGGTGCTGAACGGCCATGAGGCCGCCGTACGGGCCGTGGCGTTCGCCCCTGACGGCAAGCTCCTGGCCTCGGCGGGCGACGACGACGTCGTCCGCCTCTGGGACACCGCGACGCACCGCCAGGTGGCCGAGCTCGAAGGCCACGACGACGACGTGTGGGCGCTGGCCTTCAGCCGCGACGGCCGGACGCTCGCCAGCGGGGGCTGGGACGAGGCGGTGCGGTTGTGGGACGTGGCGGAGCGCAGGGAGCGGGACAGGCTGGACGGCCACCGCGCGGCCGTGACGGCCGTGGCGTTCGCCCCGGACGGCCGCACCCTGGCCAGCGGGAGCCAGGACCACACGGTGCGGATCTGGGACGCGGAGGAGGGGGAGGAGCGGCACGCGCGCAAGGAGCACCGCGACCACGTCTCGGCGGTGGCCTTCGCCCCGGACGGCCGGACGCTGGTGAGCGCCGGCTGGGACGGCGCCGTGCGGCTGTGGGACACCGACGGCTACGAGGAGCGGGCCGCGCTGCGGATGCGCGGCGGCGACCACGTGCTGTCCCTGGCGCTGGCCGGACGGTACCTGGCGACGGGCGGGCAGGGCAGGCTCGTCCGGACGTACACCCTCGGCTGAGGTCACTCGCGGCGCAGTTCGCCCGTCACGGGGTCCCCGTCCTCGGTGAGGGCGCTGTAGCGCAGCCCCTCCCCGCGCAGGGCGAGCCTGCCGGAGGAGCCGAGGCAGCCGGAGCCGGACGTCAGCCTCTCGTCGAAGAGGATCGCGTCCGGCTCGGTGCCCCGCAGGACGATGCCGAACCGGCAGGTCGCCGCGACGACGCCGGACTCCCCGACGGTCTGCCCGCGCTCGCCCCGGGTGAGCTCCAGTTCCAGCTCGTAGGAGCCGCCGGGCCCCTCCGCGGTGCCGCGCCAGCGGCCGATCATGGGCTCGGGCACCCCGTCGGGGGACGGCGGCGCGGTGAGCGGGAACGCGGGGACGGCGGGGGAGGCGGCCGGGGACGGTCCCGGCGCCGGCCCCGCCGGCCGGGTCGCCGCCCAGGACCCCGCGGCGATCACCGCGCAGGTCACCGCCGTCACCGCCCCTTGGACCCAGCGCACGCTCGCCTCCCCGGCGGTGTTCCGGCCACGTTTCGGTGGCCCAATTTATCGGGAGTCGGAGAGATTTCGAGCCATTGTTCTATGGCATTCATCGTCGAAACACTAAAATCCCACCACCTCTTGACAAAGGCATGTGGAGTGACCGAATGAGACGTATCGCTACGGTGAGCCTCACCGCGGGCTCGCTGGTCCTGGGCATGGCGGCGCACGCCGTCCCCGCCCGGGCGGAGGAGGCCGCGGACGCGTCCTCCTCCCGGGTGAAGCCCCTGGCGAAGGGGAGCTTCAAGACCAAGAACGGGCGCGCCAAGGCCTTCCGCCAGATCGAGGCGAGCGGCAGCTACCAGGTGACCCACGACAAGATCACCGTGAAGTTCAAGGTGCGCGACAAGAAGCGCGACGGCTGGACGCCGGCCGTCCAGTTCGCCGCGCTGGAGGCGTGGGACGGGGAGGGCACGGGCCTGTACTTCCCGCTCGCCAAGAACCTGCGCAACGGCCGCGGCGCCCCCGAGCCCAACCAGAGCGCCACCATCGAGGGCCCGCCGATCAACAACACGGTCGAGCCTCCCCGGGGCTCCACGCGGCCGGTGTGCCGCAGCTGCAGCACGGTCAAGCCCAAGCCGAAGCCCAGGCCGAAGAAGGGCCCGGCCGACGGGCGGTACACCTTCAAGTTCAAGGAGTCCTTCAGCTCCAAGTACACCGAGTACCTGGCCGTGCGCGAGGTCCTCCTGCGCAAGAAGGGCAAGAAGTACCAGTACAAGGTCGGTCCGACGACGATCGTGTACGCGGCGGCCGAGGGCCCGCACTTCGCGATCGACCCCGCCCAGAACGCCCGGGCCGCGGGCCCCGACGGCGTCTCGGTCCGGCGGAGCACCGTCCGGGACGGCCGCTACCGCGAGGCGGTGCGCGCGGGGCTGGCGGAGAACGCCAGGCGGGCGGTCCCCAAGGGCTGGACGCACTTCACCAACAAGAAGCTCCCCGGCCAGCTCGGCGGCAGCACCGAGACCTGGGGCTACTTCACCGGCTACCGCAACGACTCCGGCGGCACCAACGCCCGGCTCACCCTGCGCCTGCGCGACAACAAGGCCGACCGCCGGTACGCGGGCACGGTCGTGGCGTTCACCAACGCCGACGGCAGCGTCGCCGACCAGTGGACGCTCTCCAACCTCCAGGACCTCAAGGGCCGCTGGACCAGCCGGGTGGTGCACTCCACCTTCAGCGACCACCTGCTGTACCAGTCCTGCGTGGGCCTCTACGACGAGGTGGACGGCAAAGTGGTGTTCGTCCCCACGACCTGTGGCGAACCGCAACTTCTCTACTGATCAAGGGTGGAACAGGGCGTTTTCCCTCGGGTAAGGACCACCAGGGTCCCCCGGTGGGCGTAAGGTGTGCTGATCGTCGGACGGCCGCGGGCAACCTTCGGGGGCCGGTGGCCGTCTTACGGTTCACACGGAGACGGCGTCCGAGGACGGAGGGCGGGGGCGATGCGGGAGTACCTGCTGGTCATCCTCACCGGCATCACCGTCACCTACCTGCTGGTCACCCCCGTCAAGCGGCTCGCCCTGCTCATCGGGGCGCAGTCCCCGGTGCGCGAGCGCGACGTGCACTCCGTCCCCACCCCCCGGGTGGGTGGCCTGGCGATGTTCGGCGGCCTGCTGGGCGCCCTGGTGATGGCCAAGGGCCTGCCCCACATGCAGAAGGTCTTCGAGGAGACCAAGACCGCCGAGGCGGTGATCCTGGCCGGCGCGCTGATCGTCCTGCTGGGCATCGCCGACGACCTGTGGGACATCGACGCCCTGACCAAGCTGTCGGGGCAGGTCGCCGCCTCCGGAATCCTGATCATGAACGGGGTGCGGCTCACCACCATCCCCATGCCCGACGGCGGCTCGCTGGCGCTGGCCCCCCAGTACGGGGTGCCGCTGACGGTCTTCGTGGTCGTGGCGACGATCAACGCGGTGAACTTCATCGACGGCCTGGACGGCCTGGCCGCCGGCGTCGTGGGCATCGCGGCGTTCGCCCTGTTCCTGCTGTCCTACCGGCTCGCCGACGTCATCGACATCCCGCTGCTCATCGGCCCCACCATGGTCGCCGGCGTGCTGGTGGGCATCTGCGTCGGCTTCCTGGCGCACAACTTCCACCCGGCCCGCATCTTCATGGGCGACACCGGCTCGATGCTCATCGGGCTGCTGATGTCGGCGGCCACCATCCAGCTCATCGAGCTGTTCGACACCGCGCTGGCCGAGAAGTACTCGATCTTCCCGCTGTGGCTGCCGCTGCTGCTGGTGCCCATGGTCGTGGTCGTGCCCTACGCCGACATGCTGCTGGCCGTCTGGCGCCGCACCAACCAGGGCCGCTCGCCCTTCGCCCCCGACAAGCACCACCTGCACCACCGGCTGCTGCGCCTGGGCCACTCCCACCGCAGGTCCGTGCTGATCATGTACGGCTGGGTCGGCCTGGTGGGCTCCTGCATGGTCGCCATCTCGTTCGTCCCTCCCCGCTCCTCGATGCTCGTCGTCGTGGTGGGAATCACCCTCCTGGTCGCCGCGCTGGGCGCGGCCCTCATGGTCGGGGTGCCGCGGATCATGGCCAGAAGGGCCGCCGCGGCGGCGGAGCGGCGCCTGTCGGACGACACCGATTCCTTCACCCGACAGCCGGTTTAAGCAGCTGTTCGCCCTACCGTTACCCGAGGGGTAATTGCCGGGCTTCCCGGAGCTTGTGATAGCTTTCACTAAGTAGAGACGAACACGTTACGTGACCAACCGGAGCCTCTGATGGACTCAGGCACTTCGATCTTCAAAGGTGCCGCACTGCCCACCGCTCTCGCCGGCGTCGTGGCCCTGCTCGCGGGGCTGGTCCTCGACGGGGCGAAGGGCGCCGCGGGCGCGGCCGTGGGGACCGCGGTGGTCGTGGTGTTCTTCTCCATCAGCGCGTACGTGGTGAACTGGGCGTCGAAGATCTCCCCGCAGACCCTCATGCTGGCCGGCATCGCCAGCTACGTGGTGAAGGTCCTAGGTATGATGATCTTGATTTCGTCGTTCCGGGACGTCACCCTGTGGAACACGGTGATCTTCGGCTGGACGGTCGTGGCCCTGGCGGTCGTGTGGATCGTCGCCGAGTTCAGGATCACCCTCCAGACCCGAAGGCCTTACATTGACGAACCCACCACCGACCGCGAGCGGGGAGTCCGTGCCGGGCGTGGCTCGTGAAGGGCTACTCCGATATGACCAGTCCTCGACTGGCCTGCTATCGTTCGGCGCGCGATGAGCGAGCAATCGGAAGCGCCGCGGGAGACTGGCCCCAGCTTCGCCGACGCCGCCTGGTCCGTCCCGAGCTACCTGCTGTCCGGGATGGCGATCTGGGGCGGTATCGGGTGGCTGTTGAGCGAGTGGTCCGGGTGGGACCTGTTCAAGCCGATAGGGCTGATCATGGGTGCCGGGCTCGCCATCTACCTGGTCTACGTGAAATACGGTCGCTGACCGCCGGTACCCGGTACCCGGTCAGCGAGTACTTGATCCATCTTCAGCTTGAAGGGAACGCCACAGTGCGCGAGTGCAGCGAGCGGACCACTATGCCCACCGAGGTGAAGAAGTGAGCGCAGTGAGTGTCCTCGCCGCTTCCGGCGGCGGCGTCTTCACGCCGCCCGGTGCAGAGCTCTTCGACTTCCCGCCGCTGTTCGCGGGTGGTCCCGAGTGGCTGACCAAGCCGGTGGCCCTGGCCATCCTCGGCTCCCTTCTGACCTGCGCCATCGCCTGGAGCGCCTTCGCCAAGCCGAAGCTGGTGCCCCGCGGCATGCAGAACATCGGCGAGCTGGGCTACATCTTCGTCCGCGACCAGGTGGCACGGCCGTTCCTGGGCAAGAACGCAGAACGTTGGATGCCGCTTCTGCTGTCGATGTTCGTGCTCATCTGGGTCTGGAACATCTTCGCGGTCGTCCCGGTCATCCAGTTCCCGGTGGCCTCGCACATCGCCTTCCCCGCGGTGCTGGCGCTCAGCGTCTACTTCCTCAAGATCTACCTCGGCATGAAGCACCAGGGTCCGGTGAAGTACTTCACCAACCTCATCCCCAAGGGCCTGCCGAAGCCGATCTACGTCCTGCTGGTGCCGATCGAGTACCTCTCGACCTTCGTCCTCGCCCCCTTCACCCACGCGGTGCGACTCTTCGCGAACATGTTCGCCGGCCACATCATCCTGGCCTTCTTCAGCCTCGTGGGTTACTGGTTCCTGATCGAGAACCCGAGTCTGCTCGGCGCGCCGGTCGGCGTGCTCGGCGTGGTCATGACGATCCTGATGACGGCCTTCGAGCTGTTCATCCAGTTCCTGCAGGCCTTCCTGTTCACCATGCTCGCCGCCATGTACATCGGCAGCGGGCTGGAGGCGGACCACTAAGCCGCCCACTCTCTTTCCGTTCCAGAACAGACCTGACCGGTGGACACTCCACCGGAAGAGAACCGACCGGTGGAGCCTCCACCGGCCCAATGAAGGAGTACAAGAAATGAGCGTCGTCGCACAGTCGGCCATCGCCGCCGTCGAGGGTAACGTCGGAGCGATCGGCTACGGCCTTGCTGCGATCGGCCCCGGTGTCGGCGTCGGCATCATCTTCGGCCAGGGCGTCCAGGCGATGGCCCGCCAGCCCGAGATGACCGGTGTCATCCGCCAGAACATGATGCTGGGCTTCGTTCTGACCGAGGCGCTCGCGCTGATCGGTCTGGTCGCCCCGTTCATCTACGGCTGACGGCGCGCAACACAACCCTGACGAAAGGGCTGCACCTAAAATGATCACAGCAGCTTCAGTGCTCGCTGCGGAGGGCAACAACCCGCTCATTCCGCACACCTACGAGCTCGTCGTCGGCATCTTCTCGTTCCTGGTCGTGGTCCTGGTCGTCGGGAAGCTCCTGGTCCCCCGGATCCAGCAGACGCTGGCCGAGCGGGCCGATCTGATCGAAGGCGGGCTCAAGCGCGCCGAAGACGCTCAGACCGAGGCCAAGCAGACCCTCGACGCTTACAAGTCCCAGCTCTCCGAGGCCCGCCAGGAGGCGGCGCGTCTGCGGGAAGAGGCTCGTGAGCAGGGTGCTCAGATCATCGCCGAGATGAAGGAGCAGGCCCAGGTCGAGGCGCGCCGGATCGTGGAGAACGCCCAGGCGCAGATCGAGCAGGAGCGCGCCCAGGCCCTGGCCGCGCTGCGCGCCGAGGTCGGCGCCATGTCGGTCGAGCTGGCCGGCCGGGTCGTCGGCGAATCGCTCGAGGACGAGGCGCGCCAGCGCCGTATCGTCGACCGCTTCCTCGAGGAGCTCGAGTCCGCCAACGCGAGCAAGGCCCTGTGATGGCGGGAGCCGTCAGCAGGGCCTCGCTGGCCGAGGTCAACGAGAGGTTCGACGAGATCGTCGCGGGAGCGGACGCCGCCGCGCTCGGCACCGAGCTGTTCGCGGTCCTGCACCTGCTGGACCGCGAACACGGACTGCGCCGTTCGCTGGCCGACCCGGCCACCTTCGGCGAGGCCAAGGCGCACCTGGTGCGCTCGCTGCTCGAAGGCAAGGTCAGTGAGGCCGCCGTCGAGCTCTCGGCCGAGATCGTGCGCCGCAGGTGGAGCACGTCGGCCGAACTGACCGACGCGATCGAGCGGCTCGCGGTGGGCGCCCTGGCGGTCGCCGCCGAGCGGGCCGGCCAGCTCGGCCAGCTCGAGGACGACCTGTTCCGCTTCACCCGGATGGTCTCGGGCGAGCCGGAGCTGCGCGCCGCCCTGGCGGGCCAGCACATTCCCGGCGAGCGCAAGGCCGAGCTGGTCAGGGCTCTGGTGGAGGGCAAGGTCGCCGCGGCGTCCCTGGCCCTGCTCACCGAGGCCGTCTCGCACCCCCGGGGACGTAGCCTGGAAAGCGAGCTCGACGGCTACGGCAAGATCGTCGCCGAGCGGCGCAACCGGCTGGTCGCGCTCGTCCGCACCGCCGTTCCCCTCACCGGGGAGCAGCAGACCCGGCTCGCGGCGGCGCTCGGCGCCTCCTACGGCCGTGACGTACACCTGAACATCGAACTCGACCCGACCGTGCTCGGCGGCATCGCCGTGCAGCTCGGGGACGAGGCAATCGACGGCACGATCGCCGGACGCCTTGACGGCGTGCGCCGGCGGATCGCCTGAAGGCAAGGAAGGGATCATGGCGGAGCTGACGATCCGTCCGGATGAGATCCGGAACGCGCTGGAGCGTTTCGTCCAGTCGTACGAGCCCGACGCGGCCGCGCGCGAGGAGGTCGGCACTGTCACCGAGTCCGGCGACGGTATCGCTCGCGTCTCGGGCCTCCCCTCGGCGATGGCCAACGAGCTCCTGGAGTTCGAGGACGGCACCCGCGGTCTGGCGCTGAACCTCGAGCCCCGCGAGATCGGCGCGGTCGTGCTGGGCGACTTCAGCAAGATCGAGGAGGGCCAGCCGGTGCGCCGCACCGGTGAGGTCCTGTCCACCCCGGTCGGCGACGACTTCCTGGGCCGCGTCGTTGACGCCCTGGGCAACCCGATCGACGGCAAGGGCCCGATCGCCTCGACCGAGCGCCGCGCGCTGGAGCTGCAGGCTCCGACCGTCGTGCAGCGCCAGTCGGTCGGCGAGCCGCTGCAGACCGGCATCAAGGCCATCGACGCGATGACCCCGATCGGCCGCGGCCAGCGCCAGCTGATCATCGGTGACCGGCAGACCGGCAAGACGACGATCGCCGTCGACACCATCATCAACCAGAAGGAGAACTGGCTCTCCGGCGACCCCGAGAAGCAGGTCCGCTGCATCTACGTCGCCGTCGGCCAGAAGGGCTCCACCATCGCCTCCGTGCGCGGCACGCTGGAGGAGGCCGGCGCGATGGAGTACACCACCATCGTCGCGGCCCCGGCGTCCGACCCGGCCGGCTACAAGTACATCGCCCCCTACACCGGGTCCGCGATCGGCCAGCACTGGATGTACCAGGGCAAGCACGTCCTGATCGTCTTCGACGACCTGTCCAAGCAGGCCGAGGCCTACCGCGCCGTCTCCCTGCTGCTGCGCCGCCCGCCGGGCCGTGAGGCCTACCCGGGCGACGTCTTCTACCTGCACTCGCGTCTGCTCGAGCGCTGCGCCAAGCTCTCGGACGACATGGGCGCCGGTTCGATGACGGGCCTGCCGGTCATCGAGACCAAGGGCAACGACGTGTCGGCGTTCATCCCGACCAACGTCATCTCCATCACCGACGGCCAGTGCTTCCTGGAGACGGACCTGTTCAACCAGGGTGTCCGCCCGGCCATCAACGTCGGTGTCTCGGTCTCCCGCGTCGGCGGCTCGGCGCAGATCAAGGCGATGCGCACCGTCGCCGGCACCCTGCGCCTGTCCCTGTCGCAGTACCGCGACCTGGAGGCCTTCGCGGCCTTCGCCTCCGACCTGGACGCGGCCTCCAAGGCGCAGCTGGAGCGCGGCGCCCGCCTGGTCGAGCTGCTCAAGCAGCCGCAGTACAACCCCTTCCCGGTCGAGAAGCAGGTCGTCTCGGTCTGGTCGGGCACCTCCGGTGAGCTGGACGAGGTGCCGGTGGAGGACATCCGCCGCTTCGAGAACGGCTTCCTCGAGCACGTCGAGAGCAACCACAAGGGTCTGCTGAGCGGCATCCGGGACACCGGCAAGCTGTCCGACGACGCGCTGACCACCCTGAAGGACGCCATCACGGAGTTCAAGAAGGGCTTCACCACCAGCGAGGGGACCCTGCTGGGCGCCGAGGAGCCGGTCGAACCGCTGGCCTCCGACGAGGTCGAGCAGGAGACCATCAAGCGCGTCAAGAAGGCCTGATCCATGGGAGCCCAGCTTCGTCTCCTGCGGCGCAAGATCAAGTCGGCTCAGTCGACCGCCAAGATCACGCGCGCGCAGGAGCTGATCGCCACCTCACGGATCTCCAAGGCCCAGGAGCGGGTCGCGGCGTCCCGGCCGTACGCGGAGAAGATCACGCGGGCGCTGACCTCGCTGGTCAGCCACCGGCCGGGCGTGGACCACCCGCTGCTGCACGAGCAGCCGGAGGACAAGCGCTCCGCGGTGCTGATCATCACCTCGGACCGCGGCTTCTGCGGCGGCTACAACGCCAACGTGATCCGCGAGGCCGAGTCCCTGATGGCGCTCCTGCGCGAGCAGGGCCGCGAGCCCGTCCCCTACGTGGTCGGGGTCAAGGGCATCACCTGGTACAAGTTCCGCGACCGCCAGGTCGGCGGGGAGTGGTCGGGCTTCAGCGACCGGCCGGACTTCCCCAGCGCCGAGCGCATCGGCCGCAAGCTGGTCGAGGACTTCCTCAAGACCGACGCGGAGGGCGGTGTGGGCGAGATCCACATCGTCTACACCGAGTTCGTCTCGATGCTCACCCAGACGGTCCAGGTCAAGCGCCTTCTGCCGCTGCAGATCGAGGAGATCGAGCAGACCGAGGGGCCGCTGCCGTCGTACGACTTCGAGCCGACCGCGGAGGCCACGCTGGACCTCCTGCTGCCGAACTACATCGAGAGCCGCATCTTCCACATGCTGCTCCAGGGTGCGGCCTCGGAGCTGGCGGCCAGGCGCCGGGCGATGAAGTCCGCGACGGACAACGCCAATGAACTGATCGGCATCTACTCGCGCCAGGCCAACCAGGCGCGGCAGGCCGAGATCACCCAGGAAATCAGCGAGATCGTCGGTGGCGCCAACGCGCTGGCCGACGCCAGCGCGGGGAGTGAATAGGAAACATGTCTGCAACTGCGGTAACGATCGGCACCGGCCGTGTCGTCCGGGTCGTCGGCCCGGTCGTCGACGTGGAGTTCCCCTCCGACGCCATGCCCACGATCAACAACGCGCTCCACGTCGAGGTCGTGCTCGGCGCGGAGACCAAGACCCTGACCCTCGAGGTCGCCCAGCACCTGGGTGACAACATGATCCGGGCCATCTCCATGCAGCCCACCGACGGCCTGGTCCGCGGCGCGGCGGTGTCCGACACCGCCGAGGCCATCTCGGTCCCGGTCGGCGACATCACCAAGGGCCACGTGTGGAACGCCCTGGGCGAGTGCCTGGACGCTCCCGGCCTGCAGGTCAACGAGCGCTGGGGCATCCACCGCAGCGCCCCGCCGTTCGACCAGCTGGAGTCCAGGACCGAGATGCTGGAGACCGGCATCAAGGTCATCGACCTCCTCACCCCGTACGTCAAGGGTGGGAAGATCGGCCTGTTCGGCGGCGCCGGCGTGGGCAAGACGGTGCTCATCCAGGAGATGATCACCCGTGTCGCCCGCAACTTCGGTGGCACCTCGGTGTTCGCCGGCGTCGGCGAGCGCACCCGTGAGGGCAACGACCTCTGGGTGGAGATGGAGGAGGCGAACGTCCTCAAGGACACCGCCCTCGTCTTCGGCCAGATGGACGAGCCGCCGGGCACCCGTCTGCGGGTCGCCCTGTCCGCCCTGACGATGGCGGAGTACTTCCGCGACGTGCAGAAGCAGGACGTGCTGCTGTTCATCGACAACATCTTCCGGTTCACCCAGGCCGGCTCGGAGGTCTCCACCCTGCTCGGCCGCATGCCGTCCGCGGTGGGCTACCAGCCGACCCTGGCCGACGAGATGGGCCAGCTGCAGGAGCGGATCACCTCGACCCGCGGTCACTCGATCACCTCGATGCAGGCGATCTACGTCCCCGCGGACGACATCACCGACCCCGCTCCGCACACCACCTTCGCGCACCTCGACGCGCGTACGGTGCTCTCCCGGGCCATCACCGAGAAGGGCATCTACCCGGCGGTGGACCCGCTGGACTCCAGCTCGCGGATCATGGACCCGGCGATCATCGGCGCGGAGCACTACGCGGTCGCGCAGGAGGTCACCCGGATCCTGCAGAAGTACAAGGAGCTCCAGGACATCATCGCGATCCTCGGTATCGACGAGCTGTCCGAGGAGGACAAGGTCACCGTTCAGCGCGCCCGTCGCATCGAGCGGTTCCTGTCGCACCCGATGTACGTCGCCGAGCAGTTCACCGGCCAGCCCGGTGTCACCGTTCCGCTCGACGAGACCATCGCCTCCTTCAAGGCGCTGTGCGAGGGCAAGTACGACCACATCCCCGAGCAGGCGTTCTTCATGTGCGGCGGCGTCGACGACGTAGAGAAGAAGGCCAAGGAACTCGCGAAGTAGCGAGCGGTAGGTAAGGCCTCAGCCGAGCAGAGGTCCCCGCTGGCGTCGACGACGTCAGCGGGGGCACGGCAGCCAGCGTCCCGGTATGACAAAAAGGCGCGCTTTGCTGCCACAGCGACGGGCCTTATCCAACAGGAGGATTGACATGGCACTTCGAGTTGCCCTTGTCTCGCCTGAGCGTGAGGTGTGGGCGGGCGAGGCCGAGATGGTGGTCGCGCAGACCATCGAAGGCGAGATCGGTATCCGTACCGGTCACGCCCCCGTGCTGGGCGTGCTCGTCGACGGCAGCCTGGTGAAGATCCATCCGGCGGCGGGCGACGTGATCGTCGCCGCGGTCGGCAGCGGCTTCTTCTCGGTCGCGGACAACGAGGTCTCCGTCCTGGCCGAGCAGGCCGAGCTGGGCGGCGAGATCGACGTGGCCCAGGCCCGTGAGGCACTGGCACAGGCTCAGGCCGACGGTGACGGCGACAACCCGCAGGTGGTCGCCGAGCGCCGTGCCCGCGCGCGGCTGCGCGCGGCCGGGGCCGAGTCCTAGAAGAGAGAAACCGGTAGCACGTGGGCGAGCACCTGGCACGAGACATCGGCTGGGTGCTCGCCGCCGTCGTTCTGCTGGCGGTCCTGCTGTTCGGCGTGATGTCGTTGCGCCGCTGGCTGCTGGAGCTGGGCGGCGGCACGGTGGAGTGCAGTCTGCGCGACCTGCAGGACGCGGGCGTCTGGCGGCTGGGGATCGGCCGCTACCAGGGCGACGAGCTGCAATGGCACCGCATCTTCGGCTTCAGTCGCAGACCCCGGGAGGTGATCCACCGCCGGGGTCTCGTCGTGCTCAACCGGCGCGACCCCGAGGGCGAGGAGATCGCCGCCCTCACCGCGGACGCGGCCATCATCGAGGTCAAGAACGGCGACCTGGCGGTCGAGCTGGCGATGTCGCCGGCCGCGCTGACCGGCTTCCTGGTCTGGCTGGAGTCCTCGCCGCCGGGCTGGCCCGTCGATCTTCCGGGGACCACCTGAGCGTTAGGGTTGGTGCCATGAGTCGTGATGACAAGCCGGTCGTGTTGTCCAAGATCTACACCCGTACGGGCGACGACGGGACGACGGCGCTCGGCGACGCCAGCCGCACCGCCAAGACCGACCCGCGCATCGCCGCCTACGCCGACGTGGAGGAGGCCAACGCCGCGATCGGCGTGGCGCTGTCGGTCGGCTCGCTGCCGGAGGCCGTCGCCGCGGTGCTCAGGCAGGTGCAGAACGACCTGTTCGACGTGGGGGCGGATCTGTGCACCCCCGTCGCGCCCGACCTCGGCTACGAGCCGCTGCGGGTCACCGACGAGTACGTGGAGCGGGTGGAGGGCTGGTGCGACCGGTTCAACGAGCCGCTGGCCCCGCTGCGCAGCTTCATCCTGCCGGGGGGCGCGCCGGGCACCGCCTACCTGCACGTGGCGCGCACGGTCACCCGCCGGGCGGAGCGGATGATCTGGTCGGCGCTGGAGGAGCACGGCCCGACGATGAACCCGCTGACCGCCCGCTACGTCAACCGCCTGTCGGACCTGCTGTTCATCTTCTGCCGGGTGGTCTCGGCCGGCGACGACGTCCTGTGGAAGCCGGGCGGCTGAGCCGCGGTCACAGGAACAGGGCCATGAGCACGTCGTCGACGCCGCGGCCCTCGATGAGGAACTCGTCCTTGAGCACGCCCTCGACGGTGAAGCCCAGCCGCTCGTAGAGCCGCCGGGCCGTGGTGTTGCCGGACAGGACGCGCAGGGTGAGCTTGCTCGCCCCCTGCCGCCGCGCCTCGGCGACGGCGGCCTCCAGCAGCAGCCGCCCGACGCCGCGGCCCTGCGCCGCGGGGTCGACGGCCAGACCCTGGATCTGTCGGACGTGCGCGGCGCTGGGCTGCAGGAGGGGCTGCACCAGCCGCGTGTAGCCCACGACCCGGTCGCCGAGCTCGGCGACCAGGAAGTGCTCGGGCAGGTGGAAGCGGTCGTAGAAGTGGCCGCCGGGGGCGGGCCGGGGCATGACGGAGTGCTCCGGGGACCAGGTCAGCCGGTCCAGTTCGGCCAGCGCCTTCTCGTCGCGGGGCAGCGCCCTGCGGATCCTCACCTCACCCATCTCACCCATCCGTCCATTCTGCCGCTCCGCCCGCACGGGCACCGGGAAAAGGCTCAGTGCGGCGCCGCGGCCGGCGCGGGGAGGACGCCGCGGGCGAGCTGCTCGCGCCGGCCCCGCTCCCAGACGCGGGCCCAGCGCCGGTCCAGGAAGCGGTCCAGCCGGGAGGCCGGCGGGACGGGGCGGGCGGGGAAGGAGTGGGAGGCGCGGAACTCCTTGGCCAGCTGGTCGGCGTCCAGGAGGTGCCCCGCCCAGGCCGCGGCGCGGACGGGGTCGGCGACCAGCTCGTCGTAGTCCAGGAAGGCGATCCGCTCGACGGGCAGGCGGGCGGTGCGCCGCAGCATGCCCAGGACCCGCAGGCGCAGGTTCCAGCGGCCCAGCGCGCTCAGGAGGGCGGCGCCCGGCCGCGTGCGCTGCAGGGCGATGAGGGCGCGGACGAAGGGGCTGTGCCCGGTCAGCGCCATGCCGTACGCGGTGTGCTCGGCGCCGCGGGCTAGGGCGCGGTCGGCGCTGTGGTGGATGCCCGCCAGCCTCCTGCGGGTCACGATCACCCCGGCCTCGGGGAAGCAGCGCAGGAGCAGGGCCTCCCGGCCGGTGTCGGAGGGGTTCTTCAGGACGGCGGTCCCCGCGCGGTCGGTGATGTCGGCGGCGACCCTGCGCAGCAGCGGCGCGGACCGGGGGTGGAACCGGCTCGTCAGGCGGGTGGTGACGCCCTGGTCGACCAGGAGCCAGCCGTACTCCTCGGGGGTCGAGGCGGTGACGGGCCGGGCGTCGACCCCGCGGTCCACCGGCTCCTCGGCTTCGATCAGCGCGTTCAGCCGCGCCGCCAGGTCCGCCGAGCCGTATCGGACGAGGTCGCCGACGGTGAACGGCTCACCGCCGGTGGCACGGGCCGTCGCCTCCAGCAACACGGTGGTCCCGCTGCGGTTGAAACCGCTGACGAAGAGGATCACTCTGCTCCCTTGCTCCGGCGATCAGCTGAACAGGTGTCTATGGAATCGTGGTATATGACGTTTAACTATGAATGTTTCTGATAAATCATCGTGAGATGAGTTGTGTCGGACCTGACAGTTCCGGGTTTCTGTCCACCCGGCCGGATCGGGGGCGAGCGGCTCCGCGGGGTGGGAGACTGGGTCGGTGCGCCTTGTCATAGCCCGTTGCAGTGTCGACTACGTGGGGCGGCTCACCGCCCACCTCCCGCAGGCCACCCGGCTCGTCCTCATGAAGGCCGACGGCAGTGTGTCCATCCACGCCGACGACCGCGCCTTCAAACCGCTGAACTGGATGAACCCGCCCTGCACCGTGCGGGAGGAGGCCTACACCGAGCACGGGGCCGTCGCCCGCTGGACGGTCACCCACGGCAAGTCGGGGGAGCAGCTCATCCTCACGATCTTCGAGGTGCTGCACGACCACCGGCACGAGCTCGGGGTGGACCCGGGCCTGCAGAAGGACGGCGTGGAGGCGCACCTGCAGGAGCTGCTCGCCGAGCACATCACCACGCTGGGGGAGGGCTACCGGCTCATCCGGCGCGAGTACCCGACGGCGATCGGGCCGGTGGACATCCTGTGCCGTGACGCCGCGGGGGCCACGGTCGCGGTGGAGATCAAGCGGCGCGGCGAGATCGACGGCGTCGAGCAGCTCACCCGGTACCTGGAGCTGCTCAACCGGGATCCGCTGCTGGCGCCGGTCAAGGGCGTCTTCGCCGCCCAGGAGATCAAGCCGCAGGCGCGGGTCCTCGCCCACGACCGGGGGATCGAGACGCTCACGCTGGACTACGACGCGCTGCGGGGCATCGAGCGCGAGGGCACGCTCTTCTGAGAACCGGCCGGGCGTCCGGCCGGTCAGACGGGGACGGGCCCCGGCGGGGTCCCCCCCCGGCGCG
>NZ_BAAAHH010000036.1:25342-79291 GCF_039525175.1 Actinocorallia libanotica
TGTCCCGCCGGGGCCCGTCTCGTCAGAGGCGTGACGCCGCGTCAGCGGCGGCTCTTCTTGGACTTGTAGTTGTAGATGTAGACGTTCTGGTGCTGCTGCTGCTGCAGCTTCTGCTGGTTGTTGCGCAGGTTGCGGTGGTTGTTGTGGCTGGTGTGGTGGCGCCTGTTCCAGCGGTTGCCGTTGTTCCAGCAGCCGCGGTTGCCGTTGTTCCAGCGGCCGCCCCAGTCCTCCCAGTCGTCGTCCCAGCAGTCCCAGCCCCACCAGTCGTCGTCGCCGCCGTATTTGGCGACGGACGAGGCGGCCGTGGCGGTCTGCGTGGTGGTCGCCGCGGTGGCCGGGGCTCCCAGGAGGGAGGCGCCGAGGACTGCCGCGCCGATGGCTCCGATGGTTTCCTTGATCATGGTCTACCTCCAGTGATGAAGTGCGACTAAACGGCATCTGTCCACCATCGAGTATTGAGAAATGTCTAGTTCGATCTTCGCTCGGTCAAAACCGGTAATGAGTGGGTTCTGCCGGGTGGAATGTCCTATTTGTTAGGTGAATGGCGTGCCGGAAAAGGCGGGAAGGGCCGGGGAAAAGGAAAAGCCCCCCGGGAACACTGGGTTCCCGGGGGGCCGGTCAGGCCGTCATCGTTCCGGCCTCAGCCGCGACCGTCAGTCGATCCGGAAGTGGATGCCGCCGTACTGGTTGCCGCTGTAGTTGCCGCTGTAGTTGCCCCAGCCCTGGCCCCAGTTGCCCCAGCCGTGGTGGCCCCAGCCGTGGTGGCCCCAGCCGTGGTGGTGGCCCCAGCCGCGGTGGTGGCCGCCACCGCACCAGTTGTCGCAGCCGGCCACGACGGTCTGGCTGCCGGTGGTGGTGGTGCTGGCCTCGGCCGCGGTCGCCGCCGCCGGGGCTCCGAGAAGGGCGGCGCCCAGAGCGACGACGCTGAACGTCTCCTTGATCATGTCTACCTCCAGAGTGAAGATGTGACTAAACGGCATCTGTCCGCCATTTGGTATTGGGAAATGTCCGAGCTGTTCTGCTGTTGGTCAAAACACCAGGCGGGTCCGCTCCGTCAACTGGAACATGTCGGCGCCACGAAGCTGCGCTCGAGAGAAGTAAATCCCCCGGAAACCGAGAGGCTCCCGAGGGACACGGACTCTGCTGCAAGCAGAATCGGACAGATTCGACAACTAACTCTTCTCAGAGTCGTGTGCTCGGTAATCGGGAAGGTCAGCGGCGGCGGTCGTCGTCCCGTCCGTTCTCCCAGTCGCGCCCGTTGTCCCAGTCGCGCCCGTCGTCCCAGTCCCGGCCGTTGTCCCGGCCCTCGTCCCACCAGTTCCGGTGGCCGCGGATCCGGAAGTTGTCGCTGTAGTACGGGTAGTACCTCCAGCTTCCGCGGACGTGGACGCGGTAGACGCTGTGGTGGCCGGCGCGGACGGACCAGTCGGCCCTCCCGCGCCAGTCGGTGCGCTCGCAGTCCACGGTCCTCCAGCCGCCCCACCGCCGCATCTGCAGGCAGGCCTGGACGCCGCGGGCGGGCTCGCGGTCGATCGCCTCGCGGACGCGGATGCGGACGGCTCCCCACCGTCCCCGGCGGTCGGTGTCGATCCGGACGGTGAGCGCCTCCCGCCGGGCCGCGGAGGCGGCCTCCGCGGTCTCGGCGGAGGCGGTGCGTTCGGCGGCGGCCGTGGCGCTCCCCGGCGCGCTCGCCAGCGTCATTCCGAGAACCGCGGCTCCCAGCGTTTCCTTGAGCATGTCGACCTCCAGATATGAAGTGTGACTTGGTACGGCATCTGTCCGTATTTGAGTATGGAGAAATGTTGTTTTTATTCAGTGATCGACCAAGCCGTTATTGGAACGGGGTTATTGGGGGGAAATGTCGTTTGTTTGGGCGGAAGGGGGCGGGGAACAAAAGACCCCCGGAAACCCGATGGTCTCCGAGGGCGCGCGAAGGTCCGGCTCGATCCGTGTCTCAGCGGGGCCTCAGGTCGGCCTCCTCGTCGGCGTCGAACGCCCTGCTGCGGAATCCCTCGTAGTCCCGGGTGGGCGGAATGAGGATCCGATAGGTCCGCCGGGGATTGGCCAGCCAGGTGATGTGGCCCTTCTCGTCGGTCTCCGCGCACTGGAAGGTGCGGAAGCCCCTCCTCTTGATCTGCAGGCAGACCTTGAGGTCCTTCACCGCGTCCCTGTCCTCGTCCTTGACGATGACCCGGATCCGGCTCAGATTCCCGAAGACCTCGGTCCAGACCCTGATGCGGACGGAGAGCTCCTCTTTCGGGACCGCGGCGGCCTGCGCGGCCCGCCGGGCGGGGTCCGCCGCCGTCGCCGCGGCGGCGGGCGCGCTCACCAGCGTCGCGCCGAGGATCGCGGCTCCGAGTGTTTCTTTGATCATGTCTGCCTCCGGCTGTGAAATGCGGCTGTGGGCCGCCCATCCGGCGTTAAGGGTCATCCGTTTGTCGCCGGGGTCGATCGGATCGGCCGCGGGGACGGAAGGCCCGCGGGAAAGAGAAAGCCTCCGGAGACCGGTGGGCCTCCGGAGGCGGGACCCCCGGGCCCGGCCCGTGGTCTCGTCCCTTCGCCTTCGGGTGGGTCAGGGGCGCGCGGTGGGGCCCCTGACCCGCACGGGCTCAGATGTCCAGGTTCTCGTCGGCGTCGAACGCGCGGCTGGTGAAGGCGTTGAAGCCGCCACCGGCGGGGACGCGGACCTGGTAGACCCGGTTCGGGTTCACGTCGAACCGGACACGTCCGTCGCTGCCGGTCAGCCCGCAGGTGAGGATGGGGAAGCTGCCGGCCGCGTTCCTCCTCCGCAGGCAGACGTTCTTGCCGGTGACCTTGTTGTCGTCCTCGTCCTCGAGCGTGACCCTGATGCGGCTCAGGTTTCCGACCACATCGGTCCTGACCCGGATGGCGACGGAGAGGTTCTCCTGTGCGGCGGCGGTACTGGGGAAGGCGCCCGGGGTCTGCGCCGTCGCCGTGGCCGGTACGCCGCACAGGGTCGTGCCGAGGACCGCCGCTCCGAGTGTTTCCTTGATCATTTGCCTGCCTCCAAATGCGGAAGTGTGACTAGTACGGCATCTGTCCGGCATTCGGTATGGGGAAATGTCTGCCTTTCGCTATTGTTGGTCAAGAGTGATTTTGTGCGGTACGGTCCCGCGAACCTGTTGGATGAGGGCGAATTCCCGCTCTGTTGCCTATTGGGTTATTTGTCCGGCTCTACTGTGTTTCACAGGGAGCTCGGCGGGACAAAGGGCACACCGACGCGCTGGTGGGCCTGCTCGACGTAGCGCTGGTGGACGCCGTGGCGGAGGGTCCTGGTGATGGCCTCGCCGGCAGCGCGGGCGGCCAGGGGGGTGAGCGGGGTGCGGGCGTGCAGGCCCAGCAGGCGCTTGGCCCAGCCGGGGAGCAGGTCCGTGGCGACCCGGCTGACGAGCTGGGTGGTGACCTGGCTGACCCTGTCTTCGCCGTAGGGGCCGCGCAGGAAGCCGATGGCCTCCAGGGTCTCCTCGCTGACGGTGAGGCGGGGGCGCATCATGGCGAAGTAGTCCTCGACGTCGGCGCGGGACTTCGGCACGTCCGTGGCGCCGAGCTTCTCGGAGATCACCGCGTACTGGGCGAAGTACTCGTCGATGCCCTTCCCCTTCAGCGGCCTGGGGTGGTACCGCAGGTGGGCGCGGGCGGCCTGGTAGGCCTGCGTGGTGCCGGTCCAGATGATGTCGGCGGACTCGGTCGCCGAGTAGGGGCGGCCGTCGGGCATGGTGCCGTGCACCCGGGTGTGCATCTTCCGGACGATCTCCGCCAGCTTCTCGGCGACCGGGGTCGAGGCGAAGGACATGCCGCGGATGAAGCTCGCGGTGAAGCCGAGCCGCCGGATGGGGTCCTGGAGGTAGTTGGAGTGCTGGTTCGTGCCGTGTGTGACGGGCTCGTTCAGGGTGCCCAGCAGCAGTCCCGAGACCCCGCCGAGCACGCCGGTGACGTCGGTGTGCACGTACCACAGGGCGGAGCCGGGACCGAAGAGCCCGGGATCGCCCACGGGCTCGGTGTACTGCTCGCCGGGCAGGTGGGTGGCGGCGAGCAGGGACCAGTAGGACTCGTCGATCATCGCGCGGAGGTTCATGCCGCCCATCCTCACGCAGTCGTGAGACAAAAGACAAGTCTTGTCTCACGGCTAGGCTGTGGGCCATGTCGCCCCAGGAGAAGATCATTGACGCGGCGGAGGAGTGCTTCGCCAGGTTCGGAGTGGCCAAGACGACCGTCGAGGACGTCGCGCACGCGGCGGGCATGTCGCGGGCGACGCTCTACCGCAACTTCTCCGGAGGCCGGGACGAGCTGATCCTCGCGGTCTTCCTGCGGGACGTCGGACGCTTCCTCGACCGCATGGGGGAGCGGCTGCCGCAGGAGTTCACCCCCGCCGAGGCCGTCATCGCCGGGGTCATGGACGCCGTGGAGTTCGTGCAGGGCGAGCCGCGCTTCGCCGCGCTGTTCGTGCCCGAGGCGGTGGGCCACACCCACAACGTGGTGAGCCAGGCCTCGCAGCGCGCCCTGGACCTGTGCGCCGAGCGGGTCGAGCCCTACTTCGCCGCGGCCCAGCGGGCGGGCCTGCTGCGCGCCGAGCTCGACGTCGCGGGGACGGTGGAGTTCCTCTTCCGGATGATCGCCTCGCTCAGCCTCGCCCCCCTGGTCCGCGACGAGGAGGAGACGCGGCGGTTCCTGCGCCTGTACGTGGTGCCCGCCCTCGTTCCCTGATTCCGGACGCGCACGGGGCGGGTAGCGTGCGTCCCGTGAAAGCCGAAGCAGCGGAGCAGCGTTCCGGCCGGGGCATCAGCCCGGTCTTCCTCGCCATCGTGGGCTTCACCGCCGTCTGCGGGTGGATCGCCTGGGGGTACGGCGACGCGGTGGGCGAGCAGCCCGCGCGGCTCGCGGTGTTCGGGTTCGTGGTGGGCGCCTGGATCGTGTCGCTGTGCCTGCACGAGTTCGGGCACGCCTTCCTGGCGCACCGCTTCGGCGACCGGCTGATCGAGGCGCGGGGCTACCTCACCCTGAACCCGCTGAAGTACACCGACATGACGCTCAGCATCGTGCTGCCGGTGCTCTTCCTGCTGCTGGGCGGCATCGGCCTGCCGGGCGGCGCGGTCTGGGTGGACCGCGGCGCGATCCGCGGCAGGCTGCGGCACAGCCTGATCTCGCTGGCCGGGCCGCTGGCCAACGTGGTGTTCGCGCTGGTGATCGGGCTGGTCCTGGGCGGGTACGTCGAACCGGGGCACGCGGTGTTCTGGCTCGCGCTGGCCTACCTGGGCTTCCTCCAGGTCACGGCCGCGGTGCTGAACCTGCTGCCCGTCCCCGGCCTGGACGGCTTCGGCATCTGGGAGCCCTACCTGCCGCGCCCGTTCGTGCGGAAGGTGGCGCCCTGGGGCGGCTACCTGTTCCTCGGGCTCATCGCGCTGCTGTGGATCCCGGTGTTCAACCGCTGGTTCTTCGACCTCGTCTACCGCGTCACCGGCTGGTTCGGCATCGACAGCGAATTGTCCCGATGGGGACACGAGCTTTTCCTCTTCTGGCAGATCTGACTTACCCCATGGGTGTAAGTGGTGATTTACTACGCCACAACAGCCATCTTCGTCTTCTCCTGGGAGGTCCCGTTATGTCGGTCACGACCGAGACGGGGAGCACGACCTTCACGTCCCTCAACCCGGCGACCGGTGACGTCGTCGGCGAGCACCCCGTCCACGACGCGAGCGCGGTGTCCGACGCGGTCGAGCGGGCCAGGGCGGCCGCGGCGTGGTGGGGCGGGCTCGGCTTCAAGGAGCGGCGCGTCCGGCTGCTCAACTTCAAGAGCGCCCTCGCCCGCAACCTCAACGAGATGGCGCGGGTGATCCACCAGGAGACGGGCAAGCCCGTCGGCGACGCGGTGTTCGAGGCCGTCGGCGCGATCAACCTCATCGACTGGGCCGCGCGCAACGCCGGCAAGGTGCTCGGGCCGCGCAGCGTCTTCCCCGGCCTGCTGGCCATCAACCAGAAGGCGATCCTGGAGTACCACCCGCTGGGCGTCGTCGGCGTCATCGGCCCGTGGAACTACCCCATCTACACCCCGATGGGATCGATCGCGTTCTCGCTCGCCGCGGGCAACACCGTGGTGTTCAAGCCGTCGGAGTTCACCCCCGGCGTCGGCGTCCTGCTCGGCGAGCTGATGGCCGAGGCGGTGCCCGAGCACCCGGTCCTGCAGGTCGTCACCGGTTACGGCGAGACGGGCGCCGCGCTGTGCCAGGCGGGCGTGAACAAGGTGGCCTTCACCGGCTCCGGGCCGACCGCCAAGCGGGTCATGGCCGCCTGCGCCGAGACCCTCACCCCGATCGTCGCCGAGTGCGGCGGCAAGGACGCCTTCATCGTGGCGGCGGACGCCGACCTCGACGCCGCCGCGGCCTCCGCGCTGTGGGGCGGGATGTCCAACGCCGGCCAGACGTGCACCGGCGTCGAGCGCATCTACGTGGTGGAGAGCGTCTACGACGACTTCCTCGCCAAGCTGACCGAGCGGGCCCGCGAGCTCAAGGCCGGCTACGAGGAGGAGGGCGCCTCCTACGGCCCCATCACGATGCCCCGGCAGCTCGACATCATCGAGCGGCACATCAACGACGCGCTGGCCAGTGGCGGCAAGGCCGTCGTCGGCGGCCCCGAGTCGGTGCGCCGCCCGTTCGTCGACCCGGTCGTGCTGGTGGACGTGCCCGAGACCTCCGCGGCGATCTGCGAGGAGACCTTCGGCCCGACCATCACCGTCTCCAAGGTCAAGAACGTGGACGAGGCGGTGGAGCTGGCCAACGCCACCGACTACGGGCTGGCCTCGACGATCTTCTCGCGCAGCAGGTCGGCCATCGAGGTGGCGCGCAGGCTGCGCACCGGCATGACCTCGATCAACGCGGCCCTGGCGTTCGCGCTCATCCCCGGCCTGCCGTTCGGCGGGGTGGGCGAGTCGGGCTTCGGGCGCATCCACGGCGCGGACGGCCTGCGCGAGTTCGCCAGGCCCAAGGCGATCACGCGCCAGCGCTTCAAGTCGCCGCTGGACACCACCACCTTCACCCGCACGGAGAAGGAGGTGGAGCAGATCGTCAACCTGATGAAGAAGCTCCACGGGAAGACCTATCGGTAACAGAACTCTTTCGGTCCGGTAAGGAAATGATCTCCTTTCGCCGGGTCGGCCCTCTGGACGCGCACCGCAAAGGTGATTAGCGTCGCGGATGGACGACTCGGCGGAAGGAATTCACACCCATGTCTCTCGACGTCTCCCCCCAGTTGCTCGACCAGGCCAGGCAGGGCGAGATCGACGACGCCACGTTCGTCGAATGCATCCGCGACTCCCTGCCCTACGCCTGGGACCTGGTCAGCGGCCTGGTGGCCGACCTGGAGGTCGCCGGCGGCGACTTCGCCGACAACCAGACCCCGCCCCCGGACGAGCAGGCGCGCGGGCAGCTGCTGCGCCTGCTGGCCAGCGACGCCATGCGGGGCAGCATCGAACGCTACTTCGGCGTCAGGCTCGCCTTCCAGAACTGCCACAGGGTCGCGGTCTTCTCCGGTGAGGCGGCGAACTCCGAGACCTACCGCCGCTTCGTGACCGCCCGCGAGCAGATCCTCAACCAGTCGCCGCACCTGCGCGACTGCTGATCCGTGCGCGCAGCCTCGGCAGCACCTCGCTGCCGAGGCGCCGCACGTTCTCGGCCACCCGACCGGCGTCGGAAGAGCACTCCACCAGCAGGCTCACCTGACCGACACCGGGCACCGCGCAGGCCCGCGCCAGCGCCTCCACGCAGTCCTCCACCGTCCCCACCGCGTGCAGCCCGCACAACTTCCGCGCGTAGGCCGCCACGTCCGTCACCGGCCGGATCCGGCCGTCCACCGGCACGTAACCGGCCAGTCCCGGACCCAGCCAGCGGGGCAGCTCCGTCCGCACGGTCTCCCGTGCCTCCCGGCGCGAATCGGCGACCCAGGCGACACCCGTGGACAGATGCCGTACCGCCTCCGGCCCGCCGGCCGCGCGGTACCGGGTGACGGCCTCGGCCTTCTCCGCGTCGCTCGCGTGCATCCCCAGCAGCATCGGCAGCCCGAGCGAGGCGGCCAGCGCCTCCGTCTGCGGGCTCGTGCAGGCGACGTAGACCTCCGGCGGAGTCTCCGGTACGGGCACCACCGGCACTTCGCGGAAGCGGAAGAGCTCCCCGTCCACGCCCACCCGGCTCCCGGGAGCGGCCCGCAGCCAGGACAGCAGGAGCTCCAACGACTCGGGAAAGCCCGACTCCCAGCGTTCCAACCCGGTGCCGAAGACCTCCAGCTCCCGCCACGGGCCGCCCCTGCCCACTCCCAGCCGGAACCGGCCCGGCGCCACCGAGGCCAGCAGCGCGGCCTCCTCCGCCAGCGCCACCGGATGCCGTGCCGACAGCACCGCCACCGCCGTGCCGACCCCGATCCGGGAGGTCGCGCCCAGCAGATGACCGGCCAGGACGACCGGGGACGGGCACACCCCGTAGCTCATGAAGTGGTGCTCGGCCAGCCACACGTCGTCGAACCCGCACTCCTCGGCCAGGCGGGCCAGCCCGACCGTCCGCGCCAGGGCCTCGCCGGGCGTCTGGCCCGGCCACTGTCCGCAAGGGAGGAAGAGAGCAAAGCGCATGCTCCCTGACATGCCCTCCGGAGACGTCTGCGAGACTTCATCCAGAACCTTTGGAGGAGAGAGACTTATGGGTTTCCGCAAGGTGGGTGTGGTCGGACTGGGCACCATGGGCGCCGGGATCGCCGAGGTGCTGGCCCGCGGGGGCATCGACACCGTCGGCGTCGAGATCAACGACGCGGCGCTGGAGCGGGGCCGCGGCAACATCGAGTCCTCGACCGGGCGCGCCGTCAAGCGCGGCAGGCTCAGCGAGCAGGGCCAGGCGGAGATCCTCGGCCGCATCGCCTTCTCCACCGACTTCGCCGCGCTGGCCGGCTGCGACCTGGTGATCGAGGCGGTGCCCGAGCGCATCGACCTCAAGGAGAAGGTCTTCGCCGAGCTGGACAAGGTGTGCGGCCCCGACGCGGTGCTGGCCACCAACACCTCGTCCCTGTCGGTCACCGAGATCGCCGCGGCCACGACCCGCCCGGCCTCGATCGTGGGCGTGCACTTCTTCAACCCCGCACCCGTGATGAAGCTGGTCGAGGTGATCGGCACCGAGGGTTCGCGGCCGGAGTTCGTCGCCGCCGTCACCGAGCTGGTGCGCGACCTGGGCAAGACGCCCGTCACCATCGGCGACCGCGCCGGCTTCGTGGCCAACCGGCTGCTGTTCGGCTACCTCGGCCCCGCCGCGCAGCTCCTGGACTCCGGCGCCGCGGGCAAGGAGGACATCGACGCCTCCATGACCGCGATCGGCCTGCCCATGGGCCCGCTCACCCTGATGGACCTCATCGGCCTCGACACCTGCCTGGAGGTGCTGGAGGCGGTGCACCGCGACTCCGGCGAGGCACGGCACGAGCCCGCGCCGCTGCTGCGCTCCCTCGTCGCCGAGGGCGCGCTCGGCCGCAAGACCGGCCGCGGCTTCTACACCTACGAGAAGGTCGGCTCCGGCAACGTCGTCGACCCGGTCGAGGGCAAGGCCTCCACCGAGGTCTCCGACCGCCTGTACAACCCCTACCTGGAGGACGCCGCGCAGATGGTGCGCAGCGGCTACTGCAGCGCCGACGACGCCGACGCGGCGATGACGCTCGGCTGCGGCTTCCCGGTGGGGCCCGTCACCGAGCTGCGCAACCGGGGCCAGTGGGCGGACTGACCCTCCGACGGTGTGCGCGCGGAAGAACAGGCGAGACGGCGGCGGGGGCCGCGCGATGGGCGGCCCCTGGTCCTACGGGATCTCCGAGACGCGGCGGGAGCCGGACGGTGAGTGGCACGTCCGCACGGTCCTGGCCTCCGCCGCGCTGAAGACCTACCGCTGCCCCGGCTGCGACCAGACGATCCCGCCCGGGGTGGCGCACCTGGTCGCCTGGCCCGCCGACCGGGGCGGGCCGGACGACCGCCGGCACTGGCACCGTGCCTGCTGGCAGGCACGGCTGCGGAGAGGACCCAGAAAGTGAGCACCGAGATCAGGGCGAGCACGGTGCTGCCCGCGCACCGCGAGGACATCGTCCTGCACACCGCCGACGGGCTGGAGCTGGTCGGCGAGGTGGCCAGGCCCGCGGGGCGCGACCCGGTGGCCACCCTGGTCTGCCTGCACCCGCTGCCCACCCACGGCGGCATGATGGACAGCCACGTGCTGCGCAAGGCGGCCAACCGGCTCCCGGCGCTGGCCGACCTGGCGGTGCTGCGGTTCAACACCCGCGGCACCACCTCCGACCGCGGCACCTCCCAGGGCGCGTTCGACGGCGGGGAGGGCGAGCGGTACGACGTGGCGGCGGCGCTGGAGCACGCCGAGTACCACGACCTTCCCGCGCCCTGGCTGGTCGGCTGGTCCTTCGGCACCGAGCTGGCGCTCAAGTGGGGCCTGGACCCGCTGGTGCGCGGCGCGATCCTGCTGTCGCCGCCGCTGCACCGCGCCACCGACCGCGACCTGGACGCCTGGGCCGCCGACGGCCGACCGCTGACGGCCCTGGTGCCGGAGTTCGACGACTACCTGCGGCCCGCCGAGGCCGCCGAGCGCTTCGCCCGCGTCCCGCAGGCCGAGGTCGTCGGCGTCCCCGGCGCCAAGCACCTGTGGGTGGGGGAGCCGTCCGTGCGGGTGGTGCTCGACGAGATCGTCAGGCGGGTGGCGCCGGGCGCGTGGCCGCTGCCGACCGAGACGGCGTGAGGCGGCCCGCCCCCGCGGGCGGGAAACGTCCGATCGCGGCCACGGACAGATGAGCCGGGGACCGGGAGGGTATCGAACCCTGCGTCGGATGCAGTCCAAGGTGACCGGGAGGACCACGTTGAGGCAGTTGTACGCACGGGACGTCGGGCAAGGCACTCCGCTCGTACTGCTGCACGCCTTCCCCCTGTCCTCGGCCATGTGGCTGGCGCAGCGCGAACGGCTCTCGTCCCGGTTCCGCGTCATCACCCCCGACCTGCGCGGTTTCGGCGGCTCGCTGCTCGGCGACGCCGAACCGTCCGTCGAGACGATGGCCGACGACGTCGCCGCGCTGCTGAAGTCCAAGAACATCACCCGCGCCGTCATCGGCGGCGTCTCCATGGGCGGCTACGTCGCGATGGCGCTGTGCCGCCGCCACCCCGACCGGGTGCGCGGGCTCGTCCTCGCCGACACCAAGGCCACCGCCGACCCCGACGCGGCGCGGGAGAAGCGCCTGCGGATGGCCGAGCGGCTCACCGCCGAGCAGCGCCCTGACGCGCTGGTCGAGGAGGTGCTGCCCGCCCTGCTCGGCCCCACCACGATGCGCCAGCGCCCCCTGGTCTACGGCCGGGTCCGCGGCCTGGTGCAGTCCGCTCCGCCCCCGGCCGCCGCCTGGGCGCAGCGCGCGATGGCGGCCCGTCCCGACTCGACCGACACCCTGCGCGGCGTCAAGGTGCCGGCCCTGGTCGTCGTGGGGGCCGAGGACCGGCTGACCACCGAGGACGACGCCCGTGCCATGGCCGAGGCGCTGCCCAACGCCGAGCTGACCGTCATCCCCCGCGCCGGCCACCTCACCCCCCTGGAGCAGCCCGACCTGTTCGACCAGGCCGTCGCGGAGTTCACCGCCGCGGTCGCCCGCGCCGCCCCCTGACCGCGCCCGCCGGCTAGCGGGCGTCCTGGCGGGGCAGGAGCACCTCGCGGATGATGAGGGCGATCGCGGCGGCGGTGGGGATGGCCAGCAGCGCGCCGATGACGCCCATCAGGGCGCCGCCGACGAGGGCGGCGACGATCGTCACGGTCGGCTGCACGTCCACCGAGCGCTTCATGATGCGCGGGGAGATGAGGTAGTTCTCCACCTGCTGGTAGAGCACGAAGAAGACGCCGCAGGCGATGCCCTCGGGCACTCCGGTGAGGAAGCCGACGATGGTGACGATGACGCCGCCGATCGTCGCGCCGACCATGGGGATGAGGCCCGTCAGCGCCACGATCAGGGCGAGCGCCGCGGCGTAGGGGACCCCGGCGAACACCAGGAAGATGTAGGTGCTGATGCCGGAGATGGTCGCGACGGTGAAGATGCCGCCGACGTAGTTGCCGATCTGGTCGAGGATCTCGTCGCCCAGCAGCGCGACGCGGGCACGGCGCGAACGCGGGGTGAACCGGTAGAAGAACATCTTGATCTGCGGCAGGCTCGCCAGGAAGTACAGCATCAGGATCAGCACCGTGAAGGTGTTGAAGATGGCCGACAGCGCGCCCTTGCCGATGTTGAGCGTCCAGTCGGCGACGCTGGTCTGGAAGTCGGACTCCAGCAGTTTCTGCTGTGCCTTCTCCAGGAGCTTGTACTTGGCGTCGAACTCGGCGATCGTGCGGTTGTTCTGCAGCTGGGTGATGTAGCCCGGGATCTCCTTGGCGAAGTGCGAGACCTCGGTGACGATCGGGGGCACCAGCGCCCAGCCGAAGGCGGTGAAGAGCAGCAGCACGCCCAGGAACACCACGCCGACGGACTTGCCGCGCGACAGGCCCACCCGGACCAGCCGCTCCACCGCGGGGTTCAGCCCGACCGCCAGGAACAGCGCGACGATGATGAGCAGCAGGACGTGCTGGGCGCTCTGGACCGCCTGGAACAGCAGCCAGGCGACGATGACGCCGAGCGCGCCGGTGAACCCGAGCGAGAAGGGGTGGAAGCGCCCCAGTGGGCGGCCGAGCGGGCCGAAGGGCAGCTGCTCGGTGACGCCCGCCTCCCGCCGGCGCTGGTCGAGGTCGGTGATGGGGTCGGGATGCCCCGGCGCCTCGTCGCCGCCGTCGGCGGGAGGCTTTATGGGGGGCTCGACGGAAGGCTTGACGGGGGGCTCGCCGCCGGGCCGGGGAACGGTCTCCACCCGCCCCTTGCCGACGTCGGGCCCGCTCGTCTCGGCGTCCGGCGGGGGGGTGTTGTCCTGCACGCGGTCTCTCCTCGCACCCGGGGTGTCCACACTTGTAGACGCAAGAGAGCCTAAGGCCGTTCTGTGGCCTCAGGCTCTCTTTTTACAACGGGTGCCTACGGACGCCTACCGGCGGGTGAGGAGGCTCACTCCTGCCACCAGTCGTCGTCGTCGGACTGCGCGGCCTTCTTGTTGCCGGAGGCGGCGGGCTTGGCCGCGGGCTTGGGCTCGGGCGCGGAGACGGCGGGAGTCGGCTCGGGCGCCGCGACCGCGGCCGGGTCGCCCATGACCGGGGAGACGCCGCCGATGAGCTGGCGCAGCTGGTTGAGGTGGCTGGTGATGGAGTCCCGCTGGCGGGTGAGCTCGTCCACCTGGCGCTGCGCGGCGGTGCGGATGCGCTCGGCCTCGGCCTTGGTCTCGGCGAGCAGCTGCTCGGCCTGGGCCTTGGCCTCGGCGATGACGTTGTCGGAGTTCTTGCGCGCGTTGGCCATCAGCTGCTTGGCGTGCTGGTCGGCCTCGCGGCGGGTCTGCTCGGCCTGCTGGGTGGCCTTGGCGGCGCGCTGCTCGGCCGAGGAGGCGCGCTGCTCGGCCTCGGCGACGAGCTTCTGGGTGGCGGCCTGGGCGGCGGCGTGGCGCTCGGCGTCCTGGCGGTCGGCCTCCTCGCGGCGGGCCGCGAGCTGGATCTCGAACTCGGCCTCGGCCTGGGCGCGCTGGGCCTCGGACTCCTCCAGGATGCGCTGCGCCTGGGCGCGCATCTCGTCGGCCTGGCGCTTGGCGGTGGTGAGGATCTCGTCGCGCTCGCGCTTGGTGGAGGCGCGCAGCTGGGCGACCTCGCGCTCGGTGGTGGTGCGCAGCTTGGCGATCTCGCGCTCGGCGGTGGCCCGCTTCTCGGCGACCTCGTGGTCGGCGGTGGCGCGCAGCTTGGCGACCTCGCGCTCGGTGGTGGAGGTCAGCTCGTCGGCCTCTCGGCGGGCTGCGGTGCGCACCTCCTCGGCCTCGCGCTCGGCGGTGTTGCGCATGTCGTCGCCCTCGCGCTGGGCGGTGGCGCGCAGCTCGGCGGCGTCGTTCTCGGCGGTGGCGCGCAGCTCGGCGGCGTCGACCTTGGCGGCGGCCTTGATCTCGTTGGCCTCCGAGCGGGCGGCGCCGACGAGTTCGGTGGCCTGCTCCTCGGCCAGGCGCAGCAGCTGCTCGATGCGGGCGCCGAGACCGGAGTAGGTGGGGCGCTCCTGCTCCTGGAGCTGGCGGTGCGCGTCCTTCAGCTCCCGCTGGAAGGCCTCGGCCTTCTCCATCTGCTGGCGCGCCTTGTTGTCGAGCACCTTGATGTGCTCGTCGACCTGATGCCGGTCATAACCCCTGAGCACCACGTCGAATTCTTTGGACTCGGAAGACTTGCCGTCTTCGAAGAAGTTGCTGAGCTGGGCGTCGATGTCGGACTGCATGGAGGCTCAATCCTGGTGTGACGAGTGCGGCCGGGGTTCTGGGGTGAATCTCACAGACCGGTTGACGCCTGGCTGCTGGCCCAGACCTTCTTCCGGCGAGAGCAGCGTACTCTGGCCGCTGCCGTGTTGGGGGCTCATCTGAACGCACTGCGTGGATTGTCGCATTTGTTACGTTCTTCAGAGCCCCCGGATGGACGTCTCCCAGCTTGCCCTACGGACAAGTAAATCGGACTTAAAGGGATGAACATCCACGGAAGGGCCGCTCCGTGACCGCGTGATTGCGATCACGTCACGAAACAGGCACTCCTGGATGACTCAGGCTTCCGGCGCCTTCTGGACCAGTTCGGTGAGCACCCCGTGGCAGTCCTTGGGGTGCAGGAACGTGATCCGCGACCCCATCGAGCCGCGGCGCGGGGCGTCGTACAGCACCCGCACGCCCTCGGCCGCGATCGCGTCGGCCTCGGCCTGGACGTCGGTGCCGTCGGTGCCGAAGGCGATGTGGTGCACGCCCTCGCCGTTCTTCTCCAGCCACTTGGCCACCGTGGAGTCCGGCCGGGTCGGGGTGATGAGCTGGATGTAGGACGCGGCGCCGTCGCCGGTGGTGTTGATCTTGAGCATGCACTCGCGCACGCCCTGCTCCTCGTTCACCTCGAAGTGGGCGTCGGTGAACCCGTACGTCTTCTTGTAGAACTCGACGGTGGCGTCGAGGTCGTGGCAGGCGATGCCGATGTGGTCGATGCGGCTCAGCATGGGTCAGCCCCTCCAGAAAGGTCCTTGGCACTCCCTGGGTATCGTGGCAAACGGAACAACCGCTGTCCCGGGAGGCCCCCTGTTATGTCGTCTGTGATCGTCGCCGGTGCCCGCACGCCCATCGGGCGGCTGCAGGGCTCCCTCAAGGACTTCAGCGCCACCGACCTCGGCGGCCTGGCCATCAAGGCGGCACTGGAGCGGGCCGGCGTCCAGGGCTCCGACGTGCAGTACGTGATCATGGGCCAGGTGCTGCAGGCCGGGGCGGGCCAGATGCCCGCCCGCCAGGCCGCGGTCAAGGCGGGCATCCCCATGAGCACGCCCTCCCTGCTGATCAACAAGGTGTGCCTGTCCGGCCTCGACGCGATCGCGCTGGCCGACCAGCTGATCCGCGCCGGCGAGTTCGACATCGTGGTGGCCGGCGGCATGGAGTCGATGACCAACGCCCCGCACCTGCTGCCCAAGTCGCGCGCCGGCTACAAGTACGGCTCCATCGAGGTCCTCGACCACATGGCCCACGACGGCCTGACCGACGTGTTCGAGAACCGCCCGATGGGCGAGGCCACCGAGCACGTCAACGGGAAGCTGGGCATCGGCCGCGCGGAGCAGGACGAGTTCTCCGCCCGCTCCCACCAGCGCGCCGCGGCCGCGATCAAGAACGGGCTGCTCGCCGAGGAGATCGTCCCGGTGGAGATCCCCTCCCGCAAGGGCGACCCGGTGGTCTTCAAGGACGACGAGGGCGTGCGCCCCGACACCACCGCCGAGTCGCTGGCGAAGCTGCGCCCGGCGTTCGACAAGAACGGCACCATCACCGCGGGCTCGTCCTCGCAGATCTCCGACGGCGCCTGCGCGGTCGTGGTCATGTCCAAGGCCAAGGCCGAGGAGCTGGGCCTGACCTGGCTGGCCGAGATCGTCTCCCACGGCAACGTGGCGGGCCCCGACAACTCGCTGCACTCCCAGCCGTCCAACGCGATCAACCACGCGCTGGGCAAGGCCGGGCTCGGCGTCGCCGACCTCGACCTGGTCGAGATCAACGAGGCGTTCGCCTCGGTGGGCCTGCAGTCGATGGACGACCTCGGCCTCTCGGCCGACATCGTCAACGTCAACGGCGGCGGCATCGCGCTGGGCCACCCGATCGGCATGTCCGGCGCCCGGATCGTGCTGACCCTCGCCCACGAGCTCAAGCGCCGCGGCGGCGGCACCGGCGCGGCCGCCCTGTGCGGCGGCGGCGGCCAGGGCGACGCCCTGATCATCAAGGTCTGACGCGTCCGCGGTCCGGCGCGACCGCGCGGAACGGGAAGGGGGGCGCCCGCGGGCGCCCCCCTTCGGCTCACTGCGCGGCCGGATCCTGGACGATCGTCACCTTCTCGAAGCCCAGGGCCTTCAGCAGGTTCTCCAGCATCAGCTTCGTGTTGGCGTCCGCGCGCTTCTTCAGCCCGCCCGAGTCGGCCGCCTCCTGGATCTTCTGGGCGGCCAGCTGGTAGAGCTTCTGCTGGTCGCCGGGGTTGCCGGAGAAGAAGTCGCCGAACCGGTCGAGGATGCCCCGCTGGGTGGCGAACACCCGCGACTCCTCGGGGTCCAGCGCCGTCTCCTCCAACTGCGCGGGCGGCAGCGTGATCGTCGCCTCGGTGCGGTCGGCGTTCACCTTCACCGCCCCCTCGGCGAGCCGCGAGAAGTCCACATAGGCGTCCACGGTGCCCACGCCGACGAACAGCGTGCGCTCGCCCCGGATGGAACCCGGCAGGAAGCGCGCGTCCTTCTCCAGGTCCACCACCACCTGGAACTGGCCCGTCGCCGCCTCGTACCGCGACAGGTCGCGGACCGACTGCAGCACCACCGGCCCCGACCTGTCCTTGGTCCGCTCCCCGAACGGATTGGTCCAATCCGGCAGCCAGCTCATGCTCTGCGCCACCGCGTACAGCACGGCCAACGTCATCACGACGACGCCGGTCTTCACGAACAGCGCGGTTTTCGAGGGGTTCATACCCCTACATATGCCCTGCTTTTTGGTCGCGACTCCGTCGCGGCGGGCGATTCGGGCCCTTGGGCCCTGTCTTCCTTCAGATCTTGATCGCCCTGGGGGCGATCAAGATCCTCAGTCCAGACAGGGCCGCCCGAATCGCGACGGTCGCCCTTCGCGCGGGGGGCTGTGGAAGGCACCGCCACAAATTCTGTTCAAGCGGTGGGTTCTGCTCAGCGGGGCGGTCTGTTCAAGCGGTGGGTTCTGCTCGGGCTGGGCGGGCTCTGCTCAGGCGGGGCGGGGGCGGTGGCGGACGGAGACCAGCGAGCAGGAGCGGAACTCCGCGTAGCGCAGGGCCAGCCAGGCGCGGCGCTGGGTCTCCGACCAGCGGGTGAAGGGCGTGTCGGGGAGGTGGGGGACGGGGTCGTCGCGCAGCCAGGCGCTGACCTGGGCCTGCAGGCCGGTGGGCGGGGCGGGGCAGCGGGCGAGGGTGGACTCGATCTCGTGGACGGCGCGGCGGGCGTAGCCGGGGGAGAGGTCGGGCAGGTGGAAGCCGACGGTGCCGGCGTCGAAGGAGGCGGGCTCGCGGCCGGAGCGCTGCTCGATCCGGACGATGGCGTCGGGGGTGCCCGACAGGCGGGCGGCCAGGGGGGCGACGGCCGCGCTGAGCGAGGGCAGGGCCGCGGCCAGCGAGGGGTGCACGCAGACGCTCACCGGCCAGTGCCGGCAGACGCGCTTCACCTGCGAGGGGTGGCTGGCCACCCCGTCCGCGGCGTGGATGCGGGCGGTGCCCAGGGCCGTGGCGGACAGGGCGAGCAGCACCCCGCCCAGCAGGAGGCGGCGCCGGGTGATCCAGGCCAGGTGGCCCAGCACCAGGGCGGCGGCCAGGCCCGCCGCCCAGCACAGCTGGGCGGCGAGCACGCCGGCGCGCGGGGCGTCGAAGAGGTCGGCGGGGCCGGTCAGCGAGGGCGGCAGCAGCACCGTCCAGGACCCCTCGGGCCGCAGCGCGACCCAGGCGGCGGCAGCGGCGACCGTCAGCGCCACCGCCAGCGGGTGGGCCCAGGACAGGCCGGCCAGGTAGCCCGCCGCCACGTACAGGGCCAGCGTTCCGGCCCCGGCGAGGACGCCCAGCAGGTGCGTCTCGCGGAAGCCGCCGCCGGGCAGGACAGGCGCCGCCACCACCAGGGCGCCCGCCAGGTAGCCGGTCAGCGCCACCGCGCTCAGCAGCGCCAGGTCGTGCAGGGGGGCGGCGGCCGGCGAGCGGGCGGTCAGCGCCCGCAGGTAGTCGAGGTGGCGGCCGCTCATGCCGGTCCAGGCGGCCAGCCCCGCCGCGGTCGGGCCGCTCCAGCGCACCGAGGCCTCGGCTGCGCCCACCACGCTGTCCCAGTCGCGAAAGCCCTCGGGCAGCTCGCGCCAGCCGGCCACCGCGCCGAGCAGGGCCAGCAGCGGCACGGCGGTCAGCAGCGAACCGCGCCGGGCGTCCACCCGCACCACCCGGGCCACCCGCGCGATCCGCGCGGGCCGTACCGCCCGTGCCAGACCAGGCATCGCTCACCCCCCGTCGTCGCCACCGCGTTCGTCACCGACTCCTCGCGCCCCGGCCGTCCTCCCGGACGGCCGCGTCATGGCACCGTCGCCCGGCGGAGTCTGCGCTGCGGCCCGCGGACGAGGTGCCAGTGCCCGTGGCGCGGCTCGGGCCGCCGCTCCCGCGCCGGCGGGGCCGGGGGCGCGGCCGCCTCCCCGGCCGGGACGAGCCGCGTCCGCTCCAGCACGTAGACGTGGTCGCACCAGGGGATCAGCCACTCGGCGGCGGGCGCGGTGACGACCACGGTGGGGGCCAGCCCGGCCAGCAGCGGGACGAGGTCGGCCCGCGCCGCCTCGCCCAGGAGGGTGAGCGGCTCCTCCAGGAAGGCGATCTCGGGCCGGTGCACGCAGGCGGCCGCCAGCCCCGCGCGCACCCGCAGGTCCGCCGGCAGCTCGCCGTACGGCCAGGCCGCGGCGTCGTCCAGCTCCAGCGCCGTCAGCACGTCGCGCACGGTCGAGGGCGAGCGGCGCTGGTAGTAGGCGGCGTAGGAGACCAGGTCGTGCACGGTGAACCCGGCGGCCCAGCGGGCGCGGGCCGGCAGGAAGCCGATCCGGGTGCGCAGCCGGCGCAGGGCCGCCCTGGTGCGGACGTCGAGGCCGAGCACCTCGAGCCGGCCGGCGTGCGGGCGGCGCAGCGTGGCGAGCGTGGCGAGCAGGTCGGACCGGTCGGAGCGGTCGGGGCCGGCGATGCCGACCAGGCCCCCCGGCAGGCCGAAGGAGGACGGACGCAGTACCCATCGCGCGCCGTGGCGGACCCCCAGCCCCCTCGCCACGACCGCGGAAGTCTCCACGATCACTGTCAATCCCCCTCGATCCTCGCGATGCGGCACGTCCCCCGCGAACCGGTCCCAGTGCACGCCAACCCCCGTGCGGCCTGGGCTTTTGCCCGCGCATCACGCATCGACAGCGGAACTATAGCGATGCTTGGACATCGCTGTCAGCATTCTTTTGCTCACTCTCGGCGATGTCGCGTTCGGCGCGATCACGGCCGCCTCGGGGAGGGAGAGACGGGGAGCGGCGTACGAGAGGCCGCTCGGATGCGGCAGGATGGACCGTATGCAGAAGCGTGATTTCTCCCTGCACGGAGCCGTCGACCTCGCGGCTCGCGCGGCGGCGGCCAAGAAGCAGCAGGAGCGCGCCGCGCAGGCCGGGGCGGGCGGGCGACAGGGCGGGCAGTACTCCATCGAGGCCACCGACGCGACGTTCAGCGCCGAGGTGGTGGAGCGTTCGCTGCGGACACCGGTGATGGTCGCCTTCGTGGTGGAGAACGAACCGTCCTGTGACGCGCTCATGGCGGACCTGGAGAAGCTCGTCGCCGAGGGCGGCGGCTCCTGGTACCTGGCCAGGGTGGACATCGAGGTCAACCAGCAGCTGCAGGGCTACCTCCAGCAGATGCGGGTGCAGCGGCTGCCGTTCGTCGGCGTGGTCGTCCAGGGCCAGATGATGCCGTTCCTCAACAGCGTCCCGCCGGAGGCGGAGCTGCGGGCGGCCACGGCCGAGCTGTTCGCCGCGCTCCAGGAGCAGGGCCTGATGGGCGAGGCGCCCGCGGGGGCCGAGGAGCCGCCGCAGGCGGAGGAGGCCGACCCGGCGCACGCCGCGGCCGAGGACGCGCTGGCCCGCGGCGACTTCGAGGCCGCCGCCGAGGAGTTCCGCGCGGTGCTGGCCGCGGACCCCAGGGACGAGGTGGCCAAGCGCAGGCTGGCGCTCACCGAGCTGACCCTGCGGGTGAAGGGCTACGACCAGGAGCAGGTGGAGGCCGACCCGCTGAAGGCCGCCGACGTCCGGCTGCTGCAGAACGACCCGGAGGGCGCCTTCGAGCTGCTGCTCTCGGTGGTGCGCACCGCCGCGGGCGAGGAGCGGGACGCCGCCCGGGTGCGCCTGCTGGCCCTGTTCGAGGCGCTTCCCGCCGACGACCCGCGGGTGGCCAAGGCGCGGCGGGGGCTGCAGGCGGCGCTGTTCTGAGGGCGGCGGGGCGGGCGGAAAATCTGACGTTTTTTCCATCGCACGGCCCGTAGCCAGGGCTTTCGGGCGTATCCTGCAAGGGAGCCCCTGGCGTGTCAGAAGTGGAGTCAGGGCTCTCGCCTTTCTCGAGTTGAGGAGCTCCCCGTGGCCACCGCGCCCAGCGTGTCGTACTCCATCACCGTCCGCCTGGAGGTCCCCGCCGGCGGCCGCGCCGTCAGCGGGATCACCCACCACGTGGAGCACGCCGGCGGTGTGGTCACGGCGCTGGACGTGAACACGGCGGCCACGGACACGCTGCGCATCGACGTCACCATCGCCACCCGCGACACCGAGCACGCCGAGGCGATCGTCGGGGTGCTGGAGGCGATCGACGGCGTGAAGGTGCACAAGGTCTCCGACCGCACCTTCCTCATGCACCTCGGCGGCAAGATCGAGATGAAGTCCAAGGTGCCGCTGCGCAACCGCGAGGAGCTCTCGATGGCCTACACCCCGGGCGTGGCCCGGGTGTCGCTGGCGATCGCCCGCAACAAGGAGGACGCGCGCCGGCTGACCATCAAGCGCAACAGCGTCGCGGTGGTCACCGACGGCTCGGCGGTGCTGGGCCTGGGCAACATCGGCCCCGAGGCGGCCATGCCGGTGATGGAGGGCAAGGCGGCGCTGTTCAAGCGCTTCGCCGGGATCGACGCCTGGCCGATCTGCCTGGACACCCAGGACACCGACGAGATCGTGCGCATCGTGCAGTGCATCGCCCCGGGCTTCGGCGGCATCAACCTGGAGGACATCTCCGCGCCGCGCTGCTTCGAGATCGAGGCGCGGCTGCGCGAGCTGCTGGACATCCCGGTCTTCCACGACGACCAGCACGGCACCGCGATCTGCGTGCTGGCCGCGCTGACCAACGCGCTGCGCGTGGTGCGCAAGGACCTCGCCGACGTGCGGATCACGATGGCGGGCGCGGGCGCGGCCGGCAGCGCCATCCTCAAGCTGCTGATGCACGCCGGGGCGCGCAACGTCATCGTCTGCGACATGCACGGCGCCGTCCACTCCGGCCGCGCCGACCTGGACGAGTCGCTGCGCTGGATCGCCGAGCACACCAACGCCGACGGCTACGACGGCGACCTCAAGGGCGCGGTCAAGGGCGCCGACGTGTTCGTCGGCGTCTCGGCCCCGGGCATCCTCACCGGCGACGACGTGGCGGGCATGGCCCCCGACTCCATCGTCTTCGCGCTGGCCAACCCCGAGCCGGAGGTCAGCCCGGACGACGCCCGGGAGCACGCCGCGGTGGTCGCCACCGGCCGCAGCGACTACCCCAACCAGATCAACAACGTGCTGGCCTTCCCCGGCGTCTTCCGCGGGCTGCTGGACGCGCAGGCCGACGCGGTCGACAGCGACATGCTGGTGGCAGCGGCCCAGGCGCTGGCCGGGGTGGTCACCGACGCCGAGCTGGGCCCCAACTACATCGTCCCCAGCGTCTTCCACCCCGACGTCACCACCGCCGTCGCGGCGGCCGTGCGGGAGGCGGCGGGCGGCCGCAAGGCCGACTCCGACGAGGAGGGGTGATCAGGCGCCCGTGATCGCGGGGGTGGCCCGGACGGCCCCGGACCGCGGCGGGAGCCCGGCGGCGCGGGCGGCGGTGGAGGTGCTGCGGTAGGCGGCCCAGCTGCGCTGGATCCGCGACGCCTGTCCCGGGGTGAACTCGCTCATGCAGTCGTCCCACGAGTAGTTCATGAAGTTGTGCACCGGGTCGAGCCCGTCGCTCCGGCAGGTGTCCCTGCCCTTGGGGCAGCCCTCGGTGGGCGTCGCCTCGTCGGGGGTGTCGTCGACGCCGTCGCCGGGCGCGCCGCAGCCGTTCTCGAAGGTGTGGAACAGGCCGAGCCAGTGGCCGACCTCGTGGACCGCGGTGTAGCCGAGGCTGAAGTGCGGGAACGGGCCGCCCGGCAGGCTGCGGTGGTCGATGATGACGCCGTCCACCAGCGGCGCCTCCTTGTGCGCTTCGGGGAAGGTGGAGTGGCCGAGCACGTCGGTGCCGACGGCGGCGCTGTAGAGGTTGAGGGTCTCGGGGCCGCCCTTGCGCAGCAGGATCTTGTAGTCGCCCTCGTGCTGGTGGGGCTTGGCGAACCAGGTGTCGTTGGCCAGGGTGTCGACGGAGACGAGCCGGAAGCGCACACCGGTGTCGGCGCCGCCCTTGCGGCCGCCGTAGGCGTCGTTGAGGGTGGCGATCTGCCGGCGGACGCGGTCCATCCCCGGGTGGCCCTTGCCGGAGGCGTCGGTGAGCACGTGGAAGGCGACCGGCACGGTGAAGGAGGCGGGCGCCCTGCCGGGGACCCTGCGGTCCAGGGCGGTGATGCTCTTGCGGACGAAGAGCGGGTCGGTCGCGGGGGCGTCGCCGGCGAAGCGCATCTGCCGTGCGGCGCTCCCGGGGGCGCAGTCCGCGACGGCGGGGGCCTGCCGGGCCGCCGAGGCGGCGGTGGCCGAGGCCGACACCGCCGTGACCGTGAGCATGACCGCAACGCCTCGCCGCATCCGTCCCCCGACCTGCCGTGCGCTGAATTCGCAGGCAGACTACATGATCACGAATGCGGCGGTGCGGTGCGCGGCCAAACGTTTACTCCTCGGAGCCGCCGGGGGCCATGCCCTCGTAGATCTCCTTGCATTCGGGGCAGACCGGGAACTTCTTGGGGTCCCGGTTGGGCACCCAGACCTTGCCGCACAGCGCGATCACCGGGGTGCCGGTCAGCGCGCTCTCGGTGATCTTGGCCTTCTTCACGTAGTGCGCGAAGCGTTCATGGTCGCCGTCACCGTGCGAGAGGTCCGGACGGACATCGGTGTCCGGCTTGATCATCGTTCCCGTGCCGCCCTGGCCGGGCTCGTAAGTCGGATCGCTCATCCGTTCAGTTTAGTGACGGATCCTCGGGATACGTCGCGACGAAGGCCAGGTCGCCGCCCTGCCTGCGCAGGACCGCCTGCCAGAGCCGCTCGGGATCGGCGGTGAAGACGTCCTCCGGCTCGGCGGCGAGCACGTACCAGGTGCCCTCGGCGAGCTCTGACCGGAGCTGGTCAGCACCCCAGCCGGCGTACCCGGCGAAGACCCGGAAGCCCGCGAACTCCTCGGCCAGGGCCTCCGGCGGGCCGTCCAGGTCGACCAGCCCGACCCGCGCCAGGGCGGGCACGCCCTCCAGCGCCCGCCAGCCGAGCGGCTCGCCGGTGCCGGGCAGGCGGGCCAGCGCCAGCGCGCTGTCCAGACCCACCGGTCCGCCCTGGAACACCACGTCAGGACGGTCGGCCAGCTCCGCCCAGCCCGGCAGGATCTGCCCGACCGCGACCTCGGTGGGCCGGTTCAGCACCACCCCCAGCGTCGCCTCCTCGGGGTCGTGGTCGACCACCAGGACCACGCTCCGCCGGAAGTTGGGGTCCTCCAGGACCGGCGTGGCGACCAAGAGCCGGCCGGGCCGGATGACGTCCTCCTGTTCCCGCATGGCCTCCATCATCGCCTGTCTCCAGGGGCCTGCGGCACGCCGTTCGGAGAACGGACGCGGCGTTGCGCCCACCGAACCGGGGCGTAACCGCCACAATGAGGGGTAAAGAAACGATCAAGCGATGCTCTCGGGAGGCGCGGGGATGCAGCCGGTCAGGGTGATCATTGCAGCGATCTTCTTCGTGATCGGGGCGCTGATCGTGATTCCCGCCTTCACCGGCGGGAACGACACTTCGGACGCCGCCTCCACGGGGGAGCCGACGCCGACGGGGACGCCGCCGGCGGCCTCCACTCCGGCGGAGAGCCCGACGGCGACACGGAGCGCCTCGCCCACGGCGACCAGGACCCCGCCCCCGACGGCGACCCCGACGCCCAGCCGGACGGCGACTCCGAAGCCGTCCACGCCCCCGCCGAGCCCGTCCACGCCGCCGCCCGCGCCCACCAAGACCACCGCGCCGCCCGCGCGCTCGCTGACGGTCGCCTTCGGACGGGTCGACTGCCCCGCCAAGAAGATCAGCGTGCAGGTCACCAACGACACGGGGACCGGCCAGGGGTACGCCATCACCCGCGACGGCTCGCTCGTGCTCGCCGACCAGCTCGGCCCGAACGCCTCCCGGACGTCCTGGGTGACGCTCACCGAGGACGAGCGGGTGGTCGTGCGGGTCACCCGGGACGGCGAGCCGGTGAAGTCCCGCGCCTACCGGCTGAACTGCCGCAAGGCCGCGGCCGGCGACGGTCCGGCGGGCCCGGACGCCGCCGAGCGGCTGCCGCACACCGGCGCCGACGACACGGTGATGGTCGCGCGGATCGCGACCGGCGTCGCCGCGATGATCACCGGCGCGATCATCCTGTGGTGGGGCGGCCTGTGGCCGCGCCGCCGGGAGAACGTGTTCGGCAGGGCCGAACGGGGGTAGGTTCACCCGCTGTGATCATGTGATCACACCGCGGGAGGGGGACCGTTGTTCGGGGAGATGCTGCTGGCCGCGCCGCCCGCCGACCTGGAGGTGACCTTCGGCGAGGTGAGGTGCCCGACGCGGATCGTGGCCGTCACCATCGCCAACACCGGCGCCGCCGACGAGCGCTACGCCCTGCGCGTCGCGGGCGAGGTCCAGCGCACCGAGCTGGTCCCGGCCGGCACCACCGTGATCAGCCGCGTCCGCCTCGCCGAGGACCGCCCCACCGTCATCGCCGTCCACACCACCGGGGAGTCCGCGGCCTCGGCGAGGCGCACCGCCGACTGCTCCGCGGCCGCCTCCGCTCCGGCCGCCTCCGCTCCGGCCGCGCCGGAGCCCAAGGGCGGCACCCCCGCCGCCGGGGAGCCGCGTCCCGCGCCTTCCGCGGGCGAGAGCGGGACCCCGGCCGCGGAGCCTTCGGCCGCGGAGCCCGACGCCGGGACCGCGCCGGGGACGGCTCCCGGCACGCCCCCGCCGCCCGCGTCCCGGCGGCAGGCGCACGACGCGGCACCGCCCGCGCCCAAGGGCGCCGTCTCCGGCACCGCGCGCAAGAGCGCCGCGGAGGGGCGGGTGCGGGAGGAGGTCGTGAAGAAGGCGAAGAAGAGGCGGAATGTCGTGGCCGGGGACACGCGGAGGCAACCGCGGCCGCAGACGCTTCCGATGACCGGAATCAGTCCCGCGTTCGCTTACACGGGCGCGGGCGCGGCGGTCACGGGAGGCGTCCTGGCCTGGTACGCGCTGCTGTGGCCGGGGCGCAGGACGGAGTCCTTCCCCTCGCGCGAGCGCACCCGAACGTGACGGCGCCCACCGCGTCCCGGGCGTGTCCTGTCGGTGGGGCTCGGTAGCCTGTCGGGATCGTGAGTACCTTTGCCGCCCCCGACATGCCACCCGCCTTCCCCGAGCGGGCCGCCTGGGGAACCGCCGGATCGCTGCGCGCCTGGCAGCAGCAGGCGCTGGAACTCTACTTCCAAGAGCCGCGGCGGGATTTCCTGACGGTCGCCACGCCCGGCGCGGGCAAGACCACCTTCGCGCTGCGCCTCGCCCGCGAGCTGCTCGACCGCCGCGTGATCCAGGGGATCACCGTCGTCTGCCCGACCGAGCACCTCAAGCGCCAGTGGGCCGAGTCCGCCACCCGCGTCGGCATCAGGATCGACCCGGAGTTCACCAACGCCCAGGGCAAGACCGCCAAGGACTTCCACGGCGTCGCCGTCACCTACGCCACCGTCGCGGCCCGCCCGGCGCTGCACCGCAACCGCACCGAGGCGCGCAAGACCCTCATCATCATGGACGAGGTCCACCACGCCGGCGACGGCCTGTCGTGGGGCGACGCGGTGCGCGAGTCGTTCGAGCCGGCCACCCGCAGGCTCTCCCTCTCGGGCACGCCGTTCCGCACCGACATCAACCCCATCCCGTTCGTCGACTACGAGGAGGGGCACGACGGCATCCGCCGCAGCCGCGCCGACTACACCTACGGGTACGGCCCGGCGCTGGCCGACGGCGTCGTGCGCCCGGTCATGTTCATGGCCTACGCCGGGGAGATGCGCTGGCGCACCCGCGCGGGCGACGAGCTGACCGCCACGCTCGGCCAGCCGCTCACCCAGGACCAGACGTCCCAGGCCTGGCGCGCGGCGCTCGACCCCAAGGGCGACTGGATCCGCCAGGTCATCCAGGCCGCCGACAAGCGCCTCACCGAGATCCGCAAGGCGATGCCGGACGCCGGGGCGATGGTCATCGCCACCGACCACGAGGCGGCCCGCGCCTACGCCAAGATGATCCGCGGCATCACCGGGCAGGGCGCCACCATCGTGCTGTCCGACGACCCCAAGGCCAGCAAGAAGATCCAGCAGTTCGCCGACTCGGAGGACCGCTGGCTGTGCGCGGTCCGCATGGTCTCCGAGGGCGTGGACATCCCGCGCCTGGCCGTCGGCGTCTACGCCACCTCGACCGCCACGCCGCTGTTCTTCGCCCAGGCCATCGGGCGCTTCGTGCGCGCGCGCAAGCGCGGCGAGACGGCGTCGGTGTTCCTGCCCAGCGTGCCCCTGCTAATGGGTCACGCCGCCGAGATGGAGCGCGAGCGCGACCACGTCCTGGACCGTAAGCAGCGCGAGCAGGACGGCCTGGACGACGAGGCGCTGGAGCAGGCCAACCGCAAGAACGACGGCGCGGACCTGTCGGAGGAGATCCCCTTCGAGACGATGGAGGCCAGCGCGACCTTCGACCGCGTGCTGTTCGACGGCGGCGAGTTCGGCCTGCAGGCGGCCCCGGGCTCGGCCGAGGAGGAGGACTTCCTGGGCATCCCCGGCCTGCTGGAGCCCGAGCAGGTCGCGCAGCTGCTGCGCCAGCGCCAGGCCAGCCAGCTCGCCAACCAGCGCAAGCGCGCCGGCGGGGAGTCCGAGACGGAGCGGCCCGTCACCGCGGCCGAGGACCTGCACGCCCTGCGCACCGAGCTCAACAGCCTCGTCGGCGCCTGGAGCCACCGCACCGGCAAGCCCCACGGCGTCGTCCACACCGAGCTCCGCCGCTCCTGCGGCGGCCCCGCCGTGCCCCAGGCCAGCGCCACCGAGATCAAGCGCCGCATCGAGAAGATCAGGGAGTGGGCCTCCCGGCGGGCCTGAGCCCCGCGGTCAGGAGACCAGGACGGGCTCGCCCTCCAGGGCGACCCCGGCCTCGCGCAGCTCGTCCAGGGCGCGGTCGGTGGTGGCGGGGGCGACGCCCGCGGTGAGGCCGAGGAGCACGGTGGTGTCCAGGCCCGCGGCCCTGGCGTCCAGGGCGGTGGCGCGGACGCAGTGGTCGGTGGCGATGCCGACGACGTCGACCCCGGTGACGCCGCGGGCCCGCAGCCACTCCGCCAGGGACGCGCCCTCTTCGGTGGCGCCCTCGAAGCCGCTGTAGGCGGCGGCCCGGTGGCCCTTGTCGAAGACCGCCTCGACGGCGTCGAGCGCCAGGTCGGAGTGGAACTCCGCGCCGCGGGTGCCGCTGACGCAGTGCGGCGGCCAGGAGTCGGTGTAGTCCGGCTCCTCGGCGAAGTGGCCGCCCGGGTCCACGTGGCAGTCGCGGGTGGCCACCACGTGGGCGTACGCGTCGCGGTGCCCGGCCAGGTGCGCGGAGATGGCCGCGGCGACGCCCGACCCGCCGCCCACGGCCAGCGACCCTCCCTCGCAGAAGTCGTTCTGGACGTCCACGATGATCAACGCACGGGTCATGGCTCCTCCTCTTCACATGCTCAATGAGAGATTAACTCTGTCCGGTCAGGGTGGGAAGCGCCGGATCGCCCTTGGTGAGGTGGAGGGCGGCGGGGGGGAGTTCGGCCAGGGCGCGCCGGTGGCGTTCGCGGGCGGCCTCCAGGGGCTCGCGGCCGACGACGCGGCCGGCGGTGACCAGGGGGACCTGGAGGGGGCGGTCCTCGGTGCCGGGCTCGGGGGCGGGCGCGTCGGTGGAGACGAGCTCGGCCACGGCGACGCCGTCCTGGAACCGTCGGTGGGCGTGCTTGCGCCCGCCCGTACCGGACTTGCCGGGAGAGGACTTGGCGACCGGGACGAGATCGCCTGAGGCGTCCTCGCGGGCCACCAGCTTGTAGACCAGGGAGGCGGTGGGCGCCCCGGAGCCGGTGACCAGGGACGTGCCCACGCCGTAGGCGTCGCAGGGGGCGGCGGCCAGGGCGGCGATGGCGTACTCGTCGAGGTCGCCGGTCACCACGACGCGGGTGCCGCGGGCGCCGAGGCCGTCGAGCTGGCGGCGCGCCTCCTCGGCGACCGCGCGCAGGTCGCCGCTGTCGATGCGGACCGCGCCCAGCCCAGGCCCGGCCAGTTCCACGGCGGTGCGCACGGCCTCGGCCACGTCGTAGGTGTCGACCAGGAGCGTGGTGTCCGTGCCGGAGGCCGAGAGCTGGGAGCGGAACGCCGCCCGCTCGTCGTCGTGCAGGAGGGTGAAGGCGTGGGCGGCGGTCCCGGCGGTGGGCACGCCGTAGGTCCGGCCGGCCTCCAGGTTGGAGGTCGTGGCGAAACCGCAGAGATGGGCGACGCGCGCGGCCGCCACCGCCGCGCCCTCATGGGTGCGGCGCGAGCCCATCTCGATCAGCGGGCGGCCCCCGGCGGCCTGGACCATGCGGGAGGCCGCGGCGGCGATCGCGCAGTCGTGGTTGAAGACGGACAGCGCCAGGGTCTCCAGCAGGACCGTCTCGGCGAACGTGCCCTCCACCCGGAGGATGGGGGAGCCGGGGAAGTAGCAGTCGCCCTCGGCGTAGCCCCACACGTCGCCGCCGAACCGGAAGCGCTCCAGCCAGGCCGCGGTGGCGTCGTCGACGACGCCGCTCCGCGTGAGGAAGTCCAGCTCGTCCGCGCCGAACCGGAAGCGCTCCAGCGCGTCCAGGAACCGCCCGGTGCCGGCCGTCACGCCGTACCTGCGCCCCTGCGGCAGCCGCCGGGCGAACACCTCGAAGACGGCGTGCCGCGCCGCGGTGCCGTCGCGCAGGGCCGCCTGGAGCATGGTGAGTTCATAATGATCAGTGAGCAGCGCCGTGCCCGCGCCGCGCACCGCCTCTGGCATGTCCACCCTCCGCAGACTACGGGTAGGGGTGTTCGCGGCGACGCGCCCGGTAGGTTCGAGAACGAGGGAGGGAGAATCCGATGACCAGCGCACCCATGACCGCCGAGAGGGTCGGTGCGGACGAGGAGACCCGTCCTGATCTCCCGTGGCTGACCATCGTGTGGAACGACCCGATCAACCTGATGTCGTACGTCACCTACGTCTTCCAGACGGTCTTCGGGTTCGCCAGGGAGAAAGCCGAGAAGCTCATGCTCGACGTGCACCACAAGGGGAGGGCCGTGGTCGACTCCGGCACCAGGGAGGAGATGGAACGCAATGTCGAGGTGCTCCACTCCTACGGGCTGTGGGCGACAGTGAAGCGGGACGACTAGATGAGCGGCGGTTTCCGAAGGAGCCCCGCGGGCGTCCGCATGTCGCTGGACCGCGCGGAGAAGGCGGTCCTGGCCAACCTCATCGGCCAGCTGCGCCAGCTGCTGGGCGAGCTGCCCAAGGGCGATCCGGGCCTGGCCGAGCTGGGCATCTCCGAGAACACCGAGGCGCCCGCCGACCCGGTGCTGGCCCGGCTGTTCCCCGACGGCTACCGCGAGGACGGCGCGGCGTCCGGGGAGTTCCGCCGCTACACCGAGGCCTCGCTGCGCGAGGGCAAGGAGCGCGACTCCGACCTGGTCCTGCGCAGCCTGGGCGAGGGCGGCGAGGTGACCTTGGACCCCGAGCGGGCGCAGGCCTGGCTGCGGGTGCTCAACGACCTGCGGCTGGCCCTGGGCACCCGCCTGGAACTGGGCGAGGACGACCACGACCGGTTCCGCGACCTGGACCGGGACGACCCCGAGTACGCCATGATCGTCACCTACGACTGGCTGACCCAGCTCCAGGACGGCCTGGTGCACTGCCTGTGGGGCTGACGGGGGCGCCGGGCCGACCGGCCCTCCCGGCGGAAAATTCCCTCTGGGTAATATGCGGCCCATGCTGACCATCACCCAGGAGATCGTCGACCAGATCACGGCGCACGCCCGTGCCGACCACCCCGACGAGGCCTGCGGCGTGGTGGCGGGGCCGATCGGCAGCGACCGCCCCGAGCGCTTCGTCCCCATGGAGAACGCCGAGCGCTCGCCGACCTTCTACCGCTTCGACTCGCTGGAGCAGCTGAAGGTGTGGCGGGAGATGGACGACCGGGACGAGGAGCCGGTGGTCGTCTACCACTCGCACACCGCGACCGAGGCCTACCCCTCGCGGACCGACGTGTCCTACGCCGCGGAGCCGAACGCCCACTACGTCCTGGTCTCCACCCGGGAAGAGAATGAGACCGAGTTTCGTTCGTACCGGATCGTGGACGGTGTCGTCACCGAGGAAGAGGTGAGGGTGGTGGAGGCCTACGAGTCCGTGTGACCCGAACCCGGGTAAACTCGGAGTCATGGTCCAGAGTTTCCTCTTCTCCCACTCGCGTGCCGAGGTCGTCTACGACTGTCGGTGACGCCCGTCCCGAGCCGTAACGACTTTTTGAATGGAGATCACGCAAGATGGCGATCGAGGTCCGGATCCCGACGATTCTGCGCAACCTCACCGACGGCGCCAAGGCCGTCGAGGGCAAGGGCGCCAACCTGGCCGAGCTGATCGGCGACCTGGACGCCCGCCACCCGGGCCTTCGCGACCGCCTGGTCGACGACAAGGGCCTGCGCCGGTTCGTCAACGTCTACCTCAACGACGAGGACGTGCGCTTCCTGGGCGGCCTGGACACCGAGGTGTCCGACGGCGACACCGTCACCGTGCTCCCCGCCGTCGCCGGCGGCTGAGCCGTGCGCTACGACTCCCTGCTGGACTCGGTGGGGCGGACCCCGCTGGTGGGCCTGCCCCGCCTGTCGCCGTCCCCCGAGGTCCGGCTCTGGGCCAAGCTGGAGGACCGCAACCCGACCGGCTCCATCAAGGACCGGCCGGCGCTGTGGATGGTCCAGCAGGCCGAGAAGGACGGCGTGCTCACCCCCGGCTGCACCATCCTGGAGCCCACCTCGGGCAACACCGGGATCTCGCTGGCGATGGCCGCCAAGCTCAAGGGCTACCGGATCATCTGCGTGATGCCCGAGAACACCTCCGAGGAGCGCCGCCAGCTGCTGCGGATGTGGGGAGCGGAGATCATCCCCTCGCCCGCGGCGGGCGGCTCCAACGAGGCGGTGCGGGTGGCCAAGGGCCTGGCCGCCGAGAACCCCGACTGGGTCATGCTCTACCAGTACGGCAACGCGGCCAACGCGCTGGCGCACTACGAGACGACCGGCCCGGAGCTGCTGGCGGACCTGCCCACGATCACGCACTTCGTGGCGGGCCTGGGCACCACCGGCACCCTGATGGGCACCGGCCGGTTCCTGCGCGAGCACGTGCCCGGAGTCAAGATCGTCGCGGCCGAGCCCCGGTACGGCGACCTCGTCTACGGGCTGCGCAACATCGACGAGGGCTTCGTGCCCGAGCTGTACGACCCGAGCGTCCTGACCACCCGCTTCTCGGTCACCTCCGGTGACGCGCTGCGCCGCACCCGCCAGCTGCTGGAGCAGGAGGGCATCTTCGCCGGGATCTCCACGGGCGCGTCGCTGCACGCCGCCCTGGGCATGGCCGCCAAGGCGGTCAAGGCCGGGGAGCGCGCCGACATCGCCTTCCCGGTCGCCGACGGCGGCTGGAAGTACCTTTCCACGGGCGCCTACGAGGGCACCCTGGAAGAGGCCGAGGCCGCCCTCGAAGGCCAGCTCTGGGCCTGACGCCGCCTCGCCGGTCCCGGGGCCGTCCCCGGACCGGCGGGCCCGCGTCCCCCGCCCGTTCCGCCCGTTCCGTGCCGCACCCGTCCCCGCCGGTCCGCCGTCCGCGCCGGGATCGGTAGGCTGCCGCCGAACGTTGTTCGGTGGGCTGTGAGGTGGGCGGATGACGACATTCAGTGAGACGACCGCGGTCTCCCCGCTGGGGGAGGGGCGCTACCGCGCCGAGCTGGGCGACGCCTTCGGGTTCGAGACGAAGCCGGGCGGTCCCGTGGTGCTCAACGGGGGCTACCTCATGGCGGTCCTGATGCGCGCGGCGGTCGCCGAGTCCGAGCACGAGCACCCCGTCTCCACCGCGGTGAGCTTCCTGCGTCCGGGTCTGCCGGGCCCGGCCGAGGTGGTCGTCGAGCGGCGCCGGGAGGGCAGGACGGCGTCGATGCTGCGCGCCTCGCTGGTGCAGGGGGGCGAGCCGCTGCTGGACGCGCTGGTGACCACGGGCACGCTCGACCCCGACGCCAAGCCCGCCTACGTGGGCGAGCAGCCGCCGATGCCCGCGCCCGAGGACTGCCCCCCGCCCGGCCGCGCGCGGCCCAAGAAGGGCTTCCCCGCCCAGGTGGACATGCGGTTCGACCCGGCGGTGATGGGCTGGCTGGACGGCGACTTCACGGGGCGGCCGGAGATGCGCGCCCACGTCCGGCTGCAGGACGGGGACGACCCGGACCCGTATGTCCTGGCGCTGGCCATCGACGCTCTGATACCTGTGGTGACGAACGCCGGTTTCCCCGGCTGGTCGCCCACGGTCGAGCTCACCTGGCATCTGCGGGCGCTGCCCGCGCCCGGCTGGCTCGCCGTGCACGGCACGGGGCGGATGGTGAACGACGGGTGGTCCGATGAGAACGTGGAGATCTGGGATGCCGCCGGAAATCTGGTCGCACAGAGCAGGCAGCTCGCACGAGCCGCACGTACTCGTAAGTAATGTTCGATGTATCGAGCGTCACACAATGTGTGACGACGTCTTCGCATAGCCTTGGACGTCATGTCAGACGCGCCTATCGGGATCTTCGACAGCGGCTTCGGCGGACTCACGGTGGCCCGGGCCGTGCTGGACCAATTGCCCGGGGAGCCGATCCTCTACCTGGGCGACTCGGCGCGTCAGCCGTACGGGCCGCGGCCGATCGCCGAGGTCCGCGGGTACGCCCTGGAGATGCTCGACCAGCTGGTCAAAGAAGGCGTGAAGATGCTCGTGATCGCCTGCAACAGCGCCAGCTCGGCGATGCTGCGCGACGCGCGGGAACGCTACGACGTGCCCGTCGTCGAGGTGATCTTCCCCGCGGCGCGGCGCGCGGTCGCCGCCACCCGCAACGGCAGGGTCGGGCTCATCGCGACCCGCGCCACGGTGACCAGCCGCGCCTACGACGACGCCTTCGCCATCGCCCCGCACATCGAGCTCACCAGCGCGGCCTGCCCGCGGTTCGTGGAGTTCGTGGAGAGCGGCGTCACGATGAGCGACGAGCTGCTCGACGTGGCGCGCGAGTACCTGAAGCCGATCATCGAGGCCGAGTGCGACACCCTCATCCTGGGCTGCACGCACTACCCGCTGCTGACCGGGGTCCTCTCCTACGTCGTCGGGGACGGGGTCACCCTGGTCTCCAGCGCCGACGAGACCGCCAAGGACGTCTACAGACTGCTGCACGACCGGGGTCTGGCCCGCGCGGAGGCCGCCTCCCCACCCGTCCACCGGTTCCGCGCGACCGGTGACCCCGAGGTGTTCCGCACGATCGGACGCCGCTTCCTCGGACCGGTACTCGGCTACGTCGAGTCCCCTTCGGACACCAGCGTGTTCCGTCTCACCCCATGAACCACAGTAAGTAGAGGAGCTCCCCGTGCGGGTGACTGTGATCGGCTGCTCCGGCAGCTTCCCGGGGCCGGACAGCCCCGCCTCCTGTTATCTCCTCGAGGAGGACGGCTACTCCCTCCTCCTCGACTTCGGCAACGGCGCGCTGGGAGCCCTGCAGCGCCATCACGACCTGTACGACATCGACGCGATCGCGATCTCCCATCTGCACGCCGACCACTGCATGGACCTGTGCGGCTACTACGTGGCCCGCAAGTACTGCCCGCACGGCACCAAGCCGAAGATCCCGGTCTTCGGGCCCACGGAGTCGGCGACGCGGATGGCCGAGGCCTACGACCTCGAACTCGATCCGGGCATGACCGACACCTTCGACTTCACCCCGCTGACCCGCAAGTTCGAGGCGGGCCCGTTCGAGATCCTCTGCGAGCCGGTCAACCACGTCATCGAGTCCTACGGCTTCCGCATCACCTCGGCGGGCGGCGGCACGCTGGCCTACTCGGGCGACACCGGGCTGACCGACACCCTGGTGGACCTGGCCGAGGGCGCCGACCTGTTCCTGTGCGAGGCGTCCTTCCTGGAGGGCGACAACCCGCCCGACCTGCATCTGACCGCGAAGGAGGCGGCGGAGTACGCCGAGCGGGCACAGGTCGGGCGGCTGGTGCTGACCCACCTGGTGCCGTGGAACGACGAGGAGAAGTCGCTCGTGGAGGCCAAGACCGGCGGGTACGGCGGGCCGATCGACCTGGCCCGCAGCGGGACCGTCTATCGGCTGTAGCCGCACCGGTAGGCTGGCCCCATGGCTCGCCCCGACGGTCGCGTGAACGACCAGCTCCGACATGTCCGTATCCAGCGAGGCTGGCTCGACCACGCGGAGGGCTCCGTGCTGGTGGAGTTCGGCGGCACCCGCGTCCTGTGCGCGGCCTCGGTACAGGACACGGTCCCGCGCTGGCGGCGCGACAGCGGCCTGGGCTGGCTGACCGCCGAGTACGCGATGCTGCCGCGCGCCACCAACACCCGCAACGACCGGGAGTCGGTGCGCGGCAAGCTCGGCGGGCGCACCCAGGAGATCTCCCGGTTGATCGGGCGCTCCCTGCGGGCGTGCGTGGACTTCAAGGCCTTCGCCGGCAGCACCGTCACCATCGACTGCGACGTGCTGCAGGCGGACGGCGGCACCCGCACCGCCGCCATCACCGGCGCCTACGTGGCGCTCGCCGACGCCGTCACCTGGATGCGCGACCGCAGGATGACCAAGGGCGACCCGCTCATCGGCTCGGTGTGCGCGGTCAGCGTCGGCGTGGTGGCCGGCGAGTCGCGGCTCGACCTCTGCTACGAGGAGGACGTCGTCGCCGACACCGACATGAACGTGGTGTGCACCGGCGACGGCAGGCTCATCGAGGTGCAGGGCACCGCCGAGGGCGTGCCCTTCTCCCGCGAGCAGCTGAACGAGCTGCTCGACCTGGCCCAGCTGGGCTGCGTCGACCTCACCATGATGCAGAAGGAGGCGCTGGCCCGATGAGCCGCCGGCTGGTGCTGGCCACGCGCAACCCCGGGAAGGTCACCGAGCTGCGGGACCTGCTCACCGGCTACGAGGTGGTGGGCCTGGCGGAGTTCCCCGACGCCCCCGAGGTGCCCGAGACCGAGCTGACCTTCGTCGGCAACGCCCTGCTCAAGGCCCGGGCGATCGCCGCGCACACCGGCCTGGCCGCGGTCTCCGACGACTCGGGCCTGTGCGTGGACGCCCTGAACGGCATGCCGGGCGTGCTCTCGGCGCGCTGGTCGGGCCGCTTCGGCGCCGAGCACCCCGGAGGCCGGGACCGCGCCAACCTGGAGCTGGTGCTCGACCAGCTCGCCGACGTCGCCGAGCCCGAGCGCGGCGCCCACTTCGTCTGCGCGGCCGCCATCGCCCACCCCGACGGCCGCGAGCACGTGGTGGAGGGCCGCATGGACGGCCGCATCATCACCGCCCCGCGCGGCACCGGAGGCTTCGGCTACGACCCCGTCTTCGAGGTCGCCGGCTCGGGCCGCACCACCGCCGAACTCACTCCCCGTGAGAAGTCCGAGATCAGCCACCGAGGCCGCGCCTTCCGCGCCCTCGCCGCCTACCTCACCACCCTCACCGACCCCTGATCTGAGCACCGCCGCGGCCGTCCGCGCTCCGTTCAGCGCGCCACGGAGCCGGGCACGAGCCCGTGCCGAAGGCCCGGGTGGGCCGTCCGCGTCCGGCGTGTCCGGGGTCGAGCCCGTGCCGAAGGCCCGGCGGGCCCGGTGCGGCCGGGGCGGGGTCAGCAGACCATGCGGAGCTGGACGCGGGTGCCGTGGTGGCCGGCGCGGATCTCCAGGAGGTCGACGAGCATGCGGGCGCTCCACAGGCCGAAGCCGCCGGCGATGGCGGACTCGGGCGGCAGGAAGCCGGCCAGGCCGTCGGGGCGCCACAGGCCGACGTCGGCGACCTCGCAGTGCAGGACGCGGCCCTGGCACCAGATGCGGAACTCGATCGGCGGGGTGCCGTGGAGCACCGCGTTGGTGGCGATCTCGGTGACCGCCATGGACAGGGAGCCCGCCTTGTCGTCGGGCAGCCCCATCCGCCGTCCCCGCTCGGCCAGGAACGCGCGCAGCGGCGCCAGGTCCAGCGAGGTGAGGGCGAGGCGCTCGGCCTCGGCGGGCACCTCGGGCAGCGGAAGCCGGTCGCAGTCGGCGCCGTAGCGCTCCGGCCGCACGTACCGGTCGTTGTAGGCCGGGTAGTGGCCGCCCTCGAAGAGGTCGGGATGGGTGCGGCGTGCCTCCTCGACGACCGGGGGCGGGGCCAGCGTGCGGTCGTAGGAGCAGATGACCTGCGCGTTCGAGGGCCCGAACACCGCGTTCACCAGCGACTCGTACCGGCCCCACTCGCGCTGCTCCCACGCCTGGGCGGGGCCGCTCCAGTCCAGCTCGGCCAGCGCGCGCACCCGGCGGGGGCCGGCCTGGCGCAGGACGTCGTTGTAGGCGGCGATGGTGCGGACCGGGTGCCGGTAGAAGGCGGTCGCGTCGTGGAACTCGATCTCCTTGCGGTCCCGGCCCAGGACGTCCCGCAGCGCCTCCTGGCGGTCGTGCGGGACCACGGCGAGGATGCGGTCCCGGGCGGCCAGGCCCTCGTGCAGGAAGGGCACCGCCGCGTCGAGGAACTCCTCGGTGCCGCCGTGCAGCAGGGCCTGGTGCAGCAGCGCGGTGCTCATGAGCGCCTCCAACCCAGGCCCTTGACGATGCCCGGAAGCCGATGGAAGCCCACCATCTCGATCACGCTCTCCAGTTCGGGTGAGGGGTTGTCCAGAACGAGGCCGTGGCCCCGGGTGAGGCGCCGGGCGTGGGAGCCCAGGAGGTTCAGCGAGACCAGGTCCATGAACCGCAGGTTCGCCAGTTCGAGGTGGATCCGCTGGGCGGCCCGGTCGCGCGGGTCGCTCACCGAGGCGAGGGTGCGGGTGAGGGCGTGGTGGCGCGCCCCGTCGATCTCGCCCTCGAGGCGCAGGCCGTAGGGGGCGTACGTACGGGTCATGCGCAGCACGCCGTCGTCGTATTCGGGGTTCACTTCGACGAGTACCTCGTGGTGGTTCTGGAGGGCGGAGAGCGCCTCGGGTGCGCAGCGGCGCCGGTCCACCTGGCAGATGGCGGTGGTCAGGGTGCTGGGTCCCACCAGGACCTCGACCTCGCAGTCGCAGTCGAGCATGAAGCTGTCACCTCCGGGGACGCCCGCCGCCCAGGTCATGTCCGCGGTGATGCGGACGCGGCGGAACCGCTGGTCGAGGGCCCGGGAGATCTCCTGCTCCAGGGTGCGGGAGAGCGCGTCGGGGCGGCCGTGCCCGTCGTGGACGCAGGCCTCCCGCCAGGGGATCACCGTCAGGTGGCCGAGTTCGGCGAAGGGCGTGGCGTCGATGTGGTGCAGCGACAGCAGCCCGGGCAGGTCGCGCGCCGTGGTGTCGGCGACGCAGATCACCTTCTCGCCCGCCTCGAGGCCCGCGTAGACGAAGTCACCGAGCACGCGCCGCTGTTCGTCGGGATGGGAGTACGCCAGCCACGCGTGATCGCCGGGCCGGAGATCACCGACCGCGCGCTGCGTGAACCAGCTGACCATGCTCCGTCCTGACCTGTGCGTCGTCGCGTGCGGGGAAGGTGTTCCTTTTCTTGCTCCGTCAAGCGTACGCCGGGCGGCGTCGCGTGGCGGGAACTCTCGGCATGTGGAGGAGAAATATCATGGCTAATGCAGCTGCACATGCATTTCATGCGCGGAAAGGCGTGTGCAGGCGTATCCGTGTCCCTTCCACTCCGGTTCTGACCTGGACCCGGCCGCACAGCATGCGCACCGCCCACAGCCCCAGCCGGGGGGAGCCGGCGGTCCCGGGCGGCAGCCAGCCCGGCCCGTGCCGTTCCGAGGGGCACCAGTGCCCGCGGTCGCTGACCTCGCACAGCAGCGCGTCGCGCTCCTCCCACACCCGCAGCAGGACGGGCGGCTCGCCGTGGCTGAGCGCGTTGGTCGCCACCTCGGTGAGTGCGACCAGCAGCTGGTGCAGCCGGTGCCCGGCCAGCCCGTAGCGGTGCGCGTACACCGTGATCAGCGCGCGCGGCTCGCGCAGGTCCGCCGAGCGCAGCGGCATCTCGAGCGCGTGCCCGGGTGCGGGCGGCAGCGGCGGGTCGCACATCGCGCTGAAGACGGCGGGGTCCAGGTAGGCGGGGTTGTCCCGGGGGAGGCCGTCGCGGGCGAGCAGGGGGTGGGTGTGCCGCGCGCCGTCCAGGACGGGGCGCGGCAGGGACGCGTGGTAGGGGCACATGATGGAGCCGTCCGTGCGGGCCAGCGCCACGTTGACCAGGGCCTCCAGCCGCAGCCACTCCACGGTCTCCCAGTCGGCGCGGCCCTTCCAGTCGGGCTCGGCCAGCAGCCGCACCCGCCTCCCGCGTTCGGCCGCCGTCTCCATCTGGTGCAGGACCCGCGAGACGACCCGTGCCGGGTGCTCGTAGAAGGCCGCCGGGGGGACGTAGCGCACCTGGGCGCCGAACTTCTCGCGGAGCAGCCCCGTCTTGTGCTCGCAGGTGACGGCCAGGACCGTCTCGTCACGTTCCAGACCCTCGTCCAGGAAGGGGAAGGCGCCTTCCAGGAAATCCTCGTCCGCGTCGTAGGGAAGTGCCACATGGGTCAGGGCCATCAGTCCTCATCCAGTCGGATCCCCGGCAGCCGGTGCATCCCGACCACCTCCAGCGTGGAGCGCACCTCGGGCGGCACCCGGTGCAGCACGACGGCACCGCGCGATCCGCGCCTCCGCGTGTATTCGACCATTGTCCGCAGCGCGCTGAGGCTGAGAAAGTCCAATTCGGAGAGATCGAGGTGGATCGCCTCCTCCTGGGACGGCAGGGAGTTCAGCGCCTCGACGAAGTGGGTGTGCCGGGCGGCGTCGAGTTCGCCGCACAACCGCAGGCCGGGCGGCCGGTAGGTGCGGGTGATGCTGAGGACCGGGTCGTCGAAGTCGGGGTCGGGCACCACCCGCACCTCGTGCTGCTCGGCGAGCAGGTCGAACTGGGCGGGCGAGCAGCGGCGCACGTCGGTCTGGCAGATGGCGGTGACCGACACGCTCGGCCCGACGCGCTCGGCGAGCTCGCGCTCGCAGACCATGAGGCGGGTGTCGCCGAACGGCTGGTCCAGCGCCCACGACGTCTCGGCGGTGATCCGGATGCCGCGGAACTCCTGCTCCTCGGCCTTGGCGATCTCGTCGGCGACGGTCTGGAGCATCTTCTCCGGGTCGAACATCCCGCCGGTCAGGCAGGCCTCGCCGACCGGGAGCAGGGTGAGCAGGCCCGCCCGGACCGCGGGGCTCAGGTCGTGGCCGTACAGGCCGGGCAGCTCCCAGTGCTCGGCGTCGGTCACGTAGACGACCTTGTCGCGGATGCGCAGCCCCTGGGCGATCCACGAGCCGATGACGTGGCCCTGCTCGTCGGGGCAGCAGAACGGGAGCCAGGCATGGTCGCCCGGGAGAAGATCCCTGACCGATCTCCGGACGTACATGGCTGCTCGGGCCTCCCGACGGGTGCGGACCCGTCCAATCTACGTCGGCGGAGCCCGGTGGGGCCGCCGCTTTTTTCATATAACGACTCGGCGCGCGCCGGAAGGGGGGAGGGGCGGATGCCGCGGCACGAAAAAGGGACAGCCGGTGGGCTGTCCCTTTTATGTAGGGCCGGTGGGATTTGAACCCACAACACGACGGACCTAAACCGCCGGCCTCTGCCGAATTGGGCTACGGCCCCGTGCGCGGCTACGACCTTACCAGCGGGCTACAGGCCCAGCTCCTTGCGGAGACGGGCCACATGCCCGGTCGCCCGCACGTTGTAGTAGGCCTTCTCGATCCTGCCCTCCTCGTCGATGAGGAAGGTGGAGCGGATGACGCCCACGGTGACCTTCCCGTAGAGCTTCTTCTCGCCGTAGGCGGCGTACGCCTGCAGCACCGCGCGCTCGGGGTCCGACAGCAGGGGGAAGGTCAGCTTGTCGCGCTCGCGGAACTTCACGAGCTTGGCGGGGGCGTCGGGGGAGACGCCGACCACCTTCACCCCGGCCGCCTCCAGCTCGGCCAGCGACTGCTCGAAGTCCACGGACTCCTTGGTGCACCCGGGGGTCATCGCCGCGGGGTAGAAGTAGAGGAGGACCTTCGCGCCGCGCAGCGACGACAGCGTGAAGGGCTCGCCGTCGGCGTCGGTGAGCGTGAAGTCGGGGGCCTCGTCGCCGGGCTCGAGACGGTCTGTCACCTGGCATCCTTTCGCGGCGGGTGGTGGAAGGGACAAACTTACCGGCACTCGCCTCCCTGGGGGCGGCGATGACCTGCAAGACTGATCGCCCACCGGTAACTACGACGAAGGACGCGGGATGGCCGACAGGGATCCGGACCGGATCGAGCAGGAGATCGAGGGCGAACTCGAGGCCCTCGCGCGCAACATCGACGCGATCGCCGACCGGGTCAGCCCGAGCAACGTCGTCCACCGCACCGGCGACCGGGTGCGCGAGGAGCTGCACCAGGTGGCCGCGACGGTCGGCGCGATCGTCTCGCCCGGCGACGCCGAGGGCTCGCCGCTCACCGAGGAGCAGCGCAAGCGCGCGCTCATCGTCGGCGGTGTCGTGCTGGCGGGCGTCGTCCTGCTGGTGCTGCGCGCCCGGCGGAGCGGCCGGGGCTGAGCCTCCGGGGCCTGTAGGCCTACAGGCCTACAGGAAGGTCTTCCCCTCGCCCCGGTAGGTGGGGACGGTGCTCTCGACGCCCTCGCCGAGGACCAGGTGCACGGCGTCGAAGCGCTCGCACAGCTCGCCGGCCTTGGTGTGCCGGAACCAGACGCGGTCGCCGACCCCCAGCCCGGCGGTGCCCGGCCCGACGAGCGGCGTCTGCACCTCCCCGGCGCCCTCGGTGCCGGTGTACCCCAGCCCGGCCGGCAGGTAGGGCTGGGGCAGGCGCAGCGCGTCGGCCGGGCCCGAGGCGAGGTAGCCGCCGCCCAGGCAGGTGACGGTGCCCGGGCCGGGCACCCGCACGACGGGCAGCGCGAACAGCGCGGCGGGCGTGGCCTTGAACATGCTGTAGTTGTCGAACAGGTGCGGCTGGAACAGGCCGGACCCGGCGGCGACCTCGGTGACCGCCCGCTCCGCCGAGGTCCACTCCAGGCTGCCGGTGCCGCCGCCGTTGACGAACTCCAGGTCGGCCACCTCGCGCACGGCCCGCACGACCTCGCCGCGCCGCCGGGCCAGCTCCACCCGGGAGCGGGCGCGCATCGCCTTGACGGCCAGGCCCATGGCGGGCCTGCCGGCGGGGGCGTCGCCCACGCCGGCGATCTGCGACTCGTAGCCCATCAGCCCGACCAGCCGCAGGTGCGGCCGCTTGACGACCTCCTCGGCGAAGGCGGCGGCCTGCTCGGGGGTGGCCAGGGGGGAGCGGCGCGCGCCGACCTTCACCCGGCCGCCCAGCACCGGGTAGGCGGCGTCCATGTCGAGGCAGACCCGCACGGGGTGCCCGTCGGCCGGGATGAGGTCCAGGTGCTCGGCGCAGTCGACCATGAGGGTGACGGTGCGGGCGGCGTGCTCGTCGCGGACGAGGCGGCGCAGCGCGGCGCGGTCGACGGTGGGGTAGGCCACGAGGATGTCGTCGCTGGTGCGGTGCCCGGCCAGCCAGAGGGCCTCGGGCAGGGTGAAGGCCATGATCCCGGCGAAGCCGTCCAGGGCCAGGACCTCCTCCAGCAGGGCGCGGACCCGGACGGACTTGCTGGCCACCCGGATCGGCTTGCCCCCGGCCCGGCGCACCAGGGCCGCGGCGTTGGCGCGGAAGGCCGCCAGGTCGACGATCGCGAACGGGGGGTCGAGCTCCGCGGTCGCGAAGTCATAACGCGCCTTGAGATCCATGTGTCCACTTTCCCATAAAAAGTGAAACATGAAAAGTATTCGCGTCTGTCTTTCCGGCTACACCGAGGAGAAGAACGCCCAGAGCCGCGCCGCCGTCCCCTCGGGCCAGACGTGGCCCCCGCCGTGCGGGCAGAAGCGCACCACGGCCCTGCCCTCGCCCGTCCGGCAGGCGCCCTCCCGGCGCAGGGCCCGGACCCCGGCCGCCTCGCGCCAGAAGGCGACCGCGCGGGAGACCGGGGCGAAGGGCCGGTCGTCGTTGAAGTCGCGCCGCCCGCCGCCCTCGTAGGGCACCGACCGGTCGGCCCTCCCGTGGACGATCATCGCCGAGACCGGGCGGCCGGGATCGCAGTCGATGACCAGGGAGGCCGAGACCACCCCGATCGCCCTGACCCTGCCCGGCCCCTCGCAGGCCATGCGGTAGGCCATGCCGCCCCCGTTGGAGAAGCCCGAGACGTACACCCGCTCCGGATCGGCGACCTTCGCCTCGACGAGCCGGTCGATCAGCTTCTCCAGGAAGCCGACGTCGTCGACGCGGGCGAGCTTGGCCGGGCCGCAGCAGGGGCCGGCGTTCCAGCTGAAGGCGAAGCCCTCGGGATAGGCGACCAGGAAGCCCTTCTCGTCCGCCACCTCGTCGAAGCCGCTGAGCTCCTGGAACTTCTCGGCGTTGGAGGCGCCCCCGTGGACGGCCAGCACCAGCGGCAGCGGCCCGGCCGAGGAGCGCAGCGCCGGGGGCACGCGCAGCCGGTACTCGCGGTGGCCGGGCGTGCCGACCTCCAGCTTGAGCCTGTGGGTGCCCGCCGCGGTGGGGACGCCGTCCCGCTCGGCCGGGCGGGGCGCCGTCCCGGTGGCGGAAGGCCCGGGGGCGCCGTCCTTCCCGGGCGCGGAGGCCTGGCACGCACCGAGCAGTACGAAAGCGAGCAAAAGGGCCAGAAGTCGACGCATGCCCTTGAATGTAGGCGTCCGCGTCCGACCCCAAACGCGGCGTTCCCACCAGGGCATAAACTGGCGAGTCATCGTGCCCCCGGCGTCCCCTGCAGAAGGTGGAGAGTTGAGTTACATCCTCACGCTGTCGTGCCCCGACCGTCCGGGCATCGTGGCGGCCGTCTCCGGCCTGCTGGCGTCCCGGCAGTGCAACATCCTGGAGAGCCAGCAGTACGGCGACCAGGACGCCGGGCGGTTCTTCCTGCGCGTGCAGTTCACCGCCCAGGAGGGCCTGGAGGAGCTCCAGGGGCTGTTCGCGCCGCTGGGGCGGGAGTTCTCGCTCGACTGGCACCTCAGCGACGCCGCCACCCGCATGAAGGTGCTGATCATGGTGTCCAAGGAGGGGCACTGCCTCAACGACCTGCTCTTCCGGATGCGCTCGGGCCTGCTGGACATCGACGTGGTCGCGGTCGTCTCCAACCACCCGGACCTGCGCCCGCTCACCCAGTCCTTCGGCATCGACTACCACCACCTGCCGATGACGATGGGCAAGGCCGCGCAGGAGGCCGAGATCCTCACCCTCGTCCAGCACTACGACGCCGACCTGGTGGTGCTCGCCCGCTACATGCAGATCCTCACCGACGACCTGTGCGCCAAGCTGCAGGGCAAGGTGATCAACATCCACCACTCGTTCCTGCCGTCCTTCAAGGGCGCCAAGCCCTACCACCAGGCGCACAAGCGCGGCGTGAAGCTGATCGGCGCCACCGCCCACTACGTCACCCCCGACCTGGACGAGGGCCCGATCATCGAGCAGGAGGTGGCCCGGGTCGACCACACCCACACCCCCGAGGACCTGCGCCGCGTCGGCCGCGACATGGAGTGCCTGGCCCTGGCCCGCGCCGTCCGCTGGCACGCCGAGCACCGCGTCCTGCTCAACGACGAGAAGACCGTCGTCTTCCGCTGATCCGGAAATGTCACGGGCGGCCGTTAGGGTCGCGCGTATGAGCGATCTGCCGACCTTCGCCTTCGCGTCCTCGTCCGCCTTCGAGGAGTGGCTGGAGGCCGAGCACGAGGTGTCCCCGGGACTGTGGCTCAAGTTCGCCAAGAAGGGCTCGGGAGTGGCGTCCATCACCTACCCCGAGGCCCGTGACGTGGCACTGTGCTTCGGCTGGATCGACGGTCAGAAGGCGCCCCTGGACGAGACGTACTGGCTGCTGCGCTTCACCCCCCGCACGCCCCGCAGCAAGTGGTCCCAGGTCAACCGCGAGCGCGTCGCCGAGCTGACCGCCGCGGGCCGGATGCGCCCGGCGGGGCTGGCCGAGGTGGAGCGGGCCCGCGCGGACGGGCGGTGGGAGCGCGCCTACGCCTCGCCGCGCAACGCCGTGGTCCCCGAGGACCTCCAGGACGCGCTGGACGCGGCCCCGGCCGCCGCAGAGTTCTTCGCCGGCCTCGACGGGCGCAACCGCTACGCCATCCTGTACCGGATCCAGGACGCCAAGCGCCCCCAGACCCGTGCCGCCCGGATCGAGAAGTTCGTCGCGATGCTGGGCAGGGGCGAGAAGCTCCACCTCTGAAACCGGCGACTCGGGGGGCGGGGAAGATCGCCGTACGTGGTGGCTCGGTTACTGTTCCCTTATGGGGGAGACGCTGGTCACGGAGCTGTTCGGGGATTCGGCGCGGCGGCGGGAGGCGCGCAGGCGCGCGGCCAGGGAGTTCCGCAAGGAGCGGGCGGGCGCCGAGGCGGCCGTCGCCCTCCTGATGGCGGCGTGCGGCGGGTTCGGCGCGGCGGAGGTGCTGGCCCGCCGGTACGGGCACCATCTCGTGCCGCCCGCGTGGGCGGAGCGGCTGGACGCCGAGCTGCGGACGCTGCTGTGGGGCGATCCGGCGGTGGAGCTGGCCGCCTACCTCCTGTGGATCGCGGGCATGGTCCTCCTGCTGCTGGCGGTGCTGCCCGGATACGACCGGATGGAGCTGCTCCGGGGCGACGACCCCGCGGTCTCGGCGGCGCTGAGCAGGGACGGGCTGCGCCGGTCGCTGGAGGACGCGGCGCTGGGGGCGCCAGGAGTGGTGCGGGCGCGGGTGAGCGTCGGCTGGCGGATCACGGTACGGGCCGGAGCGCGGCGCGGCACGCCGCCCGAGGCGATCGTCCCGCTGCGCCGGGCGGTGCTCGCCCGGCTGGAGGAGATCGGACCGCAGCGCGGCCGCGCGGTCGCCGTCCGGCTGGGTCGGCGGGGCTGATGGCGCGCAGGGGACTGACGCTGACGGGGCTGGCGCTGTGCGGGACGAGCGGGGTGCTGCTGGGACTCAACAGGTTCCTGGGCGACCGGCCGGTGCTGGGCGAGGGCACCTCCGGCTTCATCGCCCGCAACCCCTGGTTCTGGCCGGCGGTGGCGGGCCTGCTGACCGCGGTGGCGGTGCTGGGGACGTGCTGGCTGCTGCTCCAGGGCAGGGCGGCGGCGCTACGCCGCTTCACCCTGCTGGGCGGGCGCCGGAAGGCGCTGACGAACGAGGCGGTGGCCGGGCTCACCCGCGAGGTGCTGGGGCTGCCGGGGGTGCACGACGTGCGCGTGCGCTTCACCGGCACGCGCTCCCGGCCGCGGGTGATGCTGCAGATCCTCTGCCACGAGAGCGCCGACCTCGGGCTGCTGCTCGCCCGGATCAGCGAGGACTCGCTGGTGCGCTTCCGCGAGGCGATCGAGATGCCCGACCTGCACGCGGTCCTGCGGTTCCGGCTGGTCTACCACGAGACGCGTATCGCTTAAAGAGAGGTCTACCGGCATTTGTCGGTTCTGATAGCGCCGTACCGGGCGGCGCTTCGTACAGTCGTTGCTAAGTAAGTCACTCCTCGTCCATCCGCAGGGGGTATCGATCAGCAGTGACCACTGCATCATGTTCCGTCTCCGGGTCGGGGAAGGGGGACCGCGAGGGATTGAGCCAACAGAGCTAGACCTTCTGCTCGGGACCGGCGGCGCACCGAGGCGCCGCCGGTCTCCACGGTGCGCGGACTTATCTATGCAATCCTGGTCTAATGGCTTGGGAATTCTGGCAGACCGGATTGCTCGGGCTCTGCGCCGGACTGCTGATCGCGGTGGTGACCGCGCCCGTGGGCGTGTCGGGAGCGGTGTTCCTGCTGCCCGTCCAACTGAGCGTGCTGGGCGTGCCCAGCCCGGCCGTCACCCCCACCAACCTGCTGTTCAACGTGGTGGCGGGGCCCGGCGCGCTGATCCGGTACCGCCGGACGGGACGGTTGACCGGCCCCCTGGCCCGGCTGCTGGTGGCCGGGACCGCGCCCGGCGTGGTCGTCGGCGCGGTGATCCGGGTCTTCGCCCTGCCGGGTCCGACCGTTTTCCGGCTGCTGGTCGCCGCCTTCCTGCTCCCCCTGGGCACGTGGTTGTGCCTGCGGACGCTGCGCCCGTCCCCCCGGCCCCCGGCGCCTGAGCCGTCCCGTACCGCGGTGACCGCGCTGGCCCTGGGCGTCGGCGTCGTCGGCGGGATCTACGGGGTCGGCGGCGGCTCCCTGCTCGGCCCGATCCTGGTGGGCCGCGGCCTGCCCGTCGCGGTCGTGGCCCCCGCAGCCCTGGCCGCCACCTTCGTCACCTCGATCGTGGGCGCCGCCGCCTACGCCGTCCTGTCCCTGATCGCCCCCGGCGACATCGCGCCCCTGTGGACCCTGGGCCTCCTGTGCGGCCTGGGCGGCCTGGCGGGCGGCTACCTGGGCGCCCTCCTGCAGCCCCGGCTCCCCGAGAAGGCGCTCCGGCTGCTCCTGGGCGGCCTGGCCGTCGCCGTCTCCCTGCTCTACCTGGCGCAGGGCCTGGGCTGAGGGCGAAGGGCATCCTGGCGCCGACGGGGCGGACGGGGAGCCCTATAGTTGGGGTGACGCCGAATGATCCCGTGCGGGAGAGCGTCCGGGCCCGGCGGGTCCGGGCCGCCGAAGGAGCAATTCCTCCCCGGAACCTCTCAGGCACCCAGGACCGCGAGGGGTGGGCGGCCTCTGGAAAGAGAAGGCGCCGGAGCCTTCCGCCGAAGGTGAAAGCCCGTACGGGTGAAGCTCTCAGGCAGAGAAGACAGAGGGGGAGGGCCCACTCAGCAGGTGTACGGATGGGACGATGGGAAACGTTCTGCCGTGTGCCGGTCACAAGGAGCTCACCCAGGTGTCCCCTGCCTCTGAAAAACCCGCCGCCGTGAAGACGACGCCGCTGTACGAGCTGCACAAGGAGCTCGGCGGCAATCTCGTCGACTTCGCCGGGTACCTCATGCCCCTGCGCTACAAGTCGGAGACCGCCGAGCACCAGGCCGTGCGGACCTCCGCCGGGATCTTCGACGTCTCGCACATGGGTGAGATCTTCGTTACAGGCGCACAGGCCGGCGAGGCGCTGGACCACGCGCTGGCCGGGAACATCTCGGCGCTGGAACAGGGCCGGGCGCGCTACACGATGCTCGTCGACGAGCGGGGCGGGGTGCTGGACGACCTGATCGTCTACCGGCTCAGCCGGCACGGGTTCCTGGTGGTGGCCAACGCCGCCAACACCGGGGTGGTCGCGGCCGAGCTGACGGCGCGGGCCGCCGACTTCGAGGCCACGGTCGACGACCAGACCGAGAACTACGCGCTGCTGGCCGTCCAGGGGCCCGGGGCGCAGGAGATCCTGGCGCGGCTGACCGACGTCGACCTCGCCGGGCTGAAGTACTACTCCCTGGTCAGCGGCACGGTGGGCGGCGTCGTCGCCTTCATCGGCCGCACCGGCTACACCGGTGAGGACGGCTTCGAGCTGTTCGTCGACGCCGGGGACGCCGTGGAGCTCTGGCAGCGGATCACCGAGGCGGGCGGGGACGGGATCACCCCGTGCGGGCTGTCGGCCCGCGACACGCTGCGCCTGGAGGCGGGCATGCCGCTGTACGGGCATGAGCTGACCGCCGAGCTGACCCCGTACGATGCTGGTCTCGGCCGGATCGTGCGGCTGGAGAAGGACTTCGTCGGACGCGACGCCCTCGCGGCCGTCGCCGAGAACGGGCCGTCCCGCAAGCTCGTCGGGCTCGTCGCGCGCGGGCGGCGGGTGCCGCGGGCGGGGTACGCGGTCATCGGCGAGGACGGCGCGCCCTGCGGCGTGGTGACCAGCGGAGCACCCTCCCCGACCCTGGGCAAGCCCATCGCCATGGCCTACGTCGGAACCGGCGCCGTGCCGGTCGCCGTCGACATCCGCGGAAAGCACGAACCGGTCGACGTGGTCGACCTGCCCTTCTACAGGAGAACAGACAAGTGAGCGTTCCTGAGCAGCTCCGCTACACCGAGGAGCACGAATGGGTCTCGGGCCTGGACGGTGAGGACGGCGTCGTGACCGTCGGCATCACCGACTACGCCGCCGACGCCCTCGGCGACATCGTGTACGTCTCGCTGCCCGCGGAGGAGGACGAGGTGACCGCGGGCGAGCCGTGCGGCGAGGCCGAGTCCACCAAGTCGGTCTCCGACATCTACTCGCCGCTGTCCGGCAAGGTCGTGGCGGTCAACCAGGCGGTCGTCGACGACCCGGGGACCATCAACGCCGACCCGTACGGCGAGGGCTGGCTGTACCGGATCCGGATCGGCGACGACAACCCGGACCTGCTCGACGCCGAGGCCTACTCCAAGATCATCGAGGAAGCATGAGCACCCTTTTCCAGCACCTGTCCGAGGTGGACCCCGAGGTCCACGAGGCGGTCCGCGCCGAGCTGGGGCGCCAGCAGCACACCCTGGAGATGATCGCCTCGGAGAACTTCGCCCCGGTGGCGGTCCTGGAGGCCCAGGGCTCGGTGCTGACCAACAAGTACGCCGAGGGCTACCCCGGCCGGCGCTACTACGGCGGCTGCGAGTACGTCGACGTCACCGAGCAGCTGGCGATCGACCGGGCCAAGGCGCTCTTCGGCGCCGAGCACGCCAACGTCCAGCCGCACTCGGGCGCGCAGGCCAACACCGCGGTGTACTTCGCGCTCCTGGACCACGGCGACACCGTGCTCGGCCTCGACCTGGCGCACGGCGGGCACCTGACCCACGGCATGCGGCTCAACTACTCCGGCAAGTTCCTGAACGTGGTGCCCTACCACGTGCGGGAGTCCGACGGCCGGGTCGACATGGACGAGGTCGCGGCGCTGGCGGCCGAGCACCGGCCCAAGATGATCGTCGCCGGCTGGTCGGCCTACCCGCGGCAGCTGGACTTCGCGCGGTTCCGCGAGATCGCCGACTCGGTGGGCGCGCTGCTGTTCGTCGACATGGCGCACTTCGCCGGGCTGGTCGCCGCCGGGCTGCACCCGTCGCCGGTGCCGTACGCCGACGTCGTCACGACCACCACGCACAAGACGCTGGGCGGGCCGCGCGGCGGCCTGATCCTGGCCCGCGAGGAGCTCGGCAAGAAGATCAACTCCGCGGTCTTCCCCGGCATGCAGGGCGGCCCGCTGGAGCACGTGATCGCGGCCAAGGCCGTGGCGCTCAAGGTCGCGGCGACCGAGGAGTTCAAGGACCGCCAGCGGCGCACCCTGGAGGGCGCGCAGGCCATCGCGGCCCGCCTGCTCCAGGACGACGCCGCCAAGGCCGGCGTGAAGGTGCTGACCGGCGGCACCGAGGTCCACCTGGTCCTGGTCGACCTGGTGGACTCCGAGCTGACCGGCCGGGACGCCGAGGACCGCCTGCACGAGATCGGCATCACGGTCAACCGCAACGCCGTCCCCAACGACCCGCGCCCGCCGATGGTCACCTCCGGCCTGCGCATCGGCACCCCGGCGCTGGCCACCCGCGGCTTCACCAAGGAGGACTTCGAGGAGGTGGCCGACATCATCGCCCTCGCCCTCCAGCCGTCCTTCGACGCCTCGGCCCTGTCCGCCCGCGTCAAGGCCCTGGCCGACAGGCACCCGCTCTACCCGGACCTGTGACGCCCCGCCGGGCCCCCGCCCGGCGTCCCGCTCCACCCGCGAGGCCCCGCCCGTTCTTCGGCCGGGGCCTCGCGCTTTTCCGTGCCGGTCCTTCGCGCCGTCCCGGGTTGAGACCTTGCGCGTTGCGGGCCGGGGCTCGTGTCGGGGCGGGGGTTTCTTGACCGGGGGAGGTCTTTGGGGAAACACTGTATCCACTGGAGGAACGCGGTGCGGAGGGGTGATGGCGGATCTGATCGTGGTGGGTGCGGGTCCCGGAGGGCTGGCGTGCACGATCGCCGCGGCCGAGGCGGGGGCGGAGGTGCTCCTGCTGGAGAAGGCCGGGCGGGTCGGCGGGGCGCTGCCCTACTCCGGCGGGCACCTGTCGGCCGCGGGGTTCTCGGCGCAGCGGGCGAAGGGCATCGAGGACGACGTCGCGGCGCACTGGGCCGACATCCGGCGCATCAGCCGGGGCACCGGGCGGGAGGACCTCACCCTGCTGTCGCTGGCCGAGCAGCCCGCGGTCCTGGAGTGGCTGCTGGACGCCGGATACGCCATCGACCCGGCCACCCCGCGGATCGTGCACGGGCACGAGCAGTACCGCACGCCCCGTACGGTGCACGCACCCGACCTGCCGGGCGGGCCGGAGATCCTGCGGGTGCTGGAACTGCTGCTGGAGCCGCACGTGAAGTCCGGGAAGGCGGACGTGCGCTGCGGGGTGAGGGTCGCGGAACTGCTCGTCGAGCGGGACGGGGACGCCGCCGACGAGCAGGTCGTCGGCGTCACGACCGAGGACGGGCGGGTCTTCCGGGCGCCCTCCGTGGTGCTGGCGACAGGCGGATTCGGCTACGCCCCCGAGCTGTTCGCCGAACTGGACGGGGCGCCGCTGACGACGTCCGCCGCCCCCACGTCCACCGGCGACGGCGTTGAGATGGGCCGCCGCATCGGCGCGGGCGTCCAGGGGCGCGGCAAGTACATCCCCACCTTCGGCGGGCTGCCGCCCGAGGGCGACGACCTGCGCGTGGACTGGCTGCACCGGCCGCAGCTGGTGGCCCCCGAACGCCCGCCGTGGGAGATCTACGTCGACCGGAACGGGCGGCGCTGGGTGGCCGAGGACGACCCGAGCATCGACCTGAAGGAGCGGAGGCTGACGGCCGTCGACCAGATGACCTTCTGGATGGTCTTCGACGCCCGCGCGCTCCGCGAATCCCGGCCGATGGTGCACGGCTGGACCCCCGAGGACCTCGACGCCCGGTGCGGTGAACGCCGCGGCGTCCACAAGGCCGCGACCCTCGCGGAGCTCGCCGTGAAGGCGGGCATCTCACCCGAGGGCCTGGCCGAGACCGCGGCCCGCTACAACGCCGCGGTGGCCGCCGGCCGCGACGAGGAGTTCGGCCGCGCGCACCTGCCCGCCCCGATCACCGAAGCCCCCTTCTACGCGATCGAGAACCACCCCGTCACCCTGATCACCTTCGCAGGCCTGGACGTCGACACGTCCCTGCGCGTCCGCCGCGAGAACAACACGCCCATCCCCGGCCTCTACGCCATCGGCGAGGTCATCGGCTCCGCCGCCGTGAACGGCAACGCCTTCTGCTCCGGCATGTGCCTCACCCCCGCCATGGCCTTCGGCCGCATCCTGGGCCGCACCCTGGCCACCTCCTGACCACCCCGAGCCCGCTCTCCCGGACCGACATGACGAAGTTCCACTCCCGCCGCGAGAACACGCCTGCCCCCCACCCCGCCCGTCTCGCCGACCGTGCCCAGACGGGGCCGTCCGGAGCCGACGGCCGAAGCTGAAGCCGACGGCGTGGTGCTTGGTCGAGGGGGCCGGGATGAGGGGCTTGGATTTGGGCGGGGGAGTGTGGTGGAGCCCTGCGGCGGCTCGGTGGTCTTGTCGGCAGTGCCCCGGCGGGGCCGGCGGCCGAAGCTGAAGCCGACGGCATGGTGCCTGGTCGAGGGAGCTGAGGCCGATGACGTGGTGCCTGGTCGAGGGGGCCGGGATGAGGGGCTTGGATTTGGGCGGGGGAGTGTGGTGGAGCCCCGCGGCGGCTCGGTGGTCTTGTCGGCCGTGCCGCGGCGGGGCTCGTGCGGGGTCAGTGGGTGAAGGTGAAGCCGGCGGCGCGGAGTTTGGCCGAGGAGACCGGCATGACGGGGGTTTTGATCTCGCCGCGGAAGTTCAGCGGGGGGAGGCCCTCGGCGGCGCAGATCGCGCCGAACGCCTCGGCGTTGGTCGGCGGGACGGTCTCGTCGGGGATGGCGTTGTAGACGCCGGTGAGGCCCTGGGCGACCACGAAGTCCAGCGCGGCGGCGGCGTCGCGGTAGTCGATGCGGTACAGCAGCGACTCGGCCGAGAAGGGGACGCTGCCGCCCAGCATCTCGTGGGCCATCCGCACCCGCGCCGGGTAGTCGATGTCGCGGGGGTGGCCGTGCACGTCCGGGATGCGCACGACCGCGCCGCGCGGCGCGGCCAGCACGGCCTCCTCGCCCGAGACGAAGTTGCGGGGAGAGGCGTCGTCGTCGTCGGTCGGCGGCGTCGTCTCGTCCACCAGCTCCCCGCGTCCCGCCCCGTAGACGGAGATCGAGCTGGTGAACACCACCCGCGGATGCGCCGCGGCCGCCGTGGCCGCGCTGGCCGTGAGCGTGTCGGCGTACTCGGCGATCCGTGACTCGGCGTCGAACGACCGCGAGATCCGCGGACTCACCGTCAACACGACCGCGTCCGCCCCCGACACGGCCTTCTCGACGGCCTCCCGGTCGCTGCCCCGCAGCACCGCCACATCGGAGCAGACCCCCCGAAGCTCGGCCACCCGCCCCTCGGTCGTGGTCGTCCCGGTCACCCGGTGCCCCGCCTCCGTCCAGCGCCGCGCCAGCTCCATACCGACATTGCCACAACCGATGATCACGTAATGCACGCCGAAGCCCTCCATTGGGAAACACCGTTTCCATTCTGTCCCACCCCTCTCCCCCTGCCAAGCCCCACCCGCCCGTCGCCCCCATCCACGACGAGACAGCACACGTCCCGCCCGTCGGACGACCCGAACCGCACGAGGAGACGGCAACACGTTCGCCGACAGGTCCCATTCGACCCTGCTCCAAACGGGCGATATACGGTCCCAGCGATGCTGGCCCGTTCATGTCACCGTCCGTGACGAGGCGCACGTGATCCGGGTGGCGGGCGGTCCGGATCGCACGAGGTGATGGCAGGCCGGACGGTGAGGAGTTCTGTTCGGTCCTGCTCTAGACGAAAGGCCGGGCGATACGCGGCCCCGATCGGGTTCGTTCGCCGCCGCACGTGGCCGCACGTGATGGGCGGCAGGCGGTCCCGAGATGGATGGTCCGGCGTTTGGCGTGTACCGGATGCCGCGGTCCGAACTCGGAGAGACCACCTGGCCGATGGAGGGGCATGCGGTGGTGTGGGAAGTCCGCGGTGTCGCGCGACGGAGTGGGGCGTGGACGATCGGTGCGGGGTGCGGGATGCGGCCGGCGGCGTGGCGGGGTGCGTCCATGTAGGCGATGACGGCGGCGTCCACGACGTGCTCGTCGACGGGCCCGCGGGGAGGATCGGAAC
>NZ_BAAAHH010000037.1:0-76773 GCF_039525175.1 Actinocorallia libanotica
ACGGCCTCGTGGTCGGAGAAGGTGCGGGTGAACGACTCCACCATCGGCAGTGCCTGTTCGGGGTAGCCGGTGTTGAGGTGCATCTGCCCGCAGCACGTCTGCCCCTCGGGGAAGATCACCTGGTGGCCGAGTCGTTCCAGCAGTGAGACGACGGCTCTGCCCGTTCCGGGGAAGAGCGTGTCGTTCACGCAGGTGAGGAAGAGCGCGATCTTCACGGTGCCGTCGATTCCCGTATGACGAGTTCCGGTTGGAACATGATCTGCTGGTGGGCGTGCCCCTCGGGGTCCTCGCACTCCTCGAGCAGCAGCTCCGCGGCGATCCTGCCGAGCCGGTAGGTGGGCTGCCGGACGGAGCTGAGCGGGATCGCCGAGGCGGTGGCGTACTCGATGTCGTCGTAGCCGATGAGCTTCACCCGGTCGGGCACCCGCACCCCCTGCTGGAGCAGGGCCCGCAGGACCCCCATCGCCAGCAGGTCGTTGGCGCAGAAGATGGCGTCGGGCAGCTCGCCGAGCAGCTGCCAGGCGGCCTCCTGCCCGGCGCGCGGCGTCATCTCCCCGACGGTGACGTGGCGCAGCGTGCCGTGTCCGGCCTGCTCCAGCGCGCGGAGCGCGCCGGCGTGCCGGTCGGCGCACTGCCGGATGCCCATCGGCCCCGACACGTAGGCGATGTCGCGGGCCCCGGTGTCCAGGAGGTGCGCGACGGCGAGCTGCCCGCCGGAGACGTCGTCGACGGTGACCGAGCACTGGTGCGGCCGTGTCGCGGGATGGTCGAGCATGACCGCGTTGACGCCGCGCTCGCGCAGCAGCGCCAGCCGGTCGGGTCCCTGGTCGACGGGGGTGACGAGCACGCCGCGCACCTGCTGCTCGGCGAGCATGCGCAGGTTGCGCTCCTCGCGCTCGGCGGAGGTGGCCGAGCTGCACAGGATCACCGCGTAGCCGCGCTCGCTCATCACGTCCTCGACGCCGCGGGCGAGGTCGGTGAAGAAGGGGTTGCCGAGGTCGAGGACCATCAGCCCGACGGTGCGGCCCTGCCCGGCCCGGAGGCTGGAGGCGGAGCCGTTGCGGACGAAGCCGAGTTCGCGGATGGCGGCCTCGACTCTGGTCCGTGTGGCGTCGGCTACCCGTTCGGGTCGGTTGAGGACGTTCGACACGGTGCCGGGGGAGACGCCGGCGTGCGCGGCCACCTCTTTGATGCCCACGGTGCCGCCCCGGGTGCCGGTCTGCGGTGTGCTCATGGACGTCCTTGTACTGGATCAGGGGCGGTTCTCGGGGGAAGCTTCGCATACTTTCGCCTCCCGGTTAAAACGTGTCAAGTCCTGAAGTTCGTCACTAGCTGGTACTTGACGGGTAAGCCCGGTCACATTTACGGTTCCAGCGTTCGCCCAGCTTTAAAACGTTTTTTACAGAAAGAGCCCGCAGATGAGATCAGGAGGCGGCAGGTGAGCGGACCGACACCGGTGCTGGCGCTGGTCGACGTGAGCAAGTCCTTCGGCGCCGTCCGCGCGCTCAAGGGCGTGCGCCTCGAGCTGTACGCGGGCGAGGTCCACGCCCTCGCCGGCGAGAACGGCGCGGGCAAGTCGACGCTCGTCAAGACCTTCGCGGGCGTGCACCGCCCGGACGGAGGACGGATCCTGCTCGGTGGCGAGCCGGTCGTCTTCAACAGCCCCGCCGACGCGCAGAGCGCCGGCGTGGCGGTGATCTACCAGGAGCCCACGCTCTTCCCCGACCTGTCGGTGGCGGAGAACATCTTCATGGGCCGCCAGCCGCGCGGCGCGCTCGGCCGGATCGACCGGAGCGCGATGCACGCCAAGGCCGCCGGGCTGTTCGAGCGGCTGGGCGTCCCCATGGACCCGCGCCGGCCCGCCCGCGGCCTGTCCATCGCCGACCAGCAGGTCGTCGAGATCGCCAAGGCGATCTCCCGCGACGCCAAGGTGCTCATCATGGACGAGCCCACCGCGGCGCTCACCGGCCAGGAGACCGCCCGGCTGTTCTCGGTGGTCGAGGCGCTGCGCGAGCAGGGCTGCGCGCTGCTGTTCATCTCCCACCGGCTGGAGGAGATCTTCGAGCTGTGCCAGCGGGTCACCACCCTGCGGGACGGCCAGTGGATCGCCAGCGAGACGCTCGAGGGCCTCACCCCCGACGACCTCGTCACCCGGATGGTCGGCCGCGAGCTGGACGAGCTCTACCCCAAGCAGGACGTCGAGCCCGGCGAGGTCGCGCTGAAGGTCTCCCGCCTCACCCGCGAGGGCGTCTTCACCGACGTCTCCTTCGAGGTGCGGCGCGGCGAGATCGTCGCGCTGGCCGGCCTGGTCGGCGCGGGCCGCAGCGAGGTCGCCCGCGCGATCTTCGGGATCGACCGCCGGGACGCCGGCTCGGTCGAGGTGGACGGCAGGCCGCTCAAGGCCGCCAGCCCCACCGGCGCGATGGCCGCCGGACTGGCGCTGGTGCCCGAGGACCGCCGCCAGCAGGGCCTGGTGATGGAGATGTCCATCGAGCGCAACATGGGCCTGACCCGGCTGCGCGCCCTCAGCCGAGGCCCCCTGATCTCCCGCGCCGCCGAGCGCGCCAACGCCGCGGACTGGGCCGTGCGGCTCCAGCTCAAGTACGCCAGGGCCGGCGACGCGGTCGGTGTGCTCTCCGGCGGCAACCAGCAGAAGGTCGTGCTCGCCAAGTGGCTGGCCACCGAGCCGTCCGTCCTGATCGTGGACGAGCCCACCCGCGGCATCGACGTCGGCACCAAGGCCGAGGTGCACCGCCTCCTGTCGGAGCTGGCCGCCGGGGGCCTGGCCGTCCTCATGATCTCCTCCGACCTGCCCGAGGTGATCGGCATGGCCGACCGCGTGCTGGTCATGCACGAGGGGCGGATCACCGCCGAGATCCCCCGGGAGCAGGCCACCGAGGAGTCGGTGATGAGCGCCGCCACCGGGCGGTACGGAAAGGAGGCGGCATGACGACCCTGACGTCGGCGCCACCTGCGAAGAAGGCGCCGAAGGCCGAAGGCGGCCTGCTGGACCTGGTGCTGCGCGCCCGGGAGCTGAGCATCCTGGGAGCCCTGGTCGTCCTGGTGGCGGTCACCGCGATCGTCAACCCGCGCTTCCTGTCCGCGCAGGGCGTCGAGGACATCTTCCTCAACGCCTCGATCCTGGTGCTGCTGGCCGTCGGGCAGACGCTCGTCGTCATCACCCGCAACATCGACCTGTCGGTCGGCTCGGTCGTCGGGCTCGTCGCCTTCACGACCGGCAAGTACGTCTCCGGCGACGACCGCAGCGTGGTCATGGCGATCCTCATCGGCCTGGCGATCGGCGCGCTGTGCGGCCTGGTCAACGGCTTGCTCGTCAGCTTCTGCGGCGTCCCGGCGCTGGTCGTCACCCTGGGCACCCTGTACGTGATCCAGGGGATCGGCTACTACATCGCGCAGGGCGACCAGATCAACGCCGCGGACGTCCCGCAGTCCCTGCTCGACCTGGGCAGCGGCGGCGTGCTCGGCGTGCCCTACCTGCCGCTGATCGCGGTGCTGGTGATGGCCGCCGTCGGCTACTACCTGCGGGCCTACCCCTCGGGCCGGGAGTTCTACGCCATCGGCTCCAGCCCCGAGGCCGCGCGCCTGGCGGGCGTCCCGATCCGCCGCCGCGTCCTGACCGCCTACGTCGTCAGCGGCCTGCTCGCGGGCCTGGCCGGCGTGCTGTGGCTGGCCCGCTTCGGCACCGTCGTGGCCGACGCCGCGGGCGGCTGGGAGCTGAAGGTCGTCAGCGCGGTCGTCGTCGGCGGCGTTGCGATCGTCGGCGGCGTCGGCTCGGTCTACGGCGCGGCGCTCGGCGCCCTGCTGCTCACCACGATCGGCAGCGTGCTGGTCGTCCTGAAGGTCAACTCGTTCTGGCAGGACGCCCTGACCGGCCTGCTGCTCCTGCTGGCGATCAGCGTGGACCGGCTGCTGGCCCTGCGGATGAACCGGGTACTGCGCAAGAGGAGCGCCCACCATGGCTCTTAAGACAGACGGCGCGCTGGGCCGCTTCGTCCGCTGGGACGTGCTGGTCACCGCCCTGCTCATCGCGGTGTTCCTCGGCGGCTCCGGGATGAACCCCGACTTCGCCAACACCGGGAACCTCTCCTTCGCCCTGGGCGACCTGGGGGAGATCGCGCTCATCGCGCTGCCGATGACCCTGCTGGTGGTCTGCGGCGAGGTGGACCTGTCGGTCGCCTCGGTGCTGGGCCTGGCCAGCGCGCTGACCGGCTCGCTGTGGAACGCCGGCTGGGCGTTCGAGACGATCGTCCCGGTCGTCCTGGTCGTCGGCCTGGTCTGCGGGCTGATCAACGGCCTGCTGGTGACGAAGCTGGGGCTGCCGTCCCTGGCCGTCACGATCGGCACGCTCACCCTCTACCGGGGGCTGGCCTACGTGGTGCTCGGCACCGAGGCCGTCTCCCAGTTCCCCCAGCAGTACGCCGACCTGGCCGTCTCCAACGTGCCCGGCACGCCCATCCCGTACCCGGTCGCCCTCTTCGCGGTGCTGGCCGTCGCGACCGCACTGCTGCTGCACGCCACCGGCCTCGGCCGCTCCCTCTTCGCGATCGGCAGCTCCGAGGAGGCCGCGTTCTTCGCCGGCGTCCGGGTCAAGCGCATCAAGCTCCTGCTGTTCGTGGCCGCCGGAGTGATCTCCGCGTTCGCCGGCATCGTCTTCACCCTGCGCTACGGCAGCGCCCGCGCCGACAACGGCATGGGGCTGGAGCTGACCGTTATCGCCTCCGTCCTGCTGGGCGGCGTCGACTTCGACGGCGGCAAGGGCACCCTCGGCGGCGTGATCGCCGGCGTGCTGCTCATCGGGGTGCTGCGCAACCTGCTCATGCTCGACGACGTCTCGACCGAGATCCAGGCGATCGTCACCGGACTCCTGCTCATCGTCTCGGTGCTCACCCCCCGGCTGACCGCGGTCGTCCGGGAGGCCAGAGCCCGAAGGCGGGTGCCCGTCTGAGGGCACGCCCTTCTCCCCTCCCACCCCCCTCCCACCCGGAAGGCCATCGAACATGTCCGTTCGTTTCCGCAGCGTGAGATCCGCGCTGTCGCTCGCCACCGCGGGCGCCCTCGCCCTGAGCCTCGCCGCCTGCGGCGGCACCACCAAGGACTCCGCCGAGAACAACAGCGGCTCCAACTCCGGCTCCAAGGCGACCGCGAACCCGAACGCCCCGATCAAGGAGGGCCTGAAGCTCGCCTTCCTGCCCAAGCAGATCAACAACCCCTACAGCACGATCGTCAACAGGTCGGGCATCGAGGCGGCCAAGGAGTTCAAGGGCGAGGCCAAGGAGGTCGGCCCGTCCGACGCCTCCGCCTCCTCCCAGGTCTCCTACATCAACACCCTGGTCCAGCAGGGCCACGACGCCATCCTCATCGCGGCCAACGACCCCAACGCCGTCTGCGGCCCGCTCAATCAGGCCCGCTCGCGCGACATCAAGATCGTCGCCTACGACTCCGACACGGACAAGAGCTGCCGCGACATCTTCATCAACCAGGCCAGCTCCGAGGAGATCGGCCGCAGCCAGGTCAAGCTGCTGTCCGACCAGATCGGCGGCCAGGGCGAGATCGCGATCCTGTCGGCGACCGCCAACGCCACCAACCAGAACACCTGGATCGAGTTCATGAAGGACGAGCTGAAGAAGCCGGAGTACTCCGGCATGAAGCTCGTCAAGGTCGCCTACGGCGACGACGACGACCAGAAGTCCTTCCAGCAGACCCAGGGCCTGCTGCAGGCCTACCCGAACCTCAAGGGGATCATCTCCCCGACCACGGTCGGCATCGCCGCCGCGGCCCGGTACATCTCCAGCTCCGAGTACAAGGGCAAGGTCGTCGTGACCGGCCTGGGCACCCCGAACCAGATGCGCAAGTTCGTCAAGGACGGCACGGTCGCCGAGTTCGCGCTGTGGAACCCCGAGGACCTGGGCTACCTGGCCTCCTACGCCGCCGCCGCGCTGTCCTCCGGCCAGATCACCGGTGCCGAGGGCGAGAAGTTCAAGGCCGGCCGCCTCGGCGAGCGGACGATCGGCACGGACGGCGAGGTCATCCTCGGCCCGCCCTTCACCTTCGACAAGGACAACATCGACGACTTCGACTTCTGATCCCGTCCGGACCCTCCTCGGACGGGGAGGGTCCGGCACCCCCACCACCGGAGGACCTCCCATGCGCCGACGTGTCTGCTTCCTGCTGAAGGTGCGCGAGGACAGGCGGGCCGAGTACGCCGAGCGCCACGCGGAGGTGTGGCCCGACATGCTCGCCGCCCTGCGCGACACCGGCTGGCACAACTACTCGCTCTTCCTGCGCGACGACGGGCTGCTCGTCGGCTACCTGGAGACCGACGACTTCCAGGCCGCCCTCGACGGCATGGCCCGCACCGAGGTCAACGCCCGCTGGCAGGCCGCGATGGCCCCCTACTTCGAGGACCTGGACGGCCGACCCGACGAGGGCATGCGCCCCCTCACCGAGGTCTTCCACCTCGACTGAACGACTCCACCTTGACCGACATCCGATTCGGGGATCGTGACCATGACTGACATCACGGCCGGGCTGGACGCCCTGGCCATCGAGACGCCCTCCTGGGCCTACGGCAACTCCGGGACCAGGTTCAAGGTGTTCGCCCAGGCGGGAGTGCCGAGAGACCCCTTCGAGAAGCTCGCCGACGCCGCGCAGGTCCACGCCTTCACCGGGGCGGCCCCGAAGGTCGCGCTGCACATCCCCTGGGACAGGGTGGAGGACTACGCCGGGCTCGCCGCGTACGCCCGGGAGCGGGGCGTCGCGCTGGGGACGATCAACGCCAACGTCTTCCAGGACGACGACTACATGCTCGGCTCGGTCACCAACCCCGACCCGCGGGTGCGGCGCAAGGCGACCGACCACCTGCTGGAATGCGTCGACATCATGGACGCCACCGGCTCGCGCGACCTCAAGCTGTGGTTCTCCGACGGCACCAACTACCCCGGCCAGGACGACATCCGAGCCCGGCAGGAGCGCCTCGCCGAGGCCCTCCAGGAGGTCTACGCCCGCCTCGGCGACGACCAGCGCATGCAGCTGGAGTACAAGCTCTTCGAGCCGGCGTTCTACACCACCGACGTGCCGGACTGGGGCACCTCGCTGCTGCACTGCCTCGCCCTCGGCCCCAAGGCCGTGGTCTGCGTGGACACCGGCCACCACGCGCCGGGCACGAACATCGAGTTCATCGTCGCCCAGCTGCTGCGCGTCGGCCGCCTCGGCGCCTTCGACTTCAACTCCCGGTTCTACGCCGACGACGACCTCATGGTCGGCTCGGCCGACCCGTTCCAGCTCTTCCGGATCATGCACGAGGTGGTCCGCGGCGGCGGCCTCGGAGCCGACTCCGAAGTCGCCTTCATGCTCGACCAGTGCCACAACATCGAGCCGAAGATCCAGGGCCAGATCCGGTCCGTCATGAACGTCCAGGAGGCCACCGCCAAGGCCCTCCTGGTCGACACCGCGGCGCTGAAGGCCGCGCAGGACTCCGGCGACGTGCTCGGCGCGAACGCCGTCCTGATGGACGCCTACAACACCGACGTCCGCCCGCTGCTCGCCGAGTGGCGCGAGGCCAAGGGCCTGGCGGGCGACCCGATCGCCGCGTACAAGGCGTCCGGGTACCTCGAGAAGATCTCCGCCGAGCGTGTCGGCGGCGACCAGGCCGGCTGGGGGGCCTGATACCGATGAGCGATGCTGTGAACACCGTTGTGCAGGACCTGCTGAACCGTTGCCACGAGCTGGGCGCCGACCCGCGCAACACCAACTACGCGGGAGGGAACGCCTCCGCCAAGGGCGTCGAGACCGACCCGGTCACCGGCGAGCCCGTCGACCTCATGTGGGTGAAGGGCTCCGGCGGCGACCTGGGCACCCTGAAGGCGTCCGGCCTGGCGGTGCTGCGGCTGGACCGGCTGCGCGCCCTGGTGAACGTGTACCCGGGCGTCGAGCGCGAAGACGAGATGGTCGCGGCGTTCGACTTCTGCGCGCACGGCAAGGGCGGCGCCGCGCCGTCCATCGACACGGCCATGCACGGCCTGGTCGAGGCGGCGCATGTGGACCACCTCCACCCGGACAGCGGCATCGCGATCGCGACCGCCGAGGACGGGGAGGAGCTCACCCGGAGGATCTTCGGGGACAGGGTGGCGTGGGTGCCGTGGCGGCGCCCGGGATTCCAGCTCGGGCTGGACATCGCGGCGATCAAGGCGGAGAACCCGCGGGCGATCGGCGTGATCCTGGGCGGCCACGGCATCACCGCGTGGGGGGAGACCTCCGCGGAGTGCCAGGCCAACTCGCTGGAGATGATCCGCACGGCCGAGGCGTTCCTCGCCGAGCACGGGCGTCCGGAGCCGTTCGGACCGGTGATCCCCGGTTACGAGCCGCTGCCGGAGGCCGAGCGCCGTGCCCGTGCCGCCGAGCTGTTCCCGCTGATCCGCGGACTCGCCTCGACGGACAAGCCGCAGGTCGGCCACTTCACCGACAGCGAAGCCGTGCTGGACTTCGTCTCCCGCGCCGAGCACCCGCGCCTGGCCGCGCTGGGCACGTCCTGCCCCGACCACTTCCTGCGCACCAAGGTCTCGCCGCTCGTGCTGGACCTGGCGCCCGACGCCCCGCTGGACGAGGCCAAGGCCCGGCTCAAGGAGCTCCACGCCGCCTACCGCGAGGAGTACGCCGCCTACTACGACCGTCACGCCACGCCGGAGTCCCCGGCGATGCGCGGCGCGGACCCGGCGATCGTGCTGGTGCCGGGCGTCGGCATGTTCTCCTTCGGCGCGAACAAGCAGACCGCGCGCGTCGCGGGCGAGTTCTATGTCAACGCGATCAACGTGATGCGCGGTGCCGAGTCGGTGTCGCGGTACGCGCCGATCGAGGAGTCGGAGAAGTTCCGCATCGAGTACTGGTCGCTGGAGGAGGCCAAGCTCCAGCGCATGCCCAAGCCCAAGCCGCTCGCCACCCGCGTGGCGTTCGTGACCGGCGGCGGCTCCGGCATCGGCGCCGCCACCGCCCGCCGACTGGCCGCTGAGGGCGCGTGCGTCGTCGTCGCCGACCGCGACCTCGCCGCCGCCGAGAAGGTCGCGGCGGAACTCGGGGCAGGCGCGCTGCGGGCCTCCGACGTGGCGATCGCCGTGGCAGCCGACGTCACCAGCGAGGACGAGATCAAGGCGGCTCTGGCCGCGGCCGTCCTCGCCTTCGGCGGCGTCGACCTGGTGGTCAACAACGCCGGCCTGTCGCTGTCGAAGCCGCTGCTGGAGACCACGGTCGCCGACTGGGACCTGCAGCACGACGTCATGGCGCGCGGCTCGTTCCTGGTCTCCCGCGAGTCCGCCCGCATCATGATCGAGCAGGAGATGGGCGGCGACGTCGTCTACATCTCCTCCAAGAACTCGATCTTCGCGGGCCCGAACAACATCGCCTACAGCGCGGCCAAGGCCGACCAGGCCCACCAGGTCCGCCTGCTGGCGGCCGAGCTCGGCGGACACGGCATCCGCGTCAACGGCATCAACCCCGACGGCGTGGTGCGCGGCTCCGGCATCTTCTCCTCCGGCTGGGGAGCCAACCGCGCCGCCGTCTACGGCGTCGAGGAGGAGAAGCTCGGCGAGTTCTACGCCCAGCGCACCCTGCTCAAGCGCGAGGTCCTGCCGGAGCACGTCGCGGCCGCCGTCTTCGCCCTCACCGGCGGGGACCTGACCCAGACCACGGGCCTCCACATCCCCGTGGACGCCGGCGTCGCCGCGGCCTTCCTGCGCTGACACCCACCGCCCGGGCCGTCTTCGGCCGCGGTCCGGGCGGATCTTCACATTCCCGGCCGACCAGCCCCGACCGTTCCAGGTCCGGGCCGCCTCGGGCGGCGGCGTTCTCGGGGGACGCCGCCGCTCCCTCCCCACCCTGCCTTTGTGAAACCGAGGTTCGGCATGCCCGAAAACAGCCCCGTCTTCTCCCGACGTCGTTTCCTCCAGACCGCCGCCGTGGCCGGCACCGCCGTCGCCGTCGCGGGCGGTCCCGGCGGTACGCCCGCCGCGCTGGCCGACGCCGGTTCCACCGGCTTCCCGAAACTCCCCGCCTCGGTACGGCCCTGGTTCCGCTGGTGGTGGCCGGACGGCCTGGTCGACCCGGCCGAGATCGCCCGCGAGATCGACCAGATCGCCGACGCCGGGTTCGGCGGCGCGGAGATCGCCGCGGTCCACCACAGCATCAAGGACAAGTCGGTGCTCGACCCGGCCGGGCACGGCTGGGGGAGCGCCCCCTGGATCGCCGGTGTGGAAGCCGCTTTGGAGCGTGCCAACAGGCGCGGCATCGGCATCGACCTGACGCTCGGCCCGGCCTGGCCCTCGGCCACCCCGACGGTCACGCCCGACAGCGCGGCGGCCTGCAAGGAGCTGGCGTACGGCGCGGTCAAGGTCACTTCCGGAACCGAGTACACCGGCCCCGTGCCGCCGCCCCTCGTCGCCGCCCACAGCGACGTCGAGGAGAAGCTCCGGTACGTGCACGCGATGCGCGTCAACGCCGCGAACGACACCCGCAAGGAGGTCGGACTCGAGCCCGCCTCCCACATCGACCTGAACGACGCCGTCGCCGACGGGCAGATCACCTGGACCGCGCCCGCCGACGGCGACTGGTACCTGTTCGCCTACTGGGAGCGCGGCTCGGGCCAGCAGCCGGAGTCCGGCCCGCACACCGCCCCCGAGTCCTACGTCGTCGACCACTTCAGCGCCGAGGGCACCCGGGCCGTCATCGACTTCTGGGAGGAGTCGGTCCTGACCAGGGAACTGCGCAGACTGCTCAAGCGCAACGGCGGCGCGCTGTTCGAGGACTCCTTCGAGCTGGAGACCGACGCCCTGCAGTGGACGCCGAAGATCGACGAGGAGTTCGAGAAGCGGCGCGGCTACGCGCTGTGGCCCGTCCTGCCGGCGATCCTCCTGAACAACGAGAACACCGTCTTCGCCTTCGACGCCGTGCTCAGCCGCGAGGTCCGGCACGACTACTGGGAGACCGTGGCGAACCTGTTCGACGAACGGCACTTCCGGCCGCTGCGCGACTGGGCGCACCGGCTCGGCATGAAGCTGCGCGCCCAGCCCTACGGACTGAACACCGACGCCATCGCCTCGTCCGCGATCCTGGACGTCACCGAAGGCGAATCGCTGGGCTTCAAAAACCTCGACGACTACCGGGCGCTGGCCGGCGGACGCGACATGGGCGGCCACCTCGTCATGTCGTCCGAGACCGGCGCCTACCAGGGCGGCGCCTACGCCACCACCTGGAAGAAGATCATCCGGACGATGTCCGGCGCGTACGCGGCGGGCCTGAACCAGACGGTGTTCCACGGCTTCTCCTACGCCACCGCGCCCGGCGTGCAATGGCCCGGCTTCGCGGCGTTCACGCCCTACGACGGCAAGGTCGGCTTCTCCGAGTCGTGGGGTCCGCGCCAGCCCAGCTGGACCCACATCAACGACATCTCCGACTACTTTGCGCGGATCCACGCCGTCACCCAGGCCGGCTCCATGCGCGCCGACATCGCCGTCTTCCGGCAGACCGGCTACTCCAAGACCGGCATCGGCGTCGGCTGGCTGACCTCGAACGGCGTCCCGCTCGGCTGGACCCACCAGATGATCAGCGCGCCCCTGCTCGACCTGCCGTCCGCGCGGGTCCGCGGGGGACGGCTGGCCCCCGACGGCCCCGCCTACAAGGCGATCGTCATCGAGGGCGACCGGTTCTACGGACGCGCCGCCACCCTTCCGCTGGACGTGGCGCGGAAGTTCCTGTCCTACGCCAAGGCGGGCCTGCCGATCGTCTTCGTCGGCGAGTGGTCCGCCGCGACCATCCCCGGCAAGGCCGTCGGGAACGAGAACGAGCGGCTCAAGGCGGTTCTCACCGAGCTGTTCGCACACCCGAAGGCGCGCGTCGTCGCGGCCGAGGCGGAGCTGCCCGCCGCGCTGGCCGACCTCGGCGTCACCCCTGATGCCCGTTACGCCGCGGCCTCGACGCTGCTCAACGCCCACCGCGTCGACAAGGACATGGATTTGTACTACCTGTCCAACGGCAAGCACGCCGAGAGCAGCAAGGGCGTCGTCGCCATCGACCACGAGGTGACGTTCGCCCGCAGCGGCCGCGACCGCGTCCCGTACCTCCTGAACCTGTGGAGCGGCGAGGTCGAGCGCATCGCCCGCTACACCGAGAACGGCGACGACGTGACCGTCCGGGTGTCGCTGCAGGTCAACCAGACCTGCGCGGTCATCCTGGCGCGCAAGGCCTGGCTGCAGGAGGCGAGCACCGGCCTGCACGCGGTGTCCACCACGGCCGACTCCGTCCACTACCGGGGGAGCCGCCGCCTGCAGATCCGTGCCAAGGCCCCCGGCACCTACACCACGGCCCTCTCGGACGGGCGGACCGTGACGACGGAGGTCGAGGCGGTGCCCGCGGCCATCGCCCCCGCGGCCTGGACCGTGACGGCCGATTCCTGGCTGCCCGGCGCGACCCCGGTGGAGACGGTGAAGGAGAAGGTGACCGCGGAGCTGACCACCCTGGCCCCCTGGTCGACCATCCCGGCCCTCCAGGACGTCTCGGGCGTCGGCCGCTACACCACCACCTTCGCCCTCGACGCCTCCTGGACCGACGACAACGGCGCCTACCTTGAGCTCGGCGAGGTCTTCGACACCGTCCGGGTCACCCTCAACGGCAAGGCACTGCCCCCGGCCGACCTCATCAACCCGGTCCTGGACCTGGACGGCTACCTCAAGAAGGGCGTCAACACCCTGGTCGTCGAGGTCACCACGACCCTGAACAACCGCCTCCGCCTGTCCGACCCGGGCGTCTACGGCGCCAATCCCCGCCAGGCCTACGGCCTGACCGGTCCCGTCCGCATCACCCCCTACACGAAGAAGGACCTCTGACGCTCTGACAAAGGGCTTCTGAGCCGGAAGAAGCGGGACGGAGGGGTGCCGTCCCGCTTCTTCTTCGTCATGGGCTGACACCCACCGCTCGGGCCGCCTCCGGCGGCACCGTCCAGGCGGTGCGATGCGAGCGGTCCGCGGCGGCGCTTCGACGGACACCACCCCGGAAAGACCTCATGGGCTATACCTGGGAGCGCATCGCCGGGGTGGTGAGTCCGTGAGGAGGCGGGCTACTTGCTGGGGGCCGCCGTGGTGAGCATGGCGAGACTGGGGGCGACCAGGCCGAGCCGGTAGTTGCGGATGCGGACGTAGGCGTCGAACTTGATGGAGTTCTCGCCGGCGGCGCTGGGGGTTCCGGCGGCGGAGTTGACGATGGAGTCCATGAGGCCGGCGCCGAGGCCGCAACCGGAGGCCCCGGGGACGGCGAAGGTGGTGTCGGAGACGTCCGCGCGCAGGACCGAGGTCTGGTTGACGGAGGCGACGCGGGGGTCGGCGATGACCGGCTTGATGACGATCGGGTCGGAGTCCGTGCCGATGTAGCAGTTGGCGCCGAGCGTCCAGTGCCGGAGGTGGATCTTCAGCGGGATGCGCTCGGGGATCAGGCCGTCGCCGCCCATCTCGCCCGCCTGGTCGACGCTCACCTTGATGGTGCCGATGACCGGGACCTCGTAGTCGAAGCTCGGGCCGCTCGCCGCCACCGCGTTCGCCGACGCCATCGAGGTGCCGCCGATGCCGCTCGTGATCGTGGTGATCTTGCCCTTGTGCCAGCCGACGCCGATCGTGATCGTCATCGGCGTGCCCAGGGTGGTGGCGATCTTGCCGACCTTCACCTGCCCCTTGTCGAGGTTGACCGAGACGCAGTTCCACAGCAGCTTGATCGCGTCGGCGGGCAGGGTCGGGCAGTTGGCGAAATCGCCGTCACCGGGCTGGTAGTCGGCGTGCGCCGCCGTGGGCGCGGCCAGCAGCGCCGCCGCGACGGCGCCGGACGCGGCCAGGCTGCGGAAGGCGAACTTCACGGTTACCTCCGAGGGGGGATGAGTGTGACCGAGGTAACAGGAGTGTAGGTTGAGGCGACCTATAAGTGAAGATCCTTCATATCTGAATGTCGCGGCCGACAGGGAGCCCCGAGGGCAATCGCCCGGTCAGCGGCCCGGAGCCCGCCATTCGGGGGCGAGGAGCGCCCAGATCTGCTTGTCGTAGCGCACGCCCTCGTACCGCCATGCCTCGCGGCGCACCCCCTCCAGGGTCATGCCGAGCCGCCTGGCCACCGCTGAACTGCGGTCGTTGTCGCCCCGGCAGTGCCACTCGGCCCGGTGCAGTCCTCGGGACGTGAACGCCCAGTCGAGCAGCGCGCCACACGCCTGTGTGACCAGGCCGTGGCCCTCGGCGGACGGCTCCAGCCAGCAACCGATTTCGCACGAACCGGCAACGGCGTCGAAGTCGGTGAACATCACGCCGCCGATCAGCGTTCCGCGCCGCCAGATGCCGTACAGGCGGGCACCGTCGCCCGCCTGGCTTCGGGCGTACCGCTGAAGTGTGGCCCGCGCCCCGTCCAGGTCGTCGGTGACGAACGCGGGCCCGACCCACGGGCGGATGTGCTCGCGCGCCCGGTCGAGGTGGTCGGCGAACTCTTCGGCGTGCCGGACCTCCAGCGGGCCGAGGTGGACGTCGTCGCGCAGCGGCAGCGAGAACATGAGGGCCTCCCCATTCACATAACAAGTGTTGTGTGAATGTACCGTGGTGGCATGCCACGCTCCAAGGGAGATCACGAAGCACGTCGGCGCGACGTCTCCGAAGCGGTGTGGCAGGTCATGGCCGCACGCGGCTTCACCGGCCTGACCCTGCGCGCCGTCGCCGCCGAACTCGGCGCGACCACCGGCCTGCTCACGCACTACTTCCCCACCAAGCGCGCCCTGGTGGAGTACGCCCTCGACCTGCTCGAGCAGCGCACGCTCTCCCGCCCCCGCCGCGACCCGGGCAAGGGCCTGGCCGCCCTGAGGGACGGGCTGCTGGACGTCCTCCCGCTGACTCCCGAGGCCGCCGACAGCAGCCGGATCTGGGTGTCCTCCTGGGACGCCGCGCTTTCCGACCCCGAGCTGAGCACCGGCTACGCCCGCAAGTACGCCGCGAGCCGTGACAGGCTGAGCGAGCGGGTGGCCGCGGCCCAGGAGCTCGGCGAACTGCTCCCCGGCGACCCCGCGGAGATCGCGGCCGGGACCCAGGCCTTCGTCCTGGGCCTGGTGGTCCAGGCACTGTTCGCCCCGGCGTCGTTCCCGCCGCGGCGGCAGGTCCAGCTCCTCGACGACTACCTGGCCGCCCTGACCGCCCGGATCGCCCCCACGGCCGTCGATCCGCGCGACCCTGACGGGGAACCGCAATCGGTACGACGACCTGAGATCCGCTAGCGTGAGCGCATGCAGCTGTTTCTGACGCCTCCGCCGCCCGCCGTCTAGGCGGGCGGTCGTACACGTCCATTCCGGCGTCGCCGGGATGGACGTGCGGGTTGCCCACGGAAGACATCGTGTCGGCAATCATGCGAGGAGATCTCAGTTGCAGTCCTCTTCCACCTTGTCCGTCGGACAGGGTGTTCTCTACGTCGCGATCGCGGCCACGGCGTGGGGCACCGGCGGTGCCGTGGCCGCCGAACTGTACGGCGTCGGCGGGATCGGCCCCGTCTCCGTTTCCTTCTGGCGGTTCCTGACCGGTCTCGGGTTGCTCCTGGCGGCCCATTCGCTCCGACGGCGTCGGCGAACGGGAACAGCGGTCCCGCTTCGCGCCGCCTGGGCGGCGAATCCGCGCCGAGTGCTCGTCACAGGCGTCGGGCTGGCCGTCTATCAGACGGCCTACTTCGCCTCGGTGCAGCAGGCCGGTCTGACCGTGGCCACGGTGGTGACCCTGGGCTCGGGTCCGGTGCTGGTCACCGCCGGAGCGCGGCTCGCGCTGGGCGAGCGGACCGGGGCGGCCGGAACCGCCGCGGTGGCGAGCGGCGTCGTCGGCCTGGTGCTGCTCGTGGGGGGAGCGGACGGGAGCACCGGCCCGGCTCCTCTCGCGGGCATCGGGTACGCGTTGCTCTCCGCCGTCGGCTATGCGGGCGTGACGCTGTTGGGCCGGTCCTCCGGCCGAAGCGGTGCCGGTGGCGCGTTCGAGTCCACGGTCACCGGCTTCGCGGTGGGAACGGTGTGCCTTCTGCCGATGGCCCTGATGGAGGGCCTTCTGCCCGACCCGGAGCGGCTGGCCTGGACCTCGGGCCTGATCCTCTACCTCGGAGCGGTGCCGACCGCGTTGGCGTACGCGCTGTTCTTCGCCGGCCTCGGAGCGGTACGGGCGACCACGGCTTCCGTGGTCGCCCTGGTCGAGCCGCTCACCGCAGCGGCCATCGGCTTCCTGGTCTTCGGCGAGCGGCTCAACGCGAGCGCCCTCATCGGCGCGGTCCTGCTGCTGCTCGCCGTGATCTTCCTGGCGGCCGGTGAAAGACATGACCCGACGGCTTCCCGGCGGACATCGGCCGTCGACCACGGCCGGTCCGAGGCCTGTCCGGCCGCGTAGGCCAAGGGCTGACCCGACGCGCTCTCCATGGCGGGCGGATACCCGGTCCGGGGATACCGGGGCAGGGCGAGGCGGTCCACCGGGTCCGCCATCGTCCCGCCCCGGGAACCGCCGACCGAAAAGGATTTGCCGGGCCGGAGCGCGGTGCCTAGCGTCGAAGGATGAAGGTCGATTTCACTCGTACCGGCGAGCGGCGTTACCGGGTGGGCGTCACTCGTGAACTGGCGGCGCCGCTGGTGATGGAGCCCGCGCCCGGCTACCACGACCACCTCCCGCACGACCTGGTGCACTTCATGGTCGAGTGCCACTGGGGCCTGAAGGACGGTGTCTACGGCCAGCTCGCCACCGGCGGCACCGGCCTCTTTCGGACCGTCGAACAGCCCGGCAAGCGCCGTTCCCTCCAACGCGACCGCAAACGCGGAGCCCGCCGCGACACCCACTCGGGCCGCGACATCGGCCGCTCCGAGCAACTCGCACAAGCCGCCCTCATCGCCTGGACCACGCACCACAGCAAACGCCCGGCCCCCGAACACGTCCTCGCGACGCTTGCCGCGGCGGCCGTCACCGAAGCAGAGCTCGCCGCCTGCGTGGACGAACTCGTTCCCCTCGCCGACCGCTGGCACTCCCTTCCCGTCGGCGAACCCATCACCCTCACCTGGCCCTGGCCCGAACGCCGCTGAGCGCGCGGACACTCAGCGGATACAGGCAGGGCGCCCTGCGGACGAACTTCGAACCCGATGTGCCACCAGCTCGGTAGATCGGCGTCCGGGACTACTTGACGAGTGCGTTGAGGATGACGACGAGCACGCCGAGGAACGCGTCGGCGGTGGCGGTGAGCAAGGCGGAGCGCGGACCTCGTCCGGCACTCCAGTTGGTGAGCAGGCCCCAGGCGAAGAGAAGGACGATGTTGGTGACGAAGGCGACGTACTCGATTCCCTGGGACTCCCACCAGCCGACGCCCGCGCCGAAGAGCAGCAGTGCCGTGGGAAGCGCGAACACGACCATCGGCCATTCGTCCAGAAGGGTTCGTGTGAAGGCGCCGTAGCCGCGGGGATGCCCCTCCTCTCCTCGGTCGGCGAGGATGTGGGAGTAGCCGTGCGCGATCGCCGCGGCGACGACGGTGATCATCAGCCATGTCGCGTCGTAGAGGCGGTCCTCCTGCACCGGCGGCGGGTACTGGGTCAGTGCGGCGACCATCGTGCTGGCGAGGATCGTGCCGTAAACACCGCCGAAGGCGACCTGCGGGCGCCTCGCGAATCGCGTGAGGCCTCGAATGGTCGGTGAGTTCATGGCCTTCCCTGTCGATGACGACTTGTGGATCCAGTGTCACCAGCGGGAGCTATGGGCTTCCCCATTCGAGGCTGATGGGAGATCAACGGCAGCGTGTTCTCGTCGTAAGCCGTGGTCCCGGCCAGGGGGGTCCCCACTCGTCCGGCCGAGAATATCGACGCAAATGTCCACGCGACGAGGGTGTTTTTGCATCTTCGATCGCATCGAAGAGTTCTGTCGCCGGGCTGGGGCAAAATCAACCGCGTGTGATTATTTCATGCTGTTATCGCGGTAGATTTTTATGAACTCCACGCACATGTCCTCGTGTTCCTCATCCGCCCTCAAGCGGATGTACACGTACAAGCCATCGTCGGGGCGAACGTCGAACGCGTCCGGCTCCGGGGGGAACTTCGCATACCACCAACGGCTCTGCCATGTCCCGTCCTGCAGTGTCTCCAGAAACTCCGCCATCCGTTCACGGTCCGCGCGGCTGGCCGTCTGCATCCACTCGGCCACGTCCCTCTCACCGGTTGTTGTGAGCCGTAGCCTGTCCACCTGCTACTCCCGGAGCCTCCGGATCAACTCGTCGACGTACACCCCGTCGCCCGGCCTGCCCAGGCCCCGCGTCGGCGCGCGGCGAGCCTCGGTGAACCCGGGCTGTCGTTCCAGGTGAACCATCCCGTCAATACTCTCCGTGAGCTTCACGAGACGGTCAATATCCTTCGTACGACCGTATGCGGCCACCGCCTGCATCACCGTCACGAACACCTCGCGCTGTTCGGATGGTGTGAGCCGGTCCCACACCGCCATGGCCTGCTCGACCACATCTTCGTCAGCCGGGGACGTTCTGGGACGCACGTACTCGAAGGACACCGTCTTCTCCCTGCTCGGTGACACCGCCCCGCCACCGTAGAACCCTCGAGTATCGGCTCAGAGGAGGAACTGCGGGGCTGGCCGATGTGGGACGAAGCCGCGATCCCGGGTAAACCAAACGACCTGGGAGCCGTCCCCGACGGAAGAGGATCTCCAGACGGAGGGACCGCGGTGCCGGCGCAGGGCGGCGGGTTCAATGCCGAGTGCGGGTGATTTCGCAGACGCGTCAGCGCCTTCGAAGAGACGCCCTTCCCGGGCGGTGAAGTCGTCTCATCACTCATCGTGAGAGAGTGGTTTCATGCCCTTGAGTACGTATCCACTCAGAACTTCGATCGCCGTGTCCGACATACAGGAGGCGATCGCGTTCTACGAAGGCAAGCTGGGCTTGGAGGTGCTGGAGTCCGGCCCCAGCGCCGACATCGCCGACGGCAGCCGCGTCTACGGTTCTGGTGGCGGACCGGCGCTGCACGTGTACCAGTCGGTCACCGCCGGGAAGACTCCGGCGACATTGGCGACGTGGTACGTCGACGACATCGATCAGATCGTTGACGAGCTCGTCTCGTCCGGCGTCGAGTTCATCCGCTACGACCAGTTCGAACACGACGCCAAGGGGATCACTCCTCGGGCAGGCGGTGGACGTATCGCGTGGTTCCAGGACCCGGACGGCAATACCTTCGCCCTCGAGGCAGACGTCTGATTCCCCGTCGGAGCCGCTCAGAGCGCGGTGCCGGTCTCTTCGGCCAGGGTCTGCACGAGGAGTTCCTGGAACTCCTCGTCGTTGACGGCGGGGTGAGGCTGTCGCCGTTGGCGGTGGTACCAGTATCCGCCGCTGGTCAGGGCCTGGGGTTCGTCGCTCGTGACGAGCCATTCCTGGGTCCGGTGGCCGAGTTCGAGATCGTCCGGCGCGCCTGGTCCGCCCATCTTGGTCGGGACCCAGCCCGGATCCACGGCGTTGCTGACCGTCCCAGGGCGGAGGCGGGCCACTGCCGCGGCGAGTGTCGTGACGAACAGCTTGCTGTCGGCGTAGGAGCCCGCGCTCTCTCCCCGCCAATCGATCCCGGCGAGCGAGGGGCGCCCGTTGAAATGCGAGCTGCTGCTGAGGTACACGAGTCGGCGTGGTTCGTGGAGCAGGGCGGTGAGGAGGTACGGTGCGACGATGTTGACCGGCATGACCGCCGGTCCGCTCCACACACCGGCGTTGTGAACGACCGCGTCCAGCGGCTCGGCGCCGTTCAGCTCGGCGGCGATGCGCCGTACGGCGTCACGCTCGGTGAAGTCCCCCACGACGATACGCGCTCCACGCTCGACGAGTGGTTCGAGGCCCGCAGCGCGCTCCCGGTTGCGGGCGTGCACCACCACGTCATGACCGGCCGACATGAGTGAGACGGCCGCGGCGCGTCCAAGACCGTCCGTGGAACCGGTCACCAGGATCCGGCTCATGATCGCACCGCCTTCCGGATGCGGGGGGCTCGCACCGGCGGCATGACCGCGATCGCCGCAGGGAGGTCGGGTTCAACGCCGGATGGGTGATCGCCTGTCGGCTCGTCCTCCGGCATGATTCGCCTCCCCTCCCAATGGCAATTCCTCGCTTATCGGTAAAAACTCCCAAGGTGGTGGAGCCTTTGCCCTTACGGGACGGAGTCAAGGAAAGCCCTCGTGCCGATGTGCCGTGCGCTGCCGGTCGCAGCGACCGGCAGCGCACGGCGGGGGGTCAGGGCAGCTGGGACTCGATCACCTCGGCGGCGCGCGTCGCGCCGCCTTCGGTACGCGTCCGGGCGCGCAGCTCTGCCGCACGGCGTGCCACCGCCGGGTCCGACGTCAGTTCCAGCAGGGCCGTGCGCAGGGCCTCGGCCGTGGCATCAGCGGTGTCGATCCGTCGGGCCACGCCCAGTTCCACCAGGCGGTCGGCGTTCATGAACTGGTCGACGGCCTGCGGGACCGCGATCATCGGGGTGCCGGCGAGCAGGCCTTCGCTGCAGCCGCCCATCCCCGCGTGCGTGATGAACGCGTCGGCCTGCCGCAGGATCGCGGGCTGCGGCACCCAGGCGCGCACTTCGACGTTCGGCGGGATCGCGCCCAGCTCGGCGGGGTCGAGGTACTTGCCGATCTGCAGCACCATGTGCCAGCCCGGCAGGTTCCCGTAGGCGGCCAGGCAGTTGCGGTAGAACTCCGGCTGCCGCGTGTAGGCCGACCCCAGCGAGACCAGCAGGACCTTCTCGGCTCCGTCCGGACGCTTCCAGCCTTCCTGTTCGGCGCGTCCGCCCAGGCAGGGGCCCGTGAAGGTCACCACGTCGGTGTCGACCTTCTCCAGGTTCGGCTGCATGGCGCCGGGGATCAGCGCCACCGATCGCGCGGGACGGCCGGAGAAGGCGGCCGGGTCGGTGGTGAGGGCACCGCAACCGGCCAGCCACCGCGCGAACTTCTCCTGGTAGGCGACCGCGCCCGGCAGCGCCAGCATCGGCGCTGCCACCTCCTCCTCGTAGCCTTCCCAGGCCACGATCGCCGGGGACAGCTGCACGTACGGGCGGCCCTGGGACTCGGCCAGCGCCCGCGCCGCGTACGCGCCGATGTCGTACAGGTACACATCGGCCGGATCGTCGTCGTAGAAGGTCTGCAACTGCGGCAGCATCCGCATCGCGTCGTCGAGGAAGACGCCCATCGCGGCGATGGGGTCCTCCGGCCAGTCGTTGTCGGCGACCGGCAGCGTCGAGGTGTAGGGGACGAGCTCCGCCCCGGTGGAGGCCACCAGGTCGGCGGCGGCCGGGCCGTTGGCGTAGGTCACCCGGTGGCCGCGGGCCACCAGTTCGCGGATGACCTCCAGGCTCGGCAGCACATGGCTGACCGCGGGGATGCCGATCATCGCGATATGCGCACGGCGAGAAGACATGAGGAACCCACTTCACAGATCCACAGAGAACAAGGACGCGGAGAACCGGCGCGTCACCCGGAAGCGGCGGTGAACACACGCCGCGGGACGCGCCGGAACACGGGGCGCCTGCGCCCCGTCGGCATCAGCCGTAGGTCAGGGTCTGGAAGTACATGCCTCGAAGCTACTCGGCCGCATGATCGGAAGACAACCGGTTTTCCGGTGAAGGGCTGTCGGTACCGGGTTCGCGCAGGAGCATCCGTAAAACCCGTTGGCGGATCATGGCGGCTACTGCTACCTTGCCGGAGGCCGTGCAAGAGAACGAGGAGGTGGTACCCGTGAACGCAGTATCGACATGGGTGCTCCCTTCCGGGGCCACGGTCGGGCGATAGGTCGTCCGGGAGCGCCATTCAAGAGCACTCCCGAAAGGCACGACCATGCGTTTCACTTCCGAGCGGCGCCTCGACAACGGCGTCCTCGAACGCGGATTCACCCTCGGCGAGGTCCCCGGCATCCTGTGGACGCCCGATTCCGCCTCCGCCTCCGCACCGGTGCCGCTGATCCTGGTCGGTCACCCCGGCGGGCTGGACAGGATGTACCCCCGGCTGGCGGGGCGGGCCCGGCACACCGCGGAGCAGGGCTTCGCCGCGGCCACCCTAGAGCTCCCCGGGAGCGGCGACCGGCCCCGGTCGGCCGTCACCGACCAGGCCCGCGCCGACCTGCGCCGGGCGCTGGAGGCCGGCGAGCCGGTCGGCGAGGAGCTCATCGACCGGCTCGTCCTCCCGCTGGTCGAGAAGGCGGTCCCGGAATGGCGGGCCGCCCTGGACGCCCTCCTCTCGCTGCCCGAGATCGGCGGCCCGGTCGGATACTCGGGGGGAGTGATCTCCATCGGCACCCGGCTGGCGGCGGTCGAGCCGCGCATCTCGGCCGCCGTCCTGTTCGCCGGGAGCTTCGTGCCCCGCGTCATCTTCGAGGAGGCCCGGCAGGTCACCATCCCGCTGCTGGTCCTGCTGCAGTGGGACGACGAGGGCAACGACCGGCAGATGGCCCTGGACCTGTTCGACGCCTTCGGCTCCGAGGAGAAGACGCTGCACGCCAACCTGGGCGGCCACACGGGCGTCCCGCAGTTCGAGGGGGACGCCGCGGCCCGCTTCTTCACCCGGCATCTGATGGGTTAGCCGCCGCCGGCCTCGCCGTCAGCACGCCAGCAGACGGCGCCGGCCAAGACGCCGCTCATCGAGGACGGGTCCCGACCCTCCTCGATGAGCGGTGGTCGGCAGGTGCACGACCGCCCCCGATCGCAGCAGCGCCGGTCCTTTCACCGCCGGGTGCTCAGCGGCACAGGGAGTCGATGCGGTCGCGGAACTCACCACCTTCGGCTTCCCGGTCCCGGGCGTCAGGCGAGTTCGATGTCGATCTCGGAGATCCGTCCGTCGCGCACCTTGTAGCGGCCTCGCAGGTTCAGGGTCAGGGTCTCTCCTGCCTTGAGCTTCATGCCCATGAAGTCTGGAACATCTGCGCGTGCCGTCAGGGTGTTGACGATGGAGACGGTGGCGGTGTCGCCGTCCGCCTCGATGCGCTGGGGCGTCATCCGGTCGACGAACGTGGTGATCATCGTTCGGTAGGTGTCGAGGTAGCCGGGCAGGCCCTGACCGGTCCCCGCGGCCGAACGCAGGATGACGGAGTCGTCGAGCACGGCCGCGAGCCGGTCCGGGTCCTCGCTGTTGTAGGCGTCGTAGTAGGAGGTCATGACCTGGTTCACGGTGGTGGTCATTTTTCTCTTTCCGTGCGGGTTCTTCGGTGGCGATGTGGAGGGGCGGTCTTCGGGCCGTCAGGGTCCGGCCGTCCGGAGGCCGAAGGCGGTGGCGAGGAGCTCGTGTGAGCGGTGCCGGTCGGCCGGCTCGGCGATCATGTTCTGGATCATGATCTCGTCGGCGCCGCTCTCCGCGGCCATGCGTTCGAGGGTGGCGCGGACCTGGTCGGGGTCGCCGGCGATGAAGCGGGGCCAGCGGCCTGCGGCGATGGACGTCGGCTCGTCCCGCTCGGACGGGGTGAGCTCGCGGGCCGCCTCGTCGGCCGAGGGGACGAGGGTGTCGAACCGTCCGCGCCGCAGCCGGGCGTAGTAGGCCTTGGCCGAACCCACCAGGCGCTCGGCCTCGTGCTCGGTCTCCGCGACGGTGACGTTGACGCCGAGGATCGCCCTCGGCCCGCTCAGGCCGAACCCCCGCGGCCGGAACCGCTCGCGGTAGGCGCGCAGCGCCGGTGCCGCGCTCTGCGGGTTGATGAATCCGGCGAAGGTGTAGCCGATGCCGAGCCCGGCCGCCAGGTCGGAGCCGCCGGGGCTGGAGCCCAGCAGCCAGGTCTGCGGGACCTCGGGGACGCTCGCCATGAGCCGGGGCCCGGCGAAAGGATGGTCGTCGGGGAAGCCGCCGTGCAGCCACAGCACGGTCTCGGCGACCTGCTGGAGGTGGTCGGCGTGCGCGGGATTCTCCCGGTCCCGCTGGAGGGCCAGGTCGATCACCGGCCCGGCGGTGGCGCGCCCCATGCCGAGGTCGACCCGGCCCGGGAACATCGCCTCGAGCTGCTTGAACATCTCCGCGACCTTGAACGGGCTGTAGTGGTTCATCAGCACCGCGCCCGAGCCCACCCGGATACGGCTGGTCCGTGCTCCCACGGCAGCGATCAGCAGTTCGGGATGGTGCGAGGCGCCCATCGCGTTGGCGTGGTGTTCGGCGAACCAGATCCGGTGGAATCCGAGCCGCTCGACGTGCGCGGCGAACCGCACCGAGTCGGCCAGCGCCTGCTTCTCGTCGCCTCCCGGTGCCACCAGGCCCAGGTCCACCACCGACAACCGCATCCGACCACCCCTGCGCAGGGCCGGCGGCAACCACCGACCACGTCGTGTCGAACAGACCCTAGGAGGAAGTATTTGGTTTGTCCAAACCAACTTTCTGATCCGAGGGGCCTATGCTTCTGGCATGGCCGCGTCCACCTCGCCCCTGCAGGTCTTCGAGCAGAGCCTGAGCACGGTGATCCGCCTGCTCGAAGAACGCGAGGGCGACGTCGCCCTCCGCTGCGGCCACGACCTCCCGCCGGCCTCCTGGTCGTTGCTGGAGCACCTGCACGCCCGGGGGACCCTGCGCGTCTCCCAGATCGCCGCGTGCCTCGGCGTGGACATCTCCTCCATCACGCCCCGCCTCAAGGCGCTGGAGGGTTCCGGCCTCATCGCACGGCGGCGCGATCCCTCCGACGGCCGCGTCCACCTCATCGCCATCACCGAGACCGGCAGCCAGGCGGTCCATGGCCTCCACCAGGCCCGCTGCGAACTGCTGGAAGGCCTCACCGGCGACCTCGCCCCCGGGCAGATCTCCGACGCCGCGGCCGTCCTCGCGCATGTCGCACGTCGACTGGACGATCAGCGGCCGCACGTCTGAGGCCTGTTTCCTGGACCGGACGAGGAGCCGGTGAGGGTCGGGGCGGAGTGGGCGGATCCCGGCACGGCGGCGTGCCGAAGAAGGAAACGTTCGGTCATGTCTTGACATCGGAGTGCGCGAAAGGGTCTTCTAGTCACACGTTGCGAAACCGTGTTTCCTCTACCGAAACGCCGGGGGCGCGCTCGGCCGCATGCGGACCGGTGGGCGCGCTCGAGGAGCCGCGGCGTGCTTCCGTGCGGGTCGCCGTGATCCGCACGCGACAGAAGGAGCGGTTCATGTCGACCAGCCCGATGAAGACGAAGGGCCGCGGGGCACTGCGCGGCCTCACCCTCGGCGCCACCGCGATCATGCTGGCCACCGTGGGGTTCGGCAGCGCCCCCGCCTCGGCCGGTACCGGGACCGTGGCCTATGGCTGCCGCATCTTCTCCACCAATTTCGACTACAACGCCAAGGTCACCATGAAGGGCCCGGCCAAGCGCTCCGTGGGCGACACCGTGAAGATCACCGCGGACTTCTCGGCGCTGCCCGGGGTGTCGCCGGTCGCCGTCGACTCGTGGAAGACCACCGGCAAGTTCGTCGCGTCGGGCGCCCAGAAGACCTCCGTCAGCGCGTCGGGGCCGAAGAAGACCGGCCCGGTCAAGGCCAAGGCCAAGATCCCGATCGGGAAGCTGACCGGCAAGCTGCGGTTGAAGAAGGCGGGGAAGGTCACGCTGACCACGGGCGCGATCAAGATCACCGCGACGGCGCTCGGCTCGTCCGTGGCGATGACCTGCACCCCCAAGAAGAACAAGCCCCTGCCCAAGCTGCTGAAACTGACCGTGAAGCGCTAGGTCCCCGTCCTCGGACCAGCTGCGGAGCCGGACGGACGGGGCCGTCTCGGCGATGGCGCCGAGACGGGGTGCGGGCCGGTGCTCACGTACGGCGGACGCGCCTCCTCAAGGACCTCAGCAGGGCGCCGCCCAGGACCCACACCAGGAAGCAGCCGATGGCGCCCTGCCCGAACCGCGCCCACGCGGACGCTCCGGCGTCGTCGGAGAGGGCCGCCAGGATCATGGTGAGTCCGACGACGATCCCGAGGAACGTCCCCAACCAGGCCAGAAGGCGTTTGATCATCGGATGCCTCCCTGTTCCGTAAAGGGGGGACTCTACGCGGTCTCGACGGGCCGGTTCTCCCTCGGCGTCGCTCCCTGGCGACGGCGGGGGAGAGCGGGGTCGAGCAGGACGTGTCGAGGTACTTGCGTCAGGCCACGGTGACCGCCCGGGGGCCTGCGGCGCGCCGTCCGGCCGCACCCGCACGGCCTCGACCCGGGCCTGGTCCCTCGTGCGTCACTCCGTGGTGGACGGGGGATCGGTCAGGAGCGGCCGCAGCTCCAGCCACTCCTGGACCGGCCTCCCATCCGCGCCCGGAGCGGCGGAGAGCTCGCCGGCCAGCTCGAGCGCCCGCTCGTAGGACTCGACGTCGATCACCATCCAGCCGGCGATCAGGTCCTTGGTCTCCGCGAACGGGCCGTCGGTGACCGGCGGCCGCCCCTGCCCGTCATGGCGGACGAACACGCCTTCCGGGGAGAGCGCCCGGCTGTCGACGAACTCGCCGGTCTCCTCGAGCCGCGCGGCGAAGTCCCGCATGTACTGCATGTGGGCCGAGACCTCCTCCGGCGTCCACCGGTCCATCGGCACGTCGTTGACCGACGCCGGAGCGCCCCGGTAGTGCTTGAGCAGCAGGTACTTGGCCATCGTGTCCTCCTCGGTGGGGTACGGCCCATCGTGGCCGTGTGTATCCGTGGGGACGGAGCCGAGTGCGGGTTCTCGACATCCCATGGACGAGGTTTTCCGCCTTCGGATCACCCTGGTGGCGAACTTCCCGGACGGCCGGGCGCGGTCAAACGATGATCCTGCCCGCCCGCGGGGCCGCGAGTGTTCTCCGCGGGTTTCCTTCGGCCGCCGCCTGTGATCTTGTTGGGGCGAGATCATGTGAAGATGAAGCCGAATGGGTTGAAATGGGCGGGTGGGATCGTCGTGGGCGCGGCGATCGTCGGGTTGGCGGTGTATCTGGCGACGCTGGGGTGGGAGAAGGCGGGCTGGGTCGCGGGGGTGGTGTCGATGTTCCTGACGGTGGCCGGTGTGGGGCTGGCGGTGGCCGGTGAGATCCGCGGGCGCCGGGAGGCGGGGCCGGGCGGGCAGGGCCCGGCGCAGGGCCTGGCGCAGGGTTCGGTGACGAACACGATCTCCGGTACCACCAACAGCGGCACGATCATTCAAGGCCGGACGGTGAACCCGCCGCCTGGGACCGCTCCTGCCGCCGAGCCTCCGGTGCGGGAGGACGGGCCCGCCGACGGCGCTGCCGGGCAGGGCTGATCCGGGGTGGGGGAGGTCTCCAACACGGTCGCCGGGACGTTCAACCTCGGAGTGATCGTTCAGGGCGAGCATGTCACGGTGCGGTTGCCCGTGCAGCTGTCGGCGGCGATGGCGGGCCTGCCCGCGGTGAAGTCGTCGTTCACCGGCCGGGAGGAGGATCTGCGGGCACTGTTGGAGGTGCTGGCCCCGCACGCGGACACCGCCGCGGCCGACAGCGGTGCGGTGCTGGTGTCGGCGGTGGGCGGGATGGGCGGGGTCGGCAAGACGGCCTTGGCGGTGCGCGCGGCGCGGACGGCGCTGGAGCGCGGCTGGTTTCCCGGCGGTGTGCTGTTCGTGGACATGTTCGGCTACGACCCTGAGCGCGCGCTGGACGTCGATGCGGCGGTGGCGGGGTTCTTGCGGGCAATGGCGGTGCCGGGTGAGCACATCCCGGCGGACCCGGGCGAGCGGCTGGTGTTGTACCGGTCGGTGCTGGAGGGCTACGCGAGCTCGGGCCGTCCGGTGCTGGTGTTCATCGCCAACGTCGCAGAAGCCGGGCAGGCGTTGGCGCTGCTGCCGGGACACGGCGCGTGCCGGGCGGTGGTGACCAGCAGAGAGCGGCTGGCCGGACTGGACGCCCGCCTGATCGATCTGGACGCCCTCCCCGAGGCCGAAGCGGTGGCACTGCTGGCCAACGCCCTGCACACCCGCCTGCCCGACGACACCCGCCTGGCCGATGAGCCTGACGCCGCACGGGAGCTGGCCGGCCTGTGCGCAGGGCTGCCGCTGGCGCTGCAGATCGCCGCCGCCCTGCTGGCCGGGAACCCGCATCAGAGCGCGGCCGGCCTCGCCGACATCCTGCGGCCCACGGGAGAGCGGTTGAGTGAGCTGCGCGACCACCGCGGCACTCTGCACACGATGTTCGACCTGTCCTACCAGCGCCTGCCCGCCGACCGGCAACGACTGTTCGCGCTGCTGCCGGTCGGCCACGGCTCCGACATCTCCACCACCGCGGCTGCCGCCCTGGCCGACCTGGACCCCACCACCACACGCCGCATACTGGAAGGCCTGGCCGGCGCCCATCTCGTCGAACCCGCCCCCACGCCGCCGGGCGGCGAGCAGCGGTGGCGGATGCACGACCTGCTGCGCCTGTACGCCCGCCACCTGCCCGACACCGACCGCGGCAGCGCCCACACACGGCTCCTGGACCACTACCAGACCACCGCGGAGCTGGCCGCCGCCCATCTCAGGCGGAGCGCCGACGGTGATCCGGCATCCGCTGCCTTCCCCGACCGCGGCAGTGCCCTGGCCTGGCTGGACGCCGAACTCGACAATCTCGCCGCCGCCATCACCGCGCCCCCCGCCGACGACCACCACCGCGAATTCGCCCGCGACCTCCCCCTCACCCTGGCCGACTACCTCGCCTGGAGACGCCACTTCAACCAGCGGATCACCCTCACCACCGTCTCCCTCCAGCAAGCCGAGCACTTCGGCGACCTGCCCTCCAAAGCCGCTGCACTGAACAACTTGGGGAGCTCCCTGCGGGAGGTGCGGCGGTTCGCGGAGGCGATCGAAGCCCACCAGCAGGATGTGCAGATCTGCCGGGAGGCCGGCGACCGACCCGGTGAGGGCACGGCGCTGAACAACCTGGGGCTCGTTCTGCGGGAGCTGCGGCGGTTCGCGGAGGCGATCGAAGCCCACCAGCAGGATGTGCAGATCTGCCAGGAGATCGGTGACCGGCCCGGTGAGGGCATGGCGCTGAACAACCTGGGGCTCGTACTGGTAGAGGTGCGGCAGTTCTCCGAAGCGATCGACGCCTACCGGCAGGCCGCCGCCATCTACCGGGAGATCGGCGACCGCTATGGCGAGGGTGGAGCCCTGAACAATCTGGGGCTCGTACTGGTGGAGGTGGGGCGGTCTTCCGAAGCGATCGACGCCTACCGGCAGGCCGCCGCCATCTTCCAGGAGGCCGGCGACCGGTACCACGAGGGCGGGGCGCTGAACAACCTGGGGCTCGCGTTGAGGAGACGTGGTCGGTTGATCAAGGCGGGGAGGGCGTTCCTCCGTGCGTGGGAGCTGCTGAGCGAGTTCGAGGAGTGAGCACGGGTGCGCTCTCTCGGGGCGTTGGCTCCGCGGGGTCCTCGACGGCGAGCGGCTGTGGGCGGAGGCCGAAAGGGTTGTCGATGACGTACCGCCAGCGGCCGTCCGGCCCCCGCCGGGCGACGTCGGTGGCGGTGCCCTCGATGTGCACGGCCCGACCGTCGGGATCGGTGCCCTCGATGGTCCAGTCCACGATCAGCAGTGCCAGGTCCGCGTTGCGGTAGACGTGGCGCGGACGGACCGAGATGGGGATTCCGAGCCGCTGCAGGCGGCTGTTGGCGGCATGGAGGTCCGGGCCGGTCACCGGCGTTCCCGGCTGTGCGACCAGTACCGCCGCCTCCTCATAGACCTGTGCCAGCGCAGTGGCGTCGCCGCTGTTGAACCGTTCGGCGAACACCGCGGGCACCTCATCGGGCCGTTCGGCCAGTTCTCGCATGATCGACACACGTCCTTTCAAACCGGGAGAATCCAAGCGCTCTACACGTTAGGAGGCGCTCTCGTGACTCACCGAACGGTTGGTCACCCGCCCGGGCTGCCCGACGACCCGCACGCGACCGTCGCGGCTCCCACTTCCGCCTGCCCGGTGGAGATCACGCTGGCGGCCCTGCAGGGCCGCTGGACGACACTGGTGGTCCGCGAACTGCTGCGCGGTGACCGCTCCTACAGCGAACTGCGTGCGGCCCTGCCCGCCTTGTCGGACAAGGTGCTCTCCGATCGGCTGGCGCAGCTCGGCGAGGCCGGCGTCGTCCATCGTGATCGCCGTCCGGGCTGGCCGCCGCGAGTGCGCTACACGCTCACCGCCCGTGGACGCCGACTCGGCCCGGTCCTCCAGGCCCTGTGGGATTGGGGAGCGGACGCCCCGGACTGAGAGACGGGGCTGTTTCCCAGAACTCTGCCCGAAGCAGCTCAGAGCAGGGCAAAGGCGCTGGGGGAAGCCGACGGGTGGAATCGGCCAAGGTCATGGCCGGTTGTACCGATAAGGGAAGTTTTGGCAAGGTCATCACTTTCCCGTTTCGGGGCGCCCCTCGGCGGTCCGGGGGATCACTCGTCTGGGGGCCGCCGAGTCGGCGGGGGCGGGGGGAGCGGAGATGGCGGAGATCGATCCGGCGGTGTTGTTCGACGCCGAGCCGGTGCCGGTGGCGCTGGTATCGCCCGAAATGATCTTTCTCGCGGTCAACCGGGCTTATGAGGAGATGCTGGGTCACTCACGCCAAGAGGTGATCGGCCGTGATGTGTTCGAGGTGTTTCCCGGCGGGCCTTCGGGTGAGGAGGCGCAGGCGGTGCGGTACTCGCTGGAGCGGGTGCTGGCCACGGGTGAGGTCGACCTGCTGCCGGTGCACCGCTACGACATCGAGGTTCCCGGTAGGCCGGGGGAGTTCGAGGAGCACTACTGGAACGTCACCACCGCCCCGCTGCGGGACGAGAAGGGCGAGGTGATCGGGATCTTCCTCCAGCCCCAGGAGGTGACGGCCGTCCTTCGCCACCTGCGCCAGGAGGAATCCCCGCCCGCTCTCGCGGAGCCGCGCATGCCGTACGCGGAAGCCGTCGAGGCCCATTTGCTCGCTCAGGCCGGCCAGTTGTGCGAGATCAATCAGCGACTGCGCCACGCCAATGTCCAGGAGCGGCAGACCGCCGAGGGGCTGCGCAAGGCGGTGCGGCAGCAGCGTGAGGCGCTGGCCGACGCCTCTCATGATCTGCGCGGGCCGCTCACCGGCCTGCTGCTACGGCTGCAGGACGCCCTGGACGATCCCGAAGCCGACCCCCGCCAGGTTCTGCAGGACGCCTTGCACGACGCCGAACGGCTCGGCGACATCGTCGGCGACCTGCTGGAAATGGCACGCCTGGAGTCCGGTGCGCCCACCGAGACCGAGCCGGTCAACCTTTCGCGCCTGGTGGCGGGTGAACTGCTGCGCCTTTCCCCCAAGAACGCCGTCACCACCCACCTGGACCCGGGTGTCATCGTCGACGGATCCCCGCTGCGCCTGGCACGCCTGGTGGCCAACCTGCTGGCCAACGCCGAGCGCCACGCCCACTCCCACCTGGAGGCGATCGTCAGCGCCCAGGGCGGCCAAGCGGTCCTGGAAGTCATCGATGACGGCTCCGGCATCCCCGACGCCGACAAGGAAGCGGTCTTCCGCCGCTTCTACCGCCGCAGCGACGCCCGCCGCAGCGACCCGGGCGGAACCGGCCTGGGCCTGGCCATCTCCCGCCAGATCGCCCAGATGCACGGCGGCACCCTGCACGCCGCCGACCGCACCGACCACCACTCCGGAGCCCGCCTCGTCCTGCGTCTGCCGCTGAGCCAGCCATGACGCCGGGATCCGCCCTCGCACCGGACCGGTGCGAGGGCTCCGCAAGAACAAGGCGATCCGTTCGGTGAAACCGGCGCCGCCGTCATCCCCGTGCGGGAGGTCAGGCGACTGCGACAGGAGACGCCTCGACGCCGTGCGCGGTGACGAGGTGGGTGGTGCCGTCGGTCAGCCGGTACGTCATGCCGACGACCGCGAGACGACCGGCCGCCACGGCCTCGGCGACGACCTTCGAACGGTCGAGCAGCAGGTCCACGGTGTGGCGTACGTGTGCGGCGATGAAGTCCGTGTCCTCGGTGCATCCGGCGGCCTGGGCGGCCAGCACGCTGGGGGTGACCCGCTCGATCACGTCGCGGACGTAGCCTTTGGTGGTGGCGCCGTCCTGGACGGCCGCGCGGGTCGCGCCGACCGCGCCGCAGGAGTCATGTCCGAGGACGGTCACCAGGGGGCAGTCCAGGAGTTCCACCGCGTACTCGATGGTGCCGATCACCTCGGGCCCCATGACGTGGCCGGCGGTGCGGACGACGAAGAGGTCGCCCAGCCCGCGGTCGAAGATGATCTCCCCGGCCAGCCGGGAGTCCGAGCATCCGAACAGCACCGCGAAGGGCGACTGCGCGGGCGCCACCTCGGAGCGGCGTGCGGCGTCCTGGTTGGGGTGCTCCGGGGTGCCGGCGACGAAACGCCGGTTGCCGGCCAGCAGCGTCTCGAAGGCTTCTTTAGGGCTGAGAGCAGCGTGGGCGTCCATGCCCGCACCTTACAATCCGCGTGCTCATCGCCTTTGCTTCAGGGGGTCCGTAGACCGGATCACCCCGGAATGCGAGGGCCGCGGGAGCCGATCCGAAAGCCCTCGGCGGACGGCCCGCATCGTGCGGCGACTACTCCAGGCCGTGGACGGTGGCCACGTCGGCGAGCCCCGAGAGGGTGAGGACGGGGGCCAGAAGGGGAGTGGTGATGAGTTCGAGGCGGTCGGCGTGGTCGAACAGCACGCTGAGGCCGGCGCTGTCGAGGTAGTCGACGGCGGTCAGATCGATGACGACCCTGCCGCGCGCGTCGTCGAGGGCGGCGGCGAGGGCGGTGGTGTTGCTCATGTCGATCTCACCGACGGCCGTGAGGAGGGTGGTCCCGTCGGAACGATGACTGGAGGTGAGGGTGAGCGGGGTGGTCATCAGGCGATCCTCGTGTACATGTCGACGGTGGTGCCCGTCGGACCGGGGGTGATGGTGACCTGCTGCATGAGCGTGCGCATGAGGATCACGCCGCGGCCGCGGTGGGTGTTGGTCTCGGGCCGGGGCTCCTGCCAGCGGCCGGTGTCGGCGATGGTCAGGTGCAGGTTGTCGACGAGTGCTTCGGCACGGAGCTGCACGACCTCGCCGGGAGCGTGGCGGTGGCCGTGCTCGATGGCGTTGGCGCACGCCTCACCGGCGGCGACCAGGACGTTCTGCACGGTCTGCGGGGGGAGCTGGCACTGGGCGAGCCAGTTGCGCAGCGCCTTGCGGACGGAGGCGAGCTGGGCGGACTCGGCGGGGAAGGACATCTCCAGCGGGGCGGGATGGCGGTACAGCAGCAGGGCGACGTCGTCGTCGTAGCCGCCGGCGGGGGCCAGGCGGGCCATGACCTGGGTGGCGAGGTCGTCGACGGCGGTGTTCCGGCCGGCCTGGACGGCCGCGCCGGCCAGGTCGATCCCGGCGGTCAGCGGCTGGCGGCGGCGTTCGACGAGCCCGTCGGTGTAGAGCAGCAGCGTGGAACGGGGCGGGACGGTGCACTCGGCCTGGGGCCGCTGGGTGATCGGTCTGACCGCGAGCGGGACGAACCGGCCGCCCGCCAGGTGTTCGGTGGTGCCGTCCGCGTGGGCGAGGATGCCGGGCGGGTGTCCCGCGCTGGAGTAGACCAGGTGGCCGGTGCCGGGGTCCAGGACGGCGCAGAAGACGGTGGTGCACTGCGCGCCGGGGACGGTGGCGGCGAAGTGGTCGAGGGCCATGAGGACCCGGGCGGGACCGGGATCCTGCAGCAGGAGGGCGCGGCAGGCGCTGCGCAGCTGCCCCATGACGGCGGCGGCGGCCAGCCCGCGGCCGACGCAGTCGCCGACGACGATGCCGATGCGCCCGTCGGGCAGCGGGATGGTGTCGTACCAGTCGCCGCCGACCTCCAGGGGGCGGGCGGCGGGCTCGTAGCGGACGGCGAAGCCCTCGGGCAGGCTGGAGGGGCCGAGGATGGCCCGCTGCAGTGCCAGCGCGGTCTCGCGCTGCTGGTCGATCTGGTGGGCGCGGACCAGCCCCTGGGTGAGGTGGCCGGCCAGCAGGGACAGCAGGGTCTGGTCCTGGTCGGTGAAGGGCCGCCCGTCGCCCAGGCCGAGCCACAGGACCAGCCGGCCCTGCGGATGCTCCAGGGTGATGCCCGCGCCCGTGGCGCGGTCGGCGACCGGGACCAGCGTCTGGTGGTCGCGCAGGGCGGTCAGGGCGGCGCGCTGCTCCTCGGTCAGGCCGTCCCAGGACAGGCCGGGTTCCGTGGCGGTCAGCGAGGGCGCGTCGTCGCCGAAGACGACGGCCGTCACACGCTTGGCGAGCCAGAGTTCCCTGAGCTCCTCCAAAGCGCCGGACAGCGCTTCGGCCAGGCTCGTCGCCTGGGACAGGCGCATGCTCAACGCCGCCAGGGCGCTCTCGCGCTGGATGGCGTAGTGCTCGGCGGTCACGTCGCGGAAGGTGCCCACGATCACCTTGCGGCCGGTGTCCGGATCGTGGATCTGGTTGAAGGTGATGCCGGCCCACAACCGGTGTCCGTCGCGGTGGACGACGGGGATGGTGTAGCTGCCCCGGCTGTCGTCGAGCAGGGCGGCGAAGACCTCCTCGACCTGCCGGTGGGCCTGGGGGTCGGTGGCGGCGTCCGGCCACCAGGGGTGGATCGGCCGGTAGGGCAGGTCCTCGGCGGCGTAGCCGAGGATGTCGGTGAAGGCGGCGTTGATCTCGATGACCGCCCCCTCCTCGTCGCAGACGAAGAACGCCTCCTGCATGGAGTCCACGAGCGCGGTGCGCCAGCGCGCGTGGTGGTTGCGCAGCCGCGCCAGCTCCACGTTCGCCCGGACGCGCGCCAGGAGTTCGGCGGCGGCGAACGGTTTGACCAGGTAGTCGTCGGCGCCGGCCTGCAGGCCCTCGATGGAGGCCTCCTGCCCGGCCCGGGCAGAGAGCAGCAGCACCGGGACGGACGCCGTCCGGGGGTCGGTGCGCAGCGCCGCGACCAGCGACAGGCCGTCCAGATGGGGCATCATCACGTCGCTGACGACCAGGTCGGGAGGGTTCGTGCGGACGGCGTCCAGCGCCTCCAGGCCGTCGCTGACCGCGTCGATCGCGTACCCGGCGCCGGTCAGGAGGCGGGAGAGGTACTCGCGCATGTCGGCGTTGTCGTCGGCGATCAGCACCCGGGCCGAGACGGCGGCGCCCTGCGACGGCGCGACCGGTCCCTCGACCGGTACGGAGAACGGTCCGGGCCGCTCGTGCGGCAGCCAGCGCAGCGCCTCCTGCACATAAGGGTCGGCGGTGGAGGAGACGGTGTTCGGGCCGCTCGCCTCCACCAGCGACTCGGCCGGAAGGTGGGCGGTGCCGTAGGGCAGCCGGATGGTGAAGGCGGTCCCCTCGTTCTCGGCGCTCCGCGCGGTGATGGCGCCGCCGTGCAGGCCGACGAGCTCCTGGACCAGCGACAGGCCGATGCCGCTGCCCTCGTTGGAGCGGGACCGGGCGCTCTCGATGCGGTGGAAGCGCTCGAACAGCCGGGGGACCTCCTCGGCGGACACGCCGATGCCGGTGTCCGCGACGGTGACCACGGCGTGGTCGTCCTCCGCGCGCACCGCCACCCGGATGGATCCCTCGAAGGTGAACTTCAGGGCGTTGCTGAGCAGGTTGAGGACGATCTTCTCCCACATGCCGCGGTCGACGTGCACGGGCCTGCCCAGCGGGGGGCAGTCGACTTCGAACGCGAGCCCGGCCTTGTCGACGGCGGAGCGGAACACGCTGGCCAGCTCGGCCGTGGTGGCGGCCAGGTCGACGGGCTCGTAGCGGGCCTGCATGCGACCGGCTCCGATGCGGGAGAAGTCCAGCAGGGTGTTGACGAGCTTGCTCATCCGCAGCCCGTTGCGGTGGATGGTCTCCAGTTCCTCGCGGACGCGTTCGTCCCTCTCGCCGATCCCGCCGAGCAGCTCTTCCAGCGGCCCCAGGATCAGGGTGAGCGGGGTGCGGAACTCGTGGCTGATGTTGGAGAAGAACGTGGTCTTGGCGCGGTCCAGCTCGGCGAGTTCCTCGGCCCTCCGCTGCTGGGTCTGGTAGCTGCGGGCGCTCGCCACGCCCGCCGCGATGTGGCCCGCGACGAGCTCGGCGAAACCGCGGTAGCCCTCGTCCAGGGGGCGGTAGCGGTTCAGCGCGGCGACCAGGAACCCGTACGGCGCGTCGCCCTGCTGCAGCAGCGGCAGCACCAGCGCGTGCGTCGGCGGCTCCGACCAGTCTCCCGCCGGCAGGCCGGTGTACGCGCCGCCCTTGAGCTCCATCAGCACCGACTCGCCTCGGACGAGCGCCACCGCGGGCCACACCGCGTTCGGGTCGTCCACGGCCAGCGTCTCCGGGACGGCACGGTGGCCGGAGGCGATGCCGGTCGAGGCCGTGAGCCGTGCGGAGCCGTCCTCGTGGAACAGGTAGGTCAGGGTGAACGGGAAGTCACGCAGATTGCGGTCGAGCTGACGGCCGGTGAAGGCGAGCATCTCCTGCTCGGTGCGTACCACGCTGAGGTCGGAGCCCAGGTCCCGCAGCGTCGCCATCTGCCGTTCGCCGATGACCCGCTCGGTGTCCTCGCTGACCACGCAGAGCATGCCGACGACGTCCTCGGCTTCGTCGCGCAGGGGGCTGTAGGAGAACGTGTGGTAGGACTCCTCGGGAAAGCCCGACCGTTCGAGGAACAGCAGCAGGCCCTCGTCCCAGGTCGCCTCGCCCGTGGACAGCACGGTCCGGATCCGGGGGCCGATGTCGTCCCAGATCTCCGCCCACACCTCGTTCGCCGGCCGGCCCAGCGCCCACGGGTACTTCTGGCCGAGGGTGTCCCGCCGGTAGGCGTCGTTGCAGAAGAACGTCAGCTCCGGGCCCCACGCCATCCACATGGAGAAGCGGGACGACAGCAGGATGCTCACCGCCGTCCGCAGGCTCTGCGGCCAGCCGTCCGGCGCGCCGAGCGGAGTGGCCGCCCAGTCCACCGCGGCGAGATCCCGCCCGACCACGGCGTCCGCGGCGAACACATCGGCCATCGCCGATGCCTTGTGTTCGGTGCCTTCAGAACGCGTCACGGACATCCTTTTCTTCACACCGATCGCTCCCGAAGCGGCCCCGCTCCTGCTGGTAGGCAGGATACGGCAATCGCTTCCTTTCCTGGATGTGCTGGTCCGGAGGGGGGAAGGCCGAAGATCCGGGCGCTCTCCGTCTGCTCATGCCCGCTCCTTGACGGTGGCCACCAAGGAGCGCAGCCGGGTCAGGGCCTGCTCCGCATCGTTGACGTGATCAGAGTGCACGATGAGGACGTCCGGAACCACGCGGAGGCCGACCGGCTCGGTGCGCCACTGCAGCAGGGGGGAGAAGACGACCGCGCACCGGTTCAGCACCCGTGCCAGCTGTCCGCGGGAGAGCGCGGCGGCCATCGCGACGACGGCCAGAGCCTCACGCAGCCTGAGCATCCTTCCTGCCAGCGACATCGACCCGTCGGCCGGCCGCCCCAGCAGCGTCCACAGCCTCTCGGCGATCGCACGATCGCCGTCGGTCAACCGCCACAGTCCGGAGGCCAGCTGCTCCTCGGTGTCCACGGCGATCTCCTCGACCGCCGTTCTCATACTCACTGGAGTTTCGTTACCGATACAGCCTGGGACGACACAGTGATGCTTCCCTCATCTGTACGATCTCTCGGGTTCCCGAGGATTCTGGAAAGAGCCGCACCTGCCTCCTGAAGCGCGGCCGCAGGGTACGGGCCGCAGGAGAGCACCAGGCCCAAGTGTCGTGGAAAAGGCCGCTAAGATCAGCCGTTGCACTGAAATGTTATGCAGGGAGTGCGCTGGTGGGACCAACGATGGGTGGACGGACATCTCCCGGAACGGCTCAGGCCACCGTGGCGCGTGGGCGGACCGGCGCCCGTCCGGATCCCGGCCCGGTGACGGACCTCTCGCACAAGCTCGATGAGCGGGCACGGCTGGCTGCGGTGCACCGCTACGACATCCTCGACAGCCCGCCGGAGGAGGCCTTCGACCGGATCGCGGCCATGGCGGCCCGGCTGCTCAAGACACCGATGGCGACGGTGGCGTTCGTGGACGCCGACCGGGTCTGGTTCAAGGCCGCCCACGGGTTGGAGGGGGTGCGGCAGGTCGGCTGCGAGCCCGGCCTGTGCACGTCGGTGATCGAGTGCGGAAAGCCCATGGCCGTCCGGGACGCCCGGGCCGACGCGGTGGCGCGCTCTCATCCGCTGGTCACCGGTGCGCCGGGGGTGGGGTTCTACGCGGCGGCGCCGATCATCACCTCCCAGGGGCACCGGATCGGCACGGTGAGCGTGATGGACACCCGCCCCCGCCGGTTCGGCCCGCAGTCGGCGGCCGCGCTGGCCGACCTCGCCGCCCTGGTGATGGACAGGCTGGAGCTGCGGCTGTCGGCGCTGCAGATGCTGCAGGAGGAACGGCGTCTGCGCGAGGAGGCCGAGCGCCAGCAGGCCGAGGTGGAGCGGTTCGCCACCACTTTGCAGCGCACCCTGGTCCCCCCGGCGCTGCCGCGGATCTCGGGCATGGAGCTGGCCAGCCATTACCAGACGGCCTCCTCCCGCCATGTGGGCGGCGACTTCTACGACGTGTTCGCCCTGGACCACCGGCGGTGGGCGTTCTTCGTCGGGGACGTGTGCGGCAAGGGCGCCGTGGCCGCGTCCGTCACCTCGCTGATCCGCTACACCCTGCGCGCCGCCGCCCTGCACCAGGACGATCCCGAGAAGGTGCTGGAGGAGCTGAACACCGCTTTGAACCTCGACCCCCACCATGGGGGCAGGTTCTGCACCGCGGTGTTCGGCATCCTGGAGCCCGCCGCGGACGGCGGTTTCACCGTGAAGGTCGCCACAGGCGGACATCCGCCGATGATGCTCCTGCGCGCGCCCCGGCCCGGCGAGCCCGCACGGGTGGAGTCGGTGGAGGTGTACGGGATGCTGATCGGCGCCCTGCCGGAGGCCGTCTTCTCCTCCACCACACTGCACCTGGCACCGGGGGACGGACTGCTGGCCTACACCGACGGCCTCATCGAGGCGCGCCCGGACGGGGGCGGCATCCTGGGACACGAGGGCCTCCAGCAGCGCCTGGCCGCGCACGTGAACCGGGTGTCCCGGGAAGCGAGGATCTCCGCACCGAGTATCGTCGCCGATACCATCGCGATGCTGGACACCTTCGTCCAGGGCTCCGGCGACGACATCGCCGTCCTGGCGCTGCACGCCTTGACCCATCCGTCGGAGGCCGCCGAGGAAGGTCCGGTGGAGGCGGAACTGGCGGTCGACATGGCGGTGGGCGCCGCCCCGCCTTCGGATCTTTAGTCTCCTCAACCTGAAGAAGGACACCGCATGCACGCTTCGCAGCTGAGCATCGCTTTGGCCGCCGAGCACGGCAAGGCCGCCGTGCTCACCGTCGCCGGAGACCTCGACCTGCACACCAGCGATCTGTTCGACGAGCGGATCGCGGCCGCCGTCCGCCCCGGCATCACCGATGTGGTCCTGGAGATGTCCCAGGTGTCCTTCTGCGACTCGACCGGCCTGAGCGCGTTGATCATACTGTTCCGGCGGCTCAACGCCGAAGGCGGTCACCTGGCCTTGGCCGCTCCGCCCGACCGGCTGTTCCGCCTGCTGCAGATGACCGGCATCCACCAGCTCATCCCCTCCCACCCCAGCTCCGAGGCGGCCCTGCAGGCCAGGGGCCACATCGCCCCCGGCGAAGCCGGCGGCCCCGACCGGCCCTGACGGCGGTCACCGCCGAGTGGGTGATCATCCATCGGTTCGGGGCGGCTCAGCAGTCCTCGCGTCGGGCGCCGAGGTGCGGCTCGAGCCGGTCGAGGAGGTCGAGTTGCAGCCGGAGCGCGGTGGCGGCCGGTGCCCGGAGGATCTGGCGGAGGCGGGCGGGGGCGTCCGGAGGGATGGCCAGGTCGTCGAGGTGGCGTGGGAAGGTGCCCAGGTCGAGTGAGGGATGGGGCAGGTCGTTGACCGTCCAGGCGGTGCGGACCAGGAGGTCGACCGGCAGGGGGCGGGCCCTGCGCCACGGGGCTCCGTCGGTGTCGCCGGAGCCGACCACCAGGACGTCGAGGTCGGAGTCGGGAAACGGATGTCCTGCATGAACTCTCCCGGGTGGCGCGGGTCAGACGAAAGCGGCGGCTCGTCGGTCAGTTGAAGCAGTGCTGCTTGGCGTGCGCCAAGCCCATCTGGTCCACCTTGTCACGCAACTCCCGCAGAGTCGGGCGGGCGGGGATACCGGACAGATGCGGGCTGCGGGAGCCGGGCCGTGCCCGCGACGCGTTCGTGGAGCCGGACGGCGGAGGCGGTGCCGCCGAGTGATCTTGGTGTGGCGGCCTGGACACCTCTTTGTGGCGGGCCCCGGAAACGGTGCCGTGCGTCACGAAGGGGGAAGGAGGGATGCAGCGGTGCGCTGATGCCGGTGCAGGATGTACTTCGCCGATGCGTCGGATGGAGAGGTCGGGATGAACGATTACGAGAAGGTCGTGCAGGCGGTGAAGGCGGCGCAGATAGCCATGGGGATGTGGTCGGACCGGGTGCGCCAGTCGGGTGAACGCCGCCATGGGCTGGGGCCGACCGATCCCTTGTGGGAGGTCGACGCCGACTACAGGGCGTCGCTGGACGCCGCCGCGGCGTTGAGTGAGGCGCTGGAGGTGATAGAGGGGATGGCCGAGGTCGCCGATCGCACCGAGAAGGAGCATGCCGCGGCGGAGGAGCGGGAACTCGCCCGGGCGGCCGCCGAAAGCCCGGAGCAGGCGCATCAGGCCGCCGTGCTGAGCGAGTTGGCCGAGGCGGGCTTTGAGCACCAGGACGCGGAGTTCCGCCTGGAGGCGACGGCCGAGAGGGTCCGCCGCGCCATCCTCGCCGCCCGCGCCGAAGGCGTCCCGGCCCACCGTGCGGCCCAGATAGGAGGGGTCCCGGTGGAGTCGGTCGACCGCTGGGCATGCCAGGCCGAGCAGGCGCAGATGGCCGTGGTGCACAAGGACCAGCGAGCCTCTTGATCCTGCCGCCCCGGCCCGGCCGGCGTTCAACGGTGCTCGGGGCCTGCGGTGAAGAGGGCGCGGTCGGGGTCCGGAAGCCATTGGCGTCGCGGGTCGAAGGGCCGGTGGCTGTTCGTGATGTGGCGGACGAGCAGTTGCAGGGCCGGGTGCCGGTTCCGGGGGTGGTGGAGCAGCGACCACGGATAGACGGGCACGGGGTCGACGAGGGGGATCTGGACGGTGTCCGGGTGCCAGGGCAGGCGTGACCTCTCCCCGACGAGGCTGGCCTGCTCGCCGGCGGCGACCTCGTTCACGAAGTGCTCGTAGCCGAAGTTGGGTCCGGAGGCGTCGATGCCGATGCCGAAGGCGGCGCCGAGGTAGCAGTGGTATTCGGCCCATTCGCTCCCGGCGGCGTTGCCGGGCATCCATACGGTGGTTCCGGCCAGTTGCGTGATCTCCACCTGGCGCCGTTCGGCGAGGGGGTGGCCGCGGCTGACCAGCAGGTGCACCGGTTCCAGGTAGGCCGGTATGCGGACGAGGCCCTCCACCGTCGCGGTGACCCGGCAGAAGGCCGCGTCGACGGTCCCGCGCGTGAGGGTGTCGCGTGCGGATCGGAGCCCGTCCGAGGTGATGATCTCGATGTCGGCCTCCCTGGCGGTCTCATAGAACCCCTGGACCAGGTCGATGGCCGCCGTCCGGGTGTCCAGCACGTCGACGCGGAGCGCGCGGCGCCGGTCCCGCAGCAGGGAGAGCGCCTGGTCGGCGGCGTTGACGAGGGCGCGCGCGTGGGGGAGGAACGCCTTCCCGTCCTCGGTGAGCTCCGCCCCGGTGCGTGAGCGGGACAGCAGCCGCATGCCGAGGTCGGATTCGAGTTTGGCGATGCGTTTGGAGACGGCCTGCTGGCTGATCCCCAGCGCGGCCGCGGCCTCGCTGAAGTACCGGTCCTCGGTGACGGCGAAGAAGGCGCGGACCGCGGCGAGGTCGAGGTCCACCTCACCTCCATGCACAACAGCTGGTTGTGGATTGTCGGCGTGTCGATTGTTGGACAACACCACTCGCTCTCGGGTCGAATGCACGGGCTCGCGGATAAATCTACAACCAGGGGATGTGGATATCGGTGCGTTCCTTCGTGCATCTCCACGTGCACACCGAGTACAGCATGCTCGACGGCGCGGCCAAGGTCGGCCTGCTGATGCGGGAGGTGTCCCGGCAGGGGATGCCCGCCGTGGCGATGAGCGACCACGGCAACGTGCACGGCGCGTACGAGTTCTACCATTCGGCCGAGCGGGCCGGCGTCAAGCCGGTCATCGGCATAGAGGCCTATGTCGCACCCGGCTCCCGGTTCCGCAAGGAGGCCGTCTACTGGAGCGACGACCTCGCGCTGCGCAAGTCCAACGACGACACCGGAGAAGGCGGTGACGTCTCCGGCCGCGGCCTCTACACCCACATGACGATGTGGGCCGCCGACGCCGAGGGGCTGCGGAATCTCTTCCGCCTCCAGTCGAGGGCCTGGCTCGAAGGCCACGCGCAGAAGTACCCCCGGATGGACGACGAGCTGCTCGCCGAGCACGGCAGAGGCATCATCGCCACGACCGGCTGCCCCTCGGGCGCGGTGCAGACGCGGCTGCGCCTGGGCCAGTACGACAAGGCCGTCGAGACCGCCGCCGGATACCGCGACATCTTCGGCAAGGAGAACTACTTCCTGGAGCTGATGGACCACGGCATAGCCATCGAACGCCGCGTCCGCGACGACCTGCTCCGTTTGGGAAAGGAGCTGGACCTGCCGCCTCTGGCCACCAACGACTCCCACTACGTGACCGAGGACCAGGCCCAGGCGCACGACGCCCTCCTGTGCATCGGCACCGGCAAGCAGCTCGCCGACCAGAAGCGTTTCCGGTTCTCCGGGAGCGGCTACTTCATCAAGACCGCCGAGCAGATGCGAGCGCTGTGGGACACGGAGGTCCCCGGCGCGTGCGACAACACGCTCCTGATCGCCGAACGCGTCGCCGACTACGGGGAAGTGTTCGCCCACCGCGACCTCATGCCGAAGTTCCCCGTCCCCGACGGCGAGAACGAGTCCTCCTGGCTGCGCAAGGAGGCGCTGGCCGGCGCGCGGCGCCGCTACAGGGGCGACCCGCCCCAGGAGGTCGTGGAACGCATCGACTACGAGCTTTCGGTGATCGACGACATGGGCTTCCCCGGCTACTTCCTCGTGGTCGCCGACATCTGCCGCCACGCCCGCGCCAACGGCATCGGCCTCGGTCCGGGGCGCGGCTCGGCGACCGGGTCGATGGTCGCCTACTGCACGGGCATCACCGAGCTCGACCCGATCGAGCACAAGCTGATCTTCGAGCGCTTCCTCAACCCCGAGCGCATCACGATGCCCGACGTCGACCTGGACTTCGACGACCGCCGCCGGGACGAGATGATCAACTACGTCACGGAGAAGTACGGCGACGACCGGGTGTGCCAGATCGTCACCTTCGGCACCATCAAGGCGAAGGCCGCCGTGAAGGACGCCTGCCGGGTCCTGGGCTACCCGTACGCGCTCGGCGACCGCATCACCAAGGCCTTCCCGGCCGCCGTCGGCGGCAAGGAGATCCCGCTGTCGGCCATCCGCGACGAGGGCCACCCCCGCCACGGCGAGGCCGCCGAACTGCGGAAGATGTACGCCGAGGAGCCCGACGTCAAACGGATCGTCGACACCGCGACGGGCGTGGAGGGCCTGACCCGCGGCACCGGCGTCCACGCCGCGGGCGTGATCCTGTCGTCCGAGCCGCTGGTCGACGTGCTGCCCCTGGTGAAGCCGAAGCAGGACGGCCCGGTCATCACCGCCTTCCCCTTCACACAGGCCGAGGAGATGGGCCTGCTCAAGATGGACTTCCTCGGACTGCGCAACCTCACCGTCATCAACGACGCGATCGCGAACGTCAAGGCCAACAAACGCGTCGAGATCGACATCCGCGAGGTCCCCTTCGACGACCGCAGGACCTACGAGCTTCTGGCGCGCGGCGACACCCTCGGGGTGTTCCAGCTCGACAGCGGCGGGATGCGGGTCCTGCTGCGGCTGATGCAGCCGACGGTGTTCACCGACATCGCCGCGGTCAACGCCCTGTACCGGCCGGGGCCGATGGAGATGAACGCCCACACCAACTACGCGCTGCGCAAGACCGGCAAGCAGAAGGTGGAGCCGATCCACCCGGAGCTCGAAGAAGCGCTGGAGCCGATCCTGGGGGACACCTACCACCTGGTGGTCTTCCAGGAGCAGGTCATGGCGATCGCCCAGCAACTCGCCGGGTACTCCCTCGGCGGCGCCGACATGCTGCGCCGCGCGATGGGCAAGAAGAAGAAGGAGGTCCTGGACGCCGAGTGGGGCAAGTTCTCCGCCGGTATGGGGGAACGCGGCTTCTCCGACGAGGCCGTCAAAGCCGTGTGGGACGTGCTCGTCCCGTTCTCCGGCTACGGCTTCAACAAGTCGCACACCGCCGGGTACGGCGTCGTGTCCTACTGGACGGCCTACCTCAAGGCCAACCATCCCGCCGAATACCTCGCCGCGCTGCTCACCTCGGTCGGCGACGACAAGGACAAGATGGCGGTCTACCTGTCGGACTGCCGCCGCCTCGGCATCAAAGTACTGCCCCCGGACGTCAACGACAGCGAGCTGAACTTCGCCGCCGTCGGCCAGGACATCCGCTTCGGTCTCGGCGCGATCCGCAACGTCGGCGCGAACGTCGTCGCGGCGATCGTCAAAGCCCGCCGCGAGAAGGGCGCCTACACCGACTTCAACGACTTCCTGAACAAGGTCCCGCCGATCGTCTGCAACAAGCGCGTCATCGAATCACTGGCCAAGGCCGGCGCGTTCGACGGCCTCGGCCACCGGCGCAAGTCCCTCGTCGCGGTCCACGAACAGGCCATCGACGCGATCATCGACGTCAAACGCCACCAGGCCCAAGGCCAGGACTCCCTCTTCGGCGCCCTCGACGAACCCGGCGAGAGCTCCTTCTCGGTCGCGATCCCCCAGGAGGAGTGGGACAAGAGCATCCTGCTGGCCTTCGAGCGCGAGATGCTCGGCCTGTACGTCTCGGCCCACCCCTTGGACGGCACCGAGCGGATCCTGAAGGCCAACCGCGACACCACGATCGCCCGCCTCCTGTCTTCCGGCCGCACGGACGGCCCCGTACAGGTGGCCGGGATCATCTCTAGCCTGCAGCGCAAGGTCACCAAGCAGGGCAACCCCTGGGCGATCGTCACCCTGGAAGACCACGACGCCGCGGTGGAATGCCTCGTCTTCCCCAAGGCCTACACCCTGTACGGCGAAGCCCTGGCCGAGGACCGCGTCGTCTCCGCCCGAGGCAGGACCAACACGCGCGACGAGACAACGAGCATCTACGTCGAGGAGATCACCCCGCTCGACGTCTCCCAAACCGACACCGGAACCCCCGTGGTGATCACCCTCCACGAGAGCCGAGTGAACCCGAGACTCGTCCAGGAGCTCAAACAGATCCTGACCACCCACCCCGGCCGAACCCCGGTCCACCTGCTCATGCACCGCCACGGCGCCAAGAGCGTCCTGATGGACCTCGAACCCTTCCAGGTCACCCCCGCCCCGGCGTTCTACGGCGACCTCAAAGCCCTGCTCGGCCCCGACGCGATCCGCGGAACATGACGACGTTGTGTCGCAGCACCGACAACCCGCCCGGGCCGTCGCCGACGGCCCGGAACGAGGTGGGCTTGCCACCGAGGCGTTCGTCTTCCGCACGGGCACGGACGTCATGGTCGTCGATCTAGGGTGGGGGAGATATTCGTATTCGTACTGCATGGGAGAACCGTGTCGGAGACCGGAGCCGTCGTGTCCGGGTGCGCACCGCATCCGCTGATCACCCATGAGCCGACGCGTCGCGCTCTGGCGCTGGGGGAGCGGCTGGACGGGCACGGCCTGGTGAGTTTTCACCCGCTCTGCGAGTCGTCGTTGTCGACGGTCCGTGAGCGGGTGGCGGCGTTGGACGGTGATCCGTCGGAACTCGATGAGGATCTCGCCGAGCTGCTGCTGATCGGCCACCTGATCGTCGAGGGGGACAAGGAGGGCGAGGAGGTCGTCCTCGACGGCGGGACCGGTCGGGTGTTCAGCATGTGGCTCTATGCGAAGTCGCCGGACGGGGCGGAGCTGTTTCCGCTGGCCCCGTCGGTCGGGGCGCTGCTCGGGTTCCTCGCCGCGGTGGACGACTTCCGGGGTCTGCGCGGCAGGTTCGCAGGGCTGGTCGGGCGGACGGGCCCGGAGGCCGTGGGTGAGGCGGAGCGGTTGCTGACCGAGGTCTTCACCGAGGCGGAGTGGGGTGAGGACGGCTGGGGTCCGGCCGGTCCGCGGTCCGGCTGGGAGCATCCGCTGCCGGCATTGTGGCGGATCGCGGCGGTGATACGGCCGCTCGGACTGGTCGCCGGGCCTGGGGACGGACTGGCCCTGGACCTGCCGGATGAGCTGTTCGAGGCGGAGGAGAGAGTGAGGCTCACGGCCGACCGGCTGCCTCCGGCCCTCGTCCATCCGCAGACTCGTCGTTTCCTGACCGAGGTGGGCCTGCCCGAGGACGGATTCATGTTCTACGGGCCCGACCCCGGGCCGCTTCCCACGCTCCCGGAGGACTGGGCCGACTCGCAGAGCAGGCCCCAGCACGCCCACCTGTGGCGCGGCGACGAGCGGCTGCCTCCGGAGGCGGAGCATCTGGTGGTGCTCGGCGGCCTGGTCCACGACTTCACCGTCCTGATCGACGGCAGGACCGGTGCCCTGTTCTACACGGAATTGGGCTCCGACCAGGTCGTCCCGGTCAACGCCGACATCTCCACGCTCGTCTTCACCATCTGGCTCCACCGCCGGGAACACGAGCTCGACGAGGAGCACGGCTTCACGCAGGACTTCTACCATCAGCTCGCCGACACCATGATCGAGGTGCTGGCCTCGGTCGACCCGGTGGCCTGCCGCCCGGCCGAAGACCCGGACGACTACCGGTACTGGCCGGAGGTCTTCCACGACGAGGCGGGCGGCGTCCTGTGACGACCAGGTACGGCAAAGCTCCGCCGGGAGAAAGGCCGTAGCTGGGCTTCGCCCTGCTCGGACCGGTCGGCCGCCGCGGAGGGCCGGTGTATCCACAGGCCGTCAGGCATGTTCTGCGGGTTTCCCTTACTCTCGGTGCAGGCAGGGAGGGGACGGACAGGTGGAGACGAAGTCGGGTTCGCGCCGCAGTCAGCAGGAGCGGACGAGGGCGACCACGGCGGCTCTGGTGGCCGCGGCGCGCGAGCTGTTCGTCGCGGAGGGGTTCGCGGGCACCTCGCTGGGCGCGATCTGCGACCGGGCCGGGGTGACGCGCGGGGCGTTCTACCACCACTTCGAGAACAAGGAGCAGATCTTCCGCGAGGTGTACGCGGCCGAGCAGAAGGAGCTCGGCGCCGTGGTGCGGCGGGCCTTCCTCGCCGAACGCGACCCCTGGGACGGGCTGGTCGCGGGCAGCCGCGCGATGCTGGAGGCGTCCCTGGAGCCCGCGGTGCGCCGGATCACCCTGGTCGAGGCGCCGGGCGCGCTCGGCTGGACGGTGATGCGCGGCATCCAGGCCGGTTGCAAGGAGCAGCTGCGCATCGGGCTGGCCCTGTCCGTCGAGGCGGGCTGCATCCCCGACCGCCCGCTGGCCCCCCTGACCTCCCTGCTGTACGGGGGACTGTGCGAGAGCGCGCTGGACATCGCCGGCGCCGACGACCCCCGCGCGGTGCTGGAGGACACCATCACCCAGCTCGAAGCGCTGCTGACGGGCCTCACAGGCCGTACCGGCTCCGGCTGCGCCCACCGCTGACCGGGACCCGTTCGCACGGGTGAACGACCCCGGACACGTCTCGAAAGCACGTCCGAACCGGGCTCGGCCGCGTCCACCGCTGCCCGAAGCCGACTCGCGCGGGCGGCCGGTCCAGGTCACGTCTTGAAGGCACGTCCCAAACGGGCCCGGCTGCTCCCACCGCTGGTCGGGGTCAATTCGCGCGGGTGACCGGTCTTGGGGTCGCAGAGAGCAGGCGCCAAGCCTGCTGGCTGCGCGCCCGAGAACCGGTGCCGAGTCTGCCGGCTGCGCGCCCGCGACCCGGCGCTGAACTTCGCGGGCCACCGCTTCGCCACCTCCGCGCTTCCCTGCGAGCATTGACATACATACAGCATGTATGTAAATCTCCCCGGGATCAAGGACCCAACGGGGAAAGTGGGCGGAGATGCGCGCGATACGGCAGGACGCATGGGGCGGGACCGAGACGATGGGCCTGGTGGAGACCGAGGCACCGGAACCGGTCTTCGGGGAGGTGCAGGTCAGGGTGGTCGCGGCCGGGGTCAACCCGGTGGACGTCTACACGCGGCAGGGGGCCGCCTACAACCGGGTGCTCGACCTGCCGTTCGTCAACGGCTGGGACGTCGCGGGCGTGGTGGAGAAGACCGGCTACGGCGTGACCCGCTTCCGGCCGGGAGACGCGGTCTTCGGCATGCCGTGGTTCCCGCGGGCCGCCGGCGGCTACGCCGAGTACGTCGCCGCGCCCGCCCGGCACTTCGCGCTGATGCCGCCGGAACTGACCTTCACGGAGGCCGCGGCGCTTCCGCTGGCCGGACTGACCGCCTGGCAGATGCTCACCGAGGTCGCCCGGGTCGGCGAGGGGGAGCGGGTGCTGGTCTCGGGCGCGGCGGGCGGGGTCGGCCACCTGGCCGTCCAGATCGCCAAGTCCCTGGGCGCCCACGTGATCGGCACCGCCAGCGCCGCCAAGCACTCACTCCTGTACGAACTGGGCGTCGACGAGGCGGTCGACTACACCGCCGCCAAGGTCCCCGAGGCGGTACGGGACGTGGACGCCGTCATCCAGATGTTCGGGGGCGCTCCGGGCCTGGAGGCGCTGGAATGCCTGCGCCCCGGCGGGGTCCTGGTCTGCGGCCAGGCCGCCTGGACCCCCGGCCTGCACGAGCGCGCCGCCGAACTCGGCGTACGCGCCGCCGCCTACCTCGTCGACCCCGACGGCGCCGGACTGGAAGCCCTCGCCCGCCTGGTCCGCGACGGACGGCTCAGGGTCCGCCTCGCCCGGACGTTCCCCCTGGCCGAGGCCGCGGCGGCGCACGACCTCGTCGCGACCGGCCGCACCACCGGCAAGGTCGTCCTCACCGTCACCGACCAGGCCGACCGCACGCCTTCCGGGAGCTGAGAAGCACGCCGCAGAAGCACGCCTCATACGCCTGGCCCCGACCGTCTGAACCGGGCGTCCGGCCGGACGGGCGGGGCCTCGGCGGTGGGCGGGAGCCGGTCACGGAGTGCTTTCCAAAGCGGCATGGGCCTCGGTGAGCCGGTCGACCGCGGCGTCGAGCGCCTCGGGCGGGAGGGTGAAGGGGAGTCGCAGGTAGCGGTCCAAGGCGCCGTCGGGGGAGAAGTGGAAGCCCGGCGTGAGGGAGAGGCCGCGTGCGGCTGCGAGGGCGGCCAGCCGGCTGGAGTCGGCGTCGAGGAGTTCGAGCCACAGGGACAGGCCGCCCTGCGGTGTCCGGAAGCGGCACCACGGCAGTGCGGACAGGCGGGAGGCCAGGTGGTCGCGCTGTGCGCGCAGCTGGGCGCGCCGGCGGTCGAGGATCGCCTCCCGGTGCTCCATGAGCCGGGTCGCGACGAGCCGGTCGAACGGTGAGGGCGCGAGGGCGGCCGCGAGGGGGAGCGCCGCCAGACGGCGGATGACGTCGGGGTGGGCACGGATCCACCCCACGCGCAGGCCCGGCCACAGGGACTTGCTCAGGGAGCCCACATGGACGACGTCGCGGTCGCCGGCGCGCGTGACGGCGCGAGGCGGCGGGGAGACGGGCTCGCGCAGGTCGAGGTCCCGCATGGTCTCGTCGAAGACGACCACGGTGTCGTGGGCGCGCAGGCGGCGCCGGAGTTCACCGCGCTCTTCCTCGCCCATCAGCAGGCCGGTGGGATTGTGGAAGTCCGGGATCAGATAGGTCAGGGACGGCCGGGCCGCCTGGAGGGCGCGGTCGAGGGCGGGGATGTCCCAGCCGGTGGGGCCGAGGGGCTGCGCGACGAGCCTGGCACCGGCGGCGCGGAACGCGGCGAGCGCGCCGGGATAGGTGGGGGAGTCCAGGACGACTCTGCTGCTCTGGCGCAGATACGCCGCGCTGAGCAGGTTCAGCGCGGCGTCGGCGCCGCTGGTCAGAAGGAGGTTCTCGCCGCGGGTCGCGAACCCCTGAGCGCAGTGGGCGTCGGCGATGGCGGAGTGCAGCGCCGACGGTCCACCGCCGTCGGCGGTGTCGTGCAGCAGGGCGGGCAGGGCGTCGGCCGCCGCGTGCACCGCCTGCAGGAGTTCGTCGAACGGCGCCGCGGGCTCCGCTCTGGTCAGGTCGAGCGCCGCGCCGCTCCTGCCCGCCCGGCCTCGGTCGCTGGCCCACGGCGAAAGGCGGTCGCGCAGCCGGGGCGGCAGGGAGGTGGTGCTGCCGGAGCCGGTCCGGGTGATGATCAGCTGCTCGGCTCGCAGGATGCGGTAGCACGCCGCCACGGTGCCCCTGGCGAGTCCGAGCTCGTCGGCGAGGAGGCGTTCGGCGGGAAGCCGCACCCCCAGCGGCAGCCTGCCGTCGTGGACGGCCTTCTCCACGGCGACGGCCAGCCGCCCGGCGAGCGAGCCGCCGCCGACACGCCAGTCGCCGAGCAGACGGGGGAACTGCGACGCCGGGACGTGCCGCACAGCACGATGCATATAGTCCACTTTACCTAGATTGGACCACGACCGGACGGCCGGACCCGCCTAGTGTCGAGCCGTGACCAGCCACCACCGCACCGGCCCTGAGACCCGCACGCCCCTGAGCTACCGGCATGTCGACGTGTTCGCCGCCAGGGCGTTCACTGGCAACGGCCTTGCCGTCTTCCCCGAGGACCCGGGCCTGTCCGCCGCGCAGATGCTCGCGATCACCCAGGAGCTCCGGCACTTCGAAACGATCTTCGTGAGCCGCTCGGACGAGGCGGGAGAGGTCCAGGCCCGGGTGTTCGACCTCTTCGAGGAGCTGGACTTCGCCGGGCACCCCGTCCTGGGCGCGGCCGCCGTCCTGCACGAGCGCGCCGGGGACCTCGGCGTGCGGCGCTGGCGGTTCCACCTGCCCCGCAGGACCGTCGCGGTGGCCACCCGCCGTACGGCTGCCGGATACCACGCCGAACTGGACCAGGGGAGGCCGGAGTTCCTCGCGACCGTACCGGCACCGGGCAGGTCGGAGATCGCCGCGGCCCTGCGCCTGCCGGAGTCGGCGCTCGCCGACCTTCCCCTGGAAATCGTCTCCACCGGACTGCGCTACCTCATCGTCCCGGTGGTGGGAGGGCTGGCCGAGGCGAGGATCGTCCGCAGCGATTTCGCGGACTTGATGGCGCGGCACGGCGCGCAGTTCGCGTACCTGGTCGACGTCGAGGCACTGGAAGGCCGCCACTGGAACAACGACGGCGTCCTGGAGGACATCGCGACGGGCAGTGCGGCCGGCTGCGTCGGCGCTTATCTGGCCAAGCACCGCATCGTGCCCGTCGAGGAGGAGTTCCTGCTGCGGCAGGGGCGCTTCACCGGTCGGCCGAGCCTGCTCGCCGTCCTCCCGCAGGGCCGGCCCGAAGACCTGCACAACGTCCGGGTCGGCGGCGAAGTGACCATGGTGGCCCGGGGAACCCTGGACACCCTGCCCGAGTGAGGACCTCTCCCATGCCCGGCTTTCCCCGCTACCCGGCCGACCGGATCCGTGCGGCGGTGGGCCTCGCCGACCTGATCGAGCCGGCGGCCGAGGCCCTCACGGCGTTCAGCACCACCGACGGCGCCCAGGCTCCGGTCGTGGTGCTCCCCCTGGCCGACGGCGGGGACTCCCACATCAAGGCCGCCCACCTGCCCGGAGGACGCCACTTCCTCGTCAAGATCGCCAACTGGTTCCCCGGCAACCGGGCCCGCGGCCTGCCCGAAGGCGGCGGGTTCGTAGCGCTCTTCGACGCGACGACCGGCGCCGTCACCGCCCTGCTGGAGGACGAGCACCACCTCTCCGACCTCCGCACGGCCGCAGCGGGAGCCGTCTGCGCCCGCGCCCTGGCCCGCCCGGACGCGGCCCGCGCGACCATCCTGGGCACCGGCAGGCAGGCCGAACTGCAGGCCCGCGCGCTCACCCTCGTGCGTCCGATCCGGCAGATCAGCGTGTGGGGCCGGGACCACGGCCGGGCGACCGCACTCGCCTCCCGTCTGAGCCGAGACCTACCGCACACCGAGGTCACCGCCGCCGAGGACCCCGGGCAGGCCGTGCAGCGGTCCGACATCGTCGTCACCGCGACCGCCAGCCCCGCCCCCGTCCTGTTCGGCTCCTGGCTGCGCCCCGGACAGCACATCACCGCGCTCGGCGCCGACGCTCCGGACAAGCGAGAACTCGACGGCACCGGCTTGCGGCGCGCCACCCGGGTCTTCGTCGACAGCCGGGAACTCAACCTTCGCTACGGAGACGTCCACGCCGCCATCGCCCGCGGAGAGGTGACCGCCGACCGCATCGACGGCGAGATCGGCGAAGTCCTGGCCGGCCGGATCCCCGGCCGCCGTACACCGGAGGACATCACGGTGGCCAAACTCATCGGTGTCGGCACCCAGGACCTCGCCGCCGCCGAAACCGCCCTCACCCTTCTGGAGCAGTCCGGCCGATGACCGCCCCGCAGCGCCCCGTCCCCGCGCGGACCGGCCGCCAGGAGCAGGCCTGGACGGCCGGGGCCGGTGAGTTCTTCCGCGCTTCGCGGGTCAGGACTTGGCGCGCTGCTGCTTGAGTCGGAGCTCCTCGTTGCGCACCTCGGCCTGGGTGGCCTGCTCGCGCTCCAGCCACTCGGGCTTGGCGGCCTTCAAGGCCTCGATCTCGGCGGTGGTGAGGGGGCCCGTGACGCCGCCGCGGGCCAGGCCCGAGACGGAGACGCGGAGCTTGGCGGCGACGACCTGCTTGGGGTGGGGGCCCTCGCGGCGCAGATCGGCGAGCCAGGAGGGCGGGTCGGCCTGGAGCGCGTTCAGCTCGTCCCGGGACACGGCGCCCTCCTGGAATTCGGCGGGCGCTGCCGACAGCAGGATCCCCAGCTTCTTGGCCGCGGTCGCGGGCTTCATGGTCTGCGGGGTCTTCGACTTGGACGTGCTCATGAGGTCAAGGGTAGCCAGTGCGGGAGGGCCGTCCGGACGCCGCTAGGCTGGGGAGGTGACCGAGTTCCGGCTGGCCTACGCGCCGGGGGTGACGCCTGCGAAATGGGCGGGGGTCTGGGCCGAGCGGGTGCGCGAGGTGCCGCTCCGGCTGATCCAGGCGTCCGCCGCCGAGGCCGTCCCCCTCCTGCGGGGCGGCGGCGCTGAGGCGGCGTTCGTGCGCCTGCCCGTCGACCGCGAGGCCCTGCACGTGATCCCGCTCTATACGGAGACGACCGTCGTCGTGGTGCCCAAGGAGCACGTGGTGGCCGCGGTCGACGAGCTGGAGCTCGCCGATCTCGCCGACGAGGACGTCTTCGAACCGCTCGACGAGGTCCTGGACTGGGCCGAGCGCCCCGGACAGCCCGCCTTCACCCGCCCCGAGAGCACGGCGGACGCGATCGAACTGGTGGCGTCAGAGGCCGGCGTCCTGCTGCTTCCCCAATCCCTGGCCCGCCTCCACCACCGCAAGGACCTCACCTACCGCCCCGTGACGGACGCCCCCCGATCCCAGATCGGCCTGGCCTGGCCCGAGGAGGAGACGTCCGATCTCATGGAGGAACTGATCGGCATCGTCCGCGGCCGCACCCCCAACAGCTCCCGCGGCCGCGCCCCCCGGCAGCCCGCCCCCAAGCCCAAGCGGGCCCCGCAAAAGCGCTCCGCCCCCAAGCACCGACGCCGCTGAGCCGCCCGGACGCTCCACCGCCGGCCGATCACGGGGCCCGTACGTCACGGGTCCATGCACTTCACGGGCGCGGGTCACGAGGAGGTACGCGGGCACGGCGGAAGGACCGCCGGACCGCGCCTCCCGACACCCGCGCCCGTTCCGGTTCAGGGACTTTCCGGACCTGCGGAGGACGGGAAGGAGCGCGCCGGATCGCCGTCGAAGGCGCCGTGGCGCCCCTGGCCGGAGGCGAACCGGGCGGCGCCCGCGAGGGTGTCGGCGGCCAGGGAGACCAGGCCGTGCCGCCACTCGTTGTCGATCGCCTCGGGCAGCGGCAGGCCGTGCTGCTCGTAGGCCGAGAGCCGGTCGTGCCGCATGCAGGTCTGCGGGAACGCGGCCAGCCGTTCGGCGAGGGCGACGGCCTCGTCCAGCGCGGCGCCCGGGGCGCTGACGCGGTTGGCCAGGCCCATCCGGTGCGCCTCCTCGGCGGTGACGGGGCGGCCGGTGAGGATGAGGTCGAGGGCGTGGGACTGGCCGATCAGCCGGGGCAGGCGGATGGTGCCGCCGTCGATGAGCGGCACGCCCCACCGGCGACAGAACACCCCGAAGACCGCGTCCGGGTCGGCGACCCGCAGATCCGCCCAGATCGCCAGCTCCAGCCCCCCGGCGACGGCGTGTCCCTCGACGGCGGCGATGACGGGCTTGCCCAGCAGCAGCCGGGTGGGACCCATCCCGGCGGGACCCTGCCCGGGAGCGCCGACATCGACGTCACCACGAGCGACCGCTTTGAGGTCCGCCCCGGCGCAGAAGTTCCCGCCCCTGCCGTGCAGGACGGCGACCGCCGCGCCGTCGTCGGCGTCGAAGTCCTGGAACGCCGCGGTCAGCAGCGCCGCGTGCTCGGAGTCGACGGCGTTGCGGACCTCGGGCCGGTCCAACGAGATGATCGTGACGGGTCCGCGGCGCTCGACGTGCACGCTCATCGCGCCACCGCCCGGGGGCTCCGCGGTTGCGCGGCCATCAGCTGCTCCTGGAGGGGTCGGGCGTCCTGCTCTGCAGTTCTGTCATTGCGGTCTCCTACGGTCGGCTCTCGAGCTTGGGGGTGGCGCGGTCGATGATGGGGGCGAGGTCGAGGCCGGTGGGCAGGGTGCCGAAGACGTCGCCGCGGTCGCCGTCGAGGCGGCTGGCGGCGAAGGCGTCGGCGACGGCGGGGTGGCCGTGGCGGACCAGCAGCGAGCCCTGGAGGACGAGCGCCATCTGGCCGACGACGCTGCGGGCGCGGTGCTGCATGGTGTCGAAGTCGCCGAACTGGCCTTCGAGGCGGGTGATCGCGGCGTCGAGGCGCCGGTCGGCTCCGGCGGCCCGCTTGACCTCGGTGAAGAACACCTCCAGGGTCTGGGGCTGCTTGGCCAGCGCGCGCAGGGTGTCGAGGGCGGCGACGTTGCCCGAGCCCTCCCAGATCGACATCAGCGGTGCCTCGCGGTAGAGGCGGGGCATCCGGGAGTCCTCGACGTACCCGTTGCCGCCCAGGCACTCCAGTGCCTCGGCCGCGTGGATCGGGCCGCGCTTGCACACGTGGTACTTGCTGACGGCCAGGGAGATGCGGCGCAGCAGGCCGGCCTGCTCGTCGCCGGAGACCGCCTCGTCGGTGAGGGCGGCCAGCCACAGGGCGACGGTGGCGGCGGCCTCGGCCTCCACCGCCAGGTCGGCCAGGACGTTGCGCATCAGCGGCTGGTCCACCAGGTGGGCGCCGAACGCCCTGCGGTGGACGGCGTGGTGGACGGCGGCCGCCACGCCCGTGCGCATCGCCGCGGCCGAGCCCACGGTGCAGTCGAGCCGGGTGAGGTTGACCATCTCGATGATGGTCGGCACGCCGCGGCCCTCCTCCCCGACGAGCCAGCCGACGGTGTCGTCGTACTCGACCTCGCTGCTGGCGTTGGAGCGGTTGCCGAGCTTGTCCTTCAGGCGCTGCAACGCGAAGGTGTTGCGGGTCCCGTCGGGCAGCACCCGGGGGACGAAGAAGCACGACAGCCCGCCGGGCGCCTGCGCCAGCACCAGGAACACGTCCGACATCGGCGCCGAGGTGAACCACTTGTGGCCGGTGATCCGGTACGTCCCGTCCGGCGCCGGCCGGGCCGTGGTGGTGTTGGCGCGCACGTCGGAGCCGCCCTGCTTCTCGGTCATCGACATGCCGGCGATCAGCCCGCGCTTGGCCAGCGGCGGGCGCAGCCCCGGGTCGTACTCCGACGAGCACAGCAGGGGCTCGTACTGCGCGGCCAGTTCGGGGGCGGCGCGCAGGGCCGGGACGACGGCGTAGGTCATCGAGATGGGGCAGCCGTGGCCGGCGTCGACCTGGCCCCAGACGCTCATCTTCGCCGCGCGCACCAGGTGCGGCATCGGCCGGGTGTCCGCCCACGGCGCTCCGTGCAGTCCGAACCCCACGGCGTGCGCCATCAGCCGGTGGTAGCTCGGGTCGTAGGCGACCTCGTCGATGCGGTGCCCGTACCGGTCGTGGGTGTGCAGGACCGGCGGGTGGGCCTCGGCCAGGTCTCCGAGTTCCTGCATCTCCCGGCTCCCGGCGAGCACGCCCACCTCGTGGAGTTCCTCCAGCGCGTGCTCGGCGCCCTCGCGGCGCAGCGCCTCCAGGATCACCGGCTGGTCGGCCGCGTCGTATCCGTCCAGCGGCGGTACCTGATTCGTCACCTGATGCGTCGTCATCGTGCTCACCTCTCCAGGTCTTCGCGGGTGGGGACGGGGCCGCCGCCTTCGGGGATCCAGCGGCCCGAGTCGCGCCACTCGACCGCTTCGTGGAAGCCGTGAGCGGCGGCGAACTCCTGGAACCAGCGGCCTTCGGGCGAGTGCCGGGTGATGCCGTCGAAGAGGGTCGCCAGGATCTGGGTGCCGTGCAGGCCCATGTTGTCGTAAGCCTGGTTGATCATGAGTTTCTGCATGGCGAGCTGGTTGATCGGCACGCCCGCCATGCGGTCGGCCAGCTCCTCCACGCGCGCCGCAAGGCCGTCCGCGGGGACCGCCTCCAGGACCAGCCCCCACTCGGCGGCGGTGCGGCCGTCGATGGTGTCGCCGGTCAGCAGCATGCGCTTGGCGCGTTCGGCGCCCAGCCGGTACACCCACATGGCCGTGGTGGGGCACCCCCACACCCGGGCGGGCATGTACCCGATCTTCGCGTCCTCGGCCATCACCACCAGGTCGCACGACAGGGCGATGTCGCTGCCTCCGGCGACGGCGAAGCCGTGCACCTGGGCGATGGTGGGCTTGAGGGAGCGCCAAAGCGAGAAGTAGTCGTCGGTGAACTGCTTCATCACCGCGAAGTCCTTGATCGGGTCCCACACCGGGTCGCCGCCGGCCGATCCCTGGGTGCCCTGGCCGTCCTCGGCGGAGATCTTCAGGTCGTAGCCGCTGCAGAACGCCCGGCCCGCGCCCCGCAGCACGATCACGTGCACCCGCGGGTCGGCGTTGGCGCGCTTCACCGCGGCCGCCAGGTCGCCGGGCATGTGGAAGTCGATCGCGTTCAGCCGGTCGGGCCGGTCGAGCGTCAGGTACGCCTTGCGGTCCTTCACCTCGTACAGGACCGTCGGCGGCCGTTCTTCACTCATCATGCCTCCTTGGGGGCGTCTCGGGGCGGGGCGGCGCGGGGGCGGCCAGCAGGGGGCGGGCCACCAGGGCCCACTGCTCCAGGAGCCGGTCGCGGTCGGCGTCCTCGCGGTGGAGCACGTCGGAGATCGCCAGGCCGAGCAGCAGCTGCACGGTCAGTTCGCCGACCAGCGGATAGCCCGGCGACTGGGTGATCTCCGGGCCGAGGAGCTCGTCGACCACCCGGTACAGGTCGCGGCGGGCGGCTCCCTCGGCGCGGCGCAGCACCTGCCGCAACGACGGGTTGGTGCGGGCCACCGCCCACAGCTCCAGCTCCGCGCCGAACGACGGCCGCCGCAGCACTGCGCGCAGCACCCGCAGCGCCCGCAGCAGCGGGTCTCCCGTGGCGGGCACCGCGTCCAGCTCCTCCCGCACCGCCTCCTCGTTGCGCTGCACCAGGCGGCCGACCGCCGCGCCGAACAGCTCCTCGTGGGTGGCGAAGTGGTGCAGCAGCGCGCCTCGGCTCACTCCGGCCCGCCGCTGCACCTCCACGGTCGTGGTCGCCGCGGTGCCCGCCTCGACCAGCGAGTCGGCCGCCGCCTCCACGATCCGGGCCCGCGTCGCGGCCCGCTGCTCCTCCCGCTTGGACATCCCTCTCCCTTCACAGTCATGACTGACTGCGAAAAGGACCATCTCACAGTCACCCTTGACTGTAAAGGAGTCCGGCGCCGCGACGGGACAGCCGGCCCCGTCCGCCGGAGCGGCTCTGAAGCCGGCGGGGTCAGGCGGGGAAGCGGATCAGGGGCTTGATGATCCCGTCGGTCTTGTCCCGCATCATCGCGAAGGCGGTATCGATGTCGGAGAAGTCGAAGGTGTGGGTGGTCAGGGGGGTCGGGTCGACGCGGCCCGTCTCCAGCAGGCGGAAGAGGCGCGACATGCGCTCCTTGCCGCCGGGGCACAGGGTGGTCCGGATCGTCTTGTCGCCCATCCCCACACCCCATTCCAGCCGGGGGATGCGGACGTACTCGCCTTCTCCGTGGTAGCCGGCGTTCGAGATCGTCCCGCCCGGCCGGGTGGCCTTCACGCACCCCTCGAACGCGTTCTGGCTGCCGAGCGCCTCGATGGCGGAGTCGACGCCGACGCCTCCGGTGAGCCGGCGGATCTCCTCGACCGGGTCGGTACGGGTGAAGTCCACGATCGCGTCGGCGCCGAAATGCTCGGCGAGCTCGATCCGGTCCGGTGCGCTCTCCACCGCGATGACCAGACCCGCGCCCAGGAGCCGGGCGCCGACCGTGGCCATCAGGCCTACGGGGCCCTGCGCGAACACCGCGACGGTCCCGCCGATGGGGATGGCCGCGTTCTCGGCGGCGGCGAAGCCCGTCGACATCATGTCGCAGGCGTAGACGGCCTTGTCGTCCGGGAGGGAGTCCGGAATGGGAGCGAGGTTGGCCTCCGCGTCGTTCACATGGAAGTAGGGGGCGAAGACCCCGTCCTTGGTGTTGGCGAACTTCCACCCGCCGAGCATCTCCTGGCACTGCGACGGGTAGCCGCGCTGGCAGTTGGCGCAGTGGAAGTCCGGCGTGATGGCGTTCACCGCGACACGGTCGCCCACCTGGTAGCCCCGCACGGCGCTTCCCAGCCGGTGGACGACGCCGACCGCCTCATGCCCGAGCGTGAGATTCACGCGATCACCGATCGCGCCCGCCGCCGTGTGCGTGTCGGAGGTGCAGACGAGCGCGCACGTCGTCCGGACGATCGCCCCGGTCGGCTCCGGCCCGTCCGGAACGGGCTTTTCCATAAAACCGACTTCGCCGATGCGCCTCATCACGAAGGCGTCCATCGTTTCCGTTCCCGCCACCTTCTCGCCCCCCCCGGGTCGCACCCCGCGGCCGCCGACGTGCCGCGCGTCCGCCCGTGCCCGGGACCGTCGTGGTGAGGCCGCGCCCGGCAAGGAAGCCCGGGCTTGATGGGTCATCGGTTACTCGGCGTGTTCTACCCGGGGCCGAAGACGGAAAACCACGCCTCCCGGCGGGCGCGGCGGGAACCGGCCCTTGCCTCGAATGAGAACACGTTCTACTTTTCGTCCATGGACGTGACAACAGCCCGCCTGGTGGCGGTGGAGGAGATCCAGCGGCTCAAGTACCGGTACCTGAGGACGCTCGACCTCAAGCGCTGGGACGAGTTCGCCGACACCCTGGCCCCCGACGCCACCGCCGACTACGGCTCGCAGGTGGGGCAGGGGCCGCTGCGCTTCACCGGCCGTGACGCGATCGTCGGCTACATGAGCGGTGCGATCGGCCCCGACATCACCACGGTCCACGTCTGCCACCACCCGGAGATCACCGTCGACGGCGACACCGCCGAGGCGACCTGGTGCCTGGAGGACACCGTCCTGGCCACCGGCTTCGGCACCATGATCCGCGGCGCCGCCTACTACTCCGACCGCTACCGCCGCGACGACGGCGTCTGGCGCATCGTCCACACGGGCTACACCCGCCTGTACGAGGCGGTGATCCCCTTCGACGCCCTCCCCGGCCTCCGCCTCACCACCCCGCCCCACGCCGGGTGACCACCGAAGCAGGCGCGGGTCGTGGGGATCTGACCCAGAATGTGATGGGTGTCCGAGACCTTGATGGCGATAGCGCTGGTCTGCAGCCTGCTGTTCCTGCTCTGCTGGGGCCACGTCCAGAGAGGCCGCTTCCGCACCGTGCTGTGGCGCCCGCTGGTGCCGGTGGCCCGCGGCAGCGCCCTCCGCGCCGCGCTGCTCGCGCTCGGCCTGCAGTTGGCCTCCGCGGCCGGCTTCCTCGCCGTGGCGGTTCTGGGCGTGCTGCTCGCCGACGCGGTGGGCGCCTCCTGGGCCGCGATGGTCGTGGTGACGCTCGCCGGGCTGCTCTACTGGCCGGTCGTCTCCATGGCGGTCCCTGACAAGGGCAAGTACTACGCCGATATGCGAGCCGCCCTGGCGGACGAGGGGGCCACCGCCGCCCAGCAGCGCGCGGCCGCCTGGACCGGCGGTGCCGCGGCGCTGTTCCTGGGCCTGCCGCTCGCCCTGACCGTCCCGGCCGTCATCGCCCTGGCCCGCTGACAACAATCCCTCGGTATCGCGGGGAGTCCCGGTATGCGGGCTTTATTCGGGAAGTCCCGCCGCCGTCAGGGCGTGACGATGTCGAAATCGCGGTCGGGCTCGTCGAGAAGGCCGAGCAGGGTGGTGAAGACGCCGGGGTCGCCGTCGGCGTGGACTCCGTCGAGGCTTCCGGTCGTGATGACGCCGAGGAGTTGCGGCTTGGTCATCGTGAGGGTCAGGTCGGCGACGGCGCCCGCGTGGTGGGAGCTCTGGGTGAGGACGCCGTTGGCGAGGCTGAGCCGGACCTCCTCCTTGAGGTCGGTGAGGATCCAGTCGATCGTCAGGCGGGTGTCCCAGGCGCGCGGGCCGTTGACGCGGATGGCCAGGGTGTCGAAGATCTGCTCGGTGCTGAGGGCCCGCATGACGTCGGGGCTGGCGCTGTCGAGGGTGTTGGCGGGCTTGTTGCCCCGTAGCTCGGCCGCGCCCTGGAGGTAGAAGTTCCGCCATGTCCCGTTCTCGCTGCCGTGTCCCAGACGCGTGTAGACGTCGGCGAGCATCTCGCGCGCCTCGGTGTCGCCGGGATTGGCGAAGACGAGGTAGTTGAGGACCTGGGCGGTCCAGCGCAGGTCGCCCGCCTCGAAGGAGGCCCTGGCCTTGGGCAGGATCGACTCCCGGCCGCCCATGAACTCCACGTGCCTGCGCGCCGACTCCTCCGGCGGCAGCTCCCACAGGTGGGCGGGGTTGCCGTCGAACCAGCCCATGTACCGCTGGTAGACGGCCTTGACGTTGTGGGAGACCGAACCGTAGTAGCCGCGGGCGTGCCAGGCCCGTGCCAGGGCGGGCGGCAGCTCGATCGACTCGGCGATCTCCGGGCCGGTCATGCCCTGGTTGAGCATGCGCAACGTCTGGTCGTGCAGGTAGGCGTACAGGTCGCGCTGCTGCGACAAGAACCCCGACAGCTCCTCGGTGCCCCAGGTCGGCCAGTGGTGCGAGGCGAACAGGACGTCGGAGCGGGCCGCGAACATGCCGATCGCCTCGGTCAGGTAGCGGGCCCACACACGCGGGTCGCGTACCAGCGCGCCGCGCAGCGTGAGGATGTTGTGGAGGTTGTGGGTGGCGTTCTCCGCCATGCACAGCGCACGCCGGTCCGGCAGGTAGAAGTTCATCTCGGCGGGGGCCTCGGTGCCCGGAGTGAGCTGGAAGACGATCCGCACCCCGTCGACCGTCTCCTCGTGCCCGGTCACGGCGATCGAGACGGTCGGCTCGATGAGCGAGATGGTGCCGGTGGACGTCGTCACGCCCAGGCCCGCGCTGATCTGCCCTTCGGGGCCGCGGCCGAGCTCGGCGCCGTACATGTAGATCGACCGGCGGTTCATGGCGGTGCCGGCGTAGACGTTCTCGGCCACGGCGTGCTCCAGGAAGCCCGCCGGGGCGATGACCGGGACGTCCGCGCCCTCGTCCACCACGCCGCGCACGCCGCCGAAGTGGTCGGCGTGGGAGTGGGTGTAGAGGACGGCCGTCACCGGCCGGTCGCCCCGGTGCTCGCGGTACAGCGCCAGCGCGGCCGCCGCGGTCTCCACCGACAGCAGCGGGTCCACCACGATCACGCCGCGCTCGCCCTCGACGAACGTGACGTTGGACAGGTCGAACCCGCGCACCTGGTAGATCCCGTGCGTCACCTGGTACAGGCCGTGCTTCGCCGCCAGCTGCGACTGCCGCCACAGACTCGGATGCGCGGTGTCCGGGCACGGACCGTCCAGGAAGGCGGAGGCCGCGAAGTCCCACACGACCCGCCCCGAACCGTCCTTGATCCGCCCCTCCGGCACCGTGCCGACGAACCCCCGATCGGCGTCGGTGAAATCGGCACGGTCCTCCAGCGACGGCATGGTCTCCACTGCGGCTCCCCGGTCTTCGCGATCCTTACTCGCGCACTTCCCCGTTCCCTCTTTGCGAAGGCTCAGCGCACGGCAATGAACTCACCGCACCACCGGACGGCCTCGCCGCCGGGGCCGCCAGGCTCGCCCGGCCTCCGGGATGACTCGGGTTCTCCCGGGTGGCACCGTGTGCCACCGGCTGTCCACCGGTTTCTTAGGCGATCACATGGCATTGCGGGTCTCTCCGGCCCGAAGCACATGCTTCGGGCCGGAGAGACCCGCCTCCGCTTCTGGTCGGCTCAGGGAGCCGACGCGTCGGGACTGGTCTTCGCGACGGCGCCGGCGAGCGGGGCGGAGGCGTCCGCGGGTCCGGCCGCCGTGCCGCCGCTCTCCTCGGCGAGCCGCTCCATGCCGCTGGTGGTCTTCAGCGGCTTCTCCTTGATGAAGGGGACGACGATCAGGGCGAGCAGCGCGAAGGGCGTGGCGACGAGGAAGAGGTCGGCGGTGGCGACCCCGTAGGCGTGCTCCACGATGGCGCGCATCGGCGCGGGCAGCGTCGTCATGTCCGGGACGCCGTGGCCGGCGGCCTGGCCGGCGCCCGCCGGGACGCCCGACGCCTCCAGGCTCTTGGTGATCTCGGTCGCGACGCGGTTGGCCAGGATCGCACCGAGCACGCTGGTGCCGATGGTGCCGCCCATGCTGCGGAAGAAGGACAGCACCGAGGTCGCGGCGCCCAGCTCGGCCGCGGGGACGTCGTTCTGCGCGGCCAGCACCAGGTTCTGCATCAGCAGGCCGACGCCGACGCCGAGGACCGCCATGTAGAGGCTGAGCAGCCCGAAGTGGGTGTCGGCACCGATCGTGGACAGCAGGCCGAGGCCCACGGTCATGAGGGCGGCTCCCGCCACGAGGTAGACCTTCCACTTGCCGGTCTTGCTGATGAGCTGCCCGGCGACCGTGGAGGAGACCAGCAGACCCATGATCATGGGCAGGCTCATCAGGCCCGCGACCGTCGCGGACTTGCCCAGGGAGATCTGGAAGTACTGCGAGAGGAAGACGGTGCCGCCGAACATGGCCACACCGACCAGCAGGCTCGCGACGGTCGTCAGCGTCACGGTGCGGTTGCGGAAGATGTCCAGCGGGATGACCGGCTCGGCGACCCGCGACTCGACGTAGACGGCGGCGGCCAGCAGCGCCACGCCTCCGCCGGTCAGGGCCGCGGTCTGCCAGGAGGCCCAGTCGAACTGGTTGCCGGCCAGCGAGACCCAGATGAGCAGCGCGCAGACGCCCGCGACGATCAGGAAGGCGCCCAGGTAGTCGATCTTCACTTCGCGGCGGACGGTGGGCAGCTTCAGCGTGCGCTGCAGCAGCACGATGGCCAGCAGCGCGAACGGGACGCCGATGAAGAAGCACCAGCGCCAGCCGAGCCACGAGGTGTCCACCATGAGGCCGCCGATCAGCGGCCCGGCCACGGTGCCGACGGCGAAGACGGCGCCGAAGATGCCGGCGTACTTGCCCAGGCGGCGGGGCGGGATGATCGCCGCCATCACGACCTGGGCGAGGGCGGTGAGGCCGCCCGCGCCGATGCCCTGCACCACCCGGCTGAAGATGAGCAGGCCCACCTCATGGGAGAACCCCGCCAGCAGCGAGCCGATCACGAACATGCCCAGGGAGAGCTGGAGCAGCAGCTTCTGGTTGTACAGGTCCGCCAGCTTGCCCCACAGCGGCACCGTCGCCGTCATGGCCAGCAGTTCGGCGGTGACGACCCAGGTGTAGGAGGACTGCCCGGCCCCCAGGTCGGCGATGATCCGGGGCAGCGCGTTGGCGACCACGGTGCCGGCCAGGATGGCGACGAACATGCCCGCCATCAGACCGGACATGGCCTGGAGTATCTGTCGTTCGGACATGGGCGCGGGTGACGCCTGCTCGGGCGCCGTTGATGTGTTCACTGCATATCTCTCAAGTTCTAGGGGATTTCACGCACGCGCGGGCGCCTGGAACGCGACACACGACGACGTGCGGGGATGGTGGTGCTTCTTTCAGCGCCGCCCGACGTCTTCGGACGGCGCGGGCAGCCCGGCGGCCAGCTGCTCGAACACTTCACGGAAGACGTCCGTGAAGACGAGTTCGTCCTGCCGCGCGCACCAGTGCTCGACGGCGACCCGGACGGCCGTCGACCCGACGGCCGCCAGCAGCCGCGGATAGAGGTCGAGCGCCGGGCGCCGCTGCCCGTCCTCTTCCCCGGAGTCCTCCGCACGGCCGCCTGGACGCGATCCGACGCGCTCGGCGAGCGTCTCGGCCAGCTCGATCTCATCCGCCATGTGGACGCAGAGGCCGCGGACGAGGAGGTGCGGCGAGCTGCGCAGCACCTCGGCGTGGAGGCTCCACAGCTCGTGCTCCTGCTCGACCTCCGCCAGTTCCGCGGCCATGGCCTCGCGCAGCGCCTCCAAGGGGGAGAGCCCGGACGGCGCTTCGAGCACGCCCCTCCGGATCCTGGTGCTCGACTCCGCACCGATCATGACGAACACGTCATCCCGGGCGTCGAAGTAGTTGAAGAACGTGCGCGGAGAGACGCCCGCCGCCTCGCTGATCGCCTCAACGGTGACGTTCTCCGCACCGTGCTCCGCCGCCAGCCGCACCGCGGCCTCCACGAGAGCAGCACGCGTGGCCCGCTTCTTGCGTTCCCGCAGCCCGCCCTCGGCGGCATCCTTCTCTCTCACGCGTTGCATAGTATGCAAAAATGCGGTGTCTGCAAAAATTTAATTCCCCGCTGCCCCGCCACTCGGACCATGGAGACCACGCCGCGCCCCATCGACGCGGTTCTTGTGGAGGATGCGGGCGCGCTGACCCCGCTGCGGTTCGCGAGCCGGGAACGGCCGATCTCCATCCCTGAAGCTTCCGGTGCCGCAACCGATCTGCGGCAACGCCGTCCGGACGAAGACGGCTCATGCGGGTTCCTTGAGATCGAGGAAGGGGGCGAAGGGGTCGTCGGCGGGGTCGGGTGACTCGCCTGGTGCGAGCAGGCAGGACTCCAGCAGGGAGTGGATGCGGTCGCGGTCCAGGTCGGGGCCGGTGAAGACCAGGTGCTGGACGCGGTCGCCGTGCTCGGGGCTCCAGTCGAGGTCGGCGGCCAGGGCCCTGGCGGCGGGCAGCCGGTCGCGTTCGGCGGCCGGCAGGGCCGCGAGCCAGGCTCCGGCGTCCTCGATGCCGACGACTCCGGCGACGGCGTCCCAGGCGATCATGCGGTCCGGGCGGTTGGCGAGCCAGAACCGGCCGCGGCTGCGGACGGTCTCGGCGGCCAGGGTGTCGGCGGTGTCGAAGAACCGGGCGGGGTGCAGCGGGCGGCGGTCCCGCCACACGACGGTGTCGATGCCGTCGGTGTGCACCTCGCACGGCAGGACGGCGGTGGCCGGGTCGACCCGCGCGGCCAGGTCCGCCGGGCACAGCCCGGGGCCGGTCACCGGCGGCAGGGGCCCGGTGGTGACGGTCAGCGGGGTGGTCGGCGCCAGGTGGGAGAGGATCTCCCGGCACAGGTTGAGGTCCTCGGCGGGGACGCCGGGCAGCGGTGCGGGCATGAGCTCGGGCAGGACCAGGGCGGTGGCGTACTCGATCTGCCGGGCCAGGACCTCCGCCAGGTAGCGGCCGTCGCCGGCCGAGCCCGACCTGCCCGCCTCGCGCAGCAGGTCCCCCCGGCACAGGTCGGCCGGCATGTGCTCGGCGTCCAGCGCGGTCAGGACGGCGGTGAGCCGCACCGAGCCGTCCATCGCCGCGCAGTCCATGGCCTCGGCGACCGTGCGCGGTTCCACGCAGTCCCACAGGTCCACCACCAGCGGTGCCGCGAACGCCGCGCGGCGCAGCAGTTCGGGCAGCAGGTCATCGCGCACGGTGCAGGAGACGCAGCCGTGCGCGAGCCGCACCTCGGTCCGGTCGATGGCGCCGTGGGCGTCCCGGACGATCCGCACGACCTCGCCGTCGGAGACGCGGCGCAGATCGTGGTGGATCACCTCGGCGCGCGGATGCTCGCGCAGCAGCCGGTCGACGAGCGCGGCCCGCGCGGGCCCGTGCAGCCCGGCCACCAGGACGACGGGTACGGACATGGGAGCACCTCACTTGAAATGATAATCGTTTTCATTATGATGGCACAGCCCACCGAGGAGAGGACCGACCATGGCCCGCAACGAGCTGCGCCCCGTCATCAAACTGCGATCGACCGCCGGAACCGGACACACCTACGTGACCCGCAAGAACCGCCGCAACAACCCCGACCGCCTGACCCTGCGCAAGTACGACCCGATCGTGCGCGAGCACATGCTCTACCGAGAGGACCGCTAGTGAAACCCGGCATCCACCCCGACTACCGGCCGGTGGTGTTCCGCGACGCCTCCGCCGGCTTCGCCTTCCTCACCCGCTCCACCGCCACCAGCGACAAGACGGTCGAGTGGGAGGACGGCAACACCTATCCCGTCATCGACGTCGACGTGTCCTCGGCCAGTCACCCCTTCTACACCGGCCGCAGCCGCACCCTGGACACCGCGGGACGGGTCGAGCGGTTCCAGCGGCGCTACGGAGCACGCCCATGAGCGCCCGCTGCCAGCTGACCGGGGTCCAGCCCGCCTTCGGCAAGAGGGTCTCCCACTCCCACCGGCGGACCTCGCGCCGGTTCGACCCCAACATCCAGACCAAGCGCTACTTCCTGCCCAGTGAGAACCGCACGGTGCGGCTGAAGTTGTCGGCCCGCGGCATCAAGACCGTCGACAAGATCGGCATCGAGGCCGCCGTGCGGCGCATCCGCGCCCGAGGAGAGAAGATCTGATGGCCAAGAAGAGCAAGATCGCCGCCGACGACCGGCGCAGGCTCGTCGTCGCCCGGCACGCCGCACGCCGCGCGGAGCTCAAACGCATCATCTCCAGCCCCCGCACGTCGCCGGACATCAAGACCGCGGCCATGCGCGAGCTGAACAGGCAGCCCCGCGACGCCAGCGCCACCCGCCTGCGCAACCGGGACGCCGTCGACGGCCGACCCCGCGGACACCTGCGCCGCTTCGGCCTCTCCCGCGTGCGCTTCCGGGAGATGGCCCATCGCGGCGAACTTCCCGGCGTCACCAAATCGAGCTGGTAAGGAGCCCGCCATGGCCGTACCCAAACGCAAGAAGTCGCGCGCCAGAACCCGAACCCGCCGCGCCCGGTGGAAGGCCCCGCGCCCGGAGCTGGTCGACGCCCAGGTCGACGGACGGTCCATCCGGGTCCCCCGCCGCCTGGTGAAGGCCCTTCAGAGAGGCCTCATCACCGGCTGAGACCTGTTGCGGTCCGCCCCCTCGGCGGGCCGCAACGGGTCTGCGGTGGCGTCGTGTTCAGGACGCGGAGAGGCGGGGAGGGAAGCCGCCGGTGGCGATCGGGCCCCAGCGGTCGATGGTGATGCGGATGAGGGATTTGTTCTGGCGGGCCATGGCCTGACGGTAGTCGTCCCAGTCGGGGTGCTCTCCGGCGATGCAGCGGTAGTACTCGACGAGGCCTTCGAGCGCCTCGGGCATGTCCAGGACCTCGGCGCGGCCGTCGACCTGGACGTAGGGGCCGTCCCAGTCGTCGGACAGCACGCAGATCGACACCGCCGGGTCGCGCCGGGCGTTGCGGGCCTTGGCGCGGTCGGGGTAGGTCGATACGACGATGCGGCCCTCGTCGTCCACGCCGCAGCTCACGGGGGACATCTGCGGGCTTCCGCCGGAGCGGGCGGTGGCGAGCAGGCCGCGGTGGCGGGTGCTGAGGAACTCCAGCAGCGCGGCGCGGTCGACGCGCTCGGCGGTGGCGATGCGTGGCATATGGGCTGCTCTTTCGGTGTCCGGGATCTCGGATGGTCGCTCAGGTCCTTCCATGATGCGCTTCAGCCGCCGTGCGTGAACAACGGTGGGTGTTCGGGCGGGCTCGGGTCAAAAGCCCCTCACCGTCAGCGCTCGGCCCGGCGAAGGATTGTTACTTTAGGTAATTATTCGATTACTTTGAGATAAAGATGTGGTCACTGACCAGCGAGTTTTCTCGTTGTGTCACCGGGGATCGTCTGTCCGACGATGCGGGCCCGGGTGTGCGAACGGGCGCACTACGCCGAGGAGGCAAGGCGATGTCCACGACTCGAGCCGGTGGGGGAGAGGTGTGGGACGTCGTGGTCGTCGGTGCCGGTCCGGCCGGTGCCGGTGCGGCCCGCGTCGCCGCGGAGACGGGATGCCGTGTCCTGCTCCTGGAGCGTTTCGCGATCCCCCGGTACAAGGCCTGCGGCGGCGGCCTGATCGGGTTCTCGCAGGCCGCGCTGCCCGACGGCGTGCCGATCACGGTCCATGACGAGATCGACTCGATCACCTTCGGCCAGAGCGGGCGCAGGCTGCGGACGTTCCGCTCCCGCAAGGGGCCGCTGTGCAAGATGGTGTTCCGTGACGAACTGGACGCCGCGCTGACCGAGGCCGCGGCCGACGCGGGCGCCATGGTGCGCGACGGTACGGCCTTGAAGGTCGTCCGGGAGGAGGACGGCCTGGTGTCGGCGTGGACCGACACCGGGGAGCTGGTGCGTGCGCGTTCGCTGGTCGGGGCCGACGGCAGCGCGAGCAGGGTGGCCCGGTACGTGGGAGTGAGTTGCGAGCAGGTCGACCTGGCGCTGGAGATCGAGGCCCCGGTGGTGCCCGAAGTGGCCTCCGAATGGCGCGGGCGCATGCTGATCGACTGGGGGCCGCTTCCCGGGTCGTTCGGGTGGGTTTTCCCCAAGGGCGACATCTGCACCGCGGGTGTGGTGGCCGCGCGCGGGCAGGGCGCGGCCACCAGGGCCTACATGGACGCCTTCCTCGACCGCTACGGGTTGACGAGAGAGGGCGCGGTGCACGACACCGGGCATCTGACCAGGTGCCGGCACGCTCACTCGCCTCTGGCGAAGGGGCGTGTCCTGGTCGCGGGCGACGCGGCCGGACTGTGCGACCCGTGGTCCCGCGAGGGCATCTCGTTCGCCTTGCGCTCGGGCGCCTGGGCCGGGAGGGCCGCGGCGGAGATCGCCGAAGCCGGGGACGCCGCGGTCGTCCGGCGGGTCTGCAGCGACTACACGCAGACGGTGATCTCGGTCCTGGGGGCGGAGATGGCGGCGTCCAGGCAGCTGATGAACCTGCTCACCAAGCACCCCGACCTGTTCCACACGGTGCTGACCCGGATCCCCCCGGTCTGGCACATGGCCGAGAGCTATCTGACCGGGGAGGCCTCGATACCCGCCCTGATGCGTCGTCCGGTGGCCCGCATGGCTCTGAAGACGGCGAACCTCCTGTGAGCCGATGCTCCTCGGATCCCACCGCCGGTCCCGGCCCGACCCCTTGGAACGTTCCCGACCGTACCGCCTCCGTCGTCGGCCGGCCTCCGGAGAGCACATCGGCCGCTGGCCGAACCGCACGCCGGAACGGCCGGGCCGGACCGGGACACGGCCGCCCGGCACGTCCGCGCGCTGCAGCCGGGACCGGCCCGCGGGCACCGCATCCAGGGCGTGGTGATCCAGAACCTAGAGGCCCTCCTGAGCCCGGACGCGGGGTCCGTTCCCCGCCGATGTCGTATGACTCTCGGTTCGGATTCGCTACTCTCGGTGTTGGTTCTGCGGGGGCATCGGTCGGCAGGTCGGCGTGCGGGCAACGGGGGCGATCGGTGAGGGCCAAGGACAGCGAGGCTGATCGGCGGCGGTATCAGGCCGATCTGGCCCAGGGGGTGGAGCGTTTCCTGCAGCCGCGCCGTACCGACTGCCCGTGGTGCGCGTCGACACGGATCAGGGTGCTCCTGCACAGCCCGGAGTTCGTGCAGCACAAGCCCGGCCGCTTCACCCTGGAGCGGTGCGCCGACTGCGGGCACGTCTTCCAGAATCCGTGCCTGAACGAGGCGGGTCTGGAGTTCTACTACCGGGACTTCTACGACGGGCTGGGCGCCGAGCTCTGCGACCGCGTCATGGACTCCGCCGGCCTGTGCAGGGCCTACCTCCGGCGCGCGCGGATGCTGCCGCCGGGGACCGAACCGCGCACCTGGCTGGACGTGGGCACCGGACACGGCCACTTCTGCCGCAGCGCTCGGCAGGTATGGCCGAACGTCCGCTTCGACGGCCTGGACCAGAGCGAAAGCGTGCTCAAGGCGCAGAAGCTGGGCTGGATCCACCACGCCTACCAGGGGACGTTCCCGCAACGGGCCGAGGAGCTGGCCGGCAGCTACGACGTGGTCAGCATGCACCACTACCTGGAACACACTGCCGACCAGCACCGGCAACTGGACACGGCGGCCCGGGTGCTGCGGCCCGGCGGCCACCTGCTCATCGAGGTACCCGACCCCCAGTGCCTGCCCGCCCGGCTGCTGGGCCGCTACTGGTTCTCCTGGATGCAGCCCCAGCACCTGCACTTCGCTCCCGAGGCGAACCTCACCCGGGCGCTGCAGGACCGCGGATTCACCATTGTGGCCGTCCACCGCCGCCGGGCCCGGCTGGGCCAAGACTTCGTGTGGGCGCCCGGTCTCCTGGCGGGGAACCTGCACCCGCCCGTCGACCGGCCCTGGTCACCGCGCCGCCCTCACCCGGGCGACCGCCTGCTCCGCCTGATCCTCCTGGCGCTGGCGGTACCCGTCATGCCGGTAGGGCTTCTCGCGGACTGGACGCTGGGGCTCCTCAGCCGCCGCAGCAACACCTATCGCATCCTGGCCGCCCTGCCCGACACGGCCTGACACCGCATCGGCCCCGACCAGCCGGGGCCTCACGACGTGGACGTCACGGCCACTGGCGGGGACGGTCGTGCCGCGCACGGCCCATCGGCGGTCGGCCGGGTGTCGGGCCCCGGCTCGGTCAGGCGTCGATGCGGCGGCTCAGCACCCGGCAGATAGCGGTAGAAGTTCAGCCCGTCCTCCATGGAGGCAACGAACCTGATCGGTTTCATCATGCATCGGTCCTCGTTATCCGGTGAGACCGTTCTTGAGGAGACGAACCGTGACGGGGCAGGACGCATCTCATCGAGAGTGGGATTCTGGAAGCGTAAGCGCCGCGCCAAGAAGCGCAAGAATGATTATGGCGATCTGGGTGAGGCCATCGCCGAAGGCGGTGCCGAGCTGGCGGGGCAAACTGCGGGTGGGCTCTTGCGGGGTCTGTTCCGCGGGATCGGAAGCCTGCTCGACGGGATCTAGCACTGCGTCCTTGAAAGCGGCAGGGTACGCAATGGTCCTTCATTCCCGGACTCCTCAGAGCTCGAGTTCCCGCTGGACCTTGGCGTAGTACCGTCCGGGAAACGTCGAGGCGACGCTCCAGGGCAGGTTCTTGGGCAGGCTGTCGCCCGCGTGGGAGAGGTGGAAACGGGCACGCTCGAGGTCGCCGCCGAAGTAGTGGACGGCTCCGAGCAGGTGGTGGGCCTTGCGGTCCTGCGGGTGCGGGCGGGATCGCTGTGCCCATAGGTCGGATGCTTCGCGCATGAGGACGTTCACCGATGGCGCGCGAAAATACTCGCGCAGGACTTGGGAGGAAGGCTCTTCGGTGTCGTCGAGCCGACGCCAGGCGATCTCCAGATGGGCCGCGGCCGCGATCGCGGTGACGGGGTGTCCCGGTTCCGCGGAGTTCAGCAGTTCCTCCGCGAACGCCGCCGACTCGCCCGGTCTTCCGTACCACTTTTCCGAGATCGCCTGCACGCGACCGTAAGTGCCGTTGAACGACCTGGGATCGCGGCGGCGCAACTCGTGCCAGATGCCGTCCAGTTCGGGGCGCGGCAGTCGGCTGCCGATGCCGTGCCACTGGAGTTCGCTCCAGGGGGATGGATCGTCGGGCAGGAGTTCCGCGGCGCGCTGCAGCAGTGGGGCGGCATTCTTCAATTCCGCATGGAACCTGCGGAATTGCTCGCCACTGGTGTATCGGGCGTAGGAGCCGCCCCGGAATCTCCAGGCACGGTCGACGCGGGCGGCTCCGACCAGCAGCAGGACGTGCGGATCCTCGGGAGTCCCCAGTTCCTCCAGGCGCGGCTCGAGGACGTCTGAGAGAACACTGCACCGCAATGTCCGCTGCGCCGGGTCGTTCGACGCCGTGAGCAGTTCGACGGCCGCGGCGAGCCGTCCCTGTTTCACTTCGGCGACCGCCGCCGTCAGCAACCGATCCTCCCAAACGGGGTCGAACCGGGCTCTCGACCTGCGATCGAGGTAATCGGACATGCGCAGGCCAGAACCTCCCCGGTGAGCGGGGGGATCAGCGGAAGGAGTTCCGGTAGGCGGTGGGGGTGGTGCGGAGGGCGTTGTGGAAGCGGCGGCGCAGGTTGACCGCGGAGGAGAGGCCCACGCGCTGGGCGATGGTCTCGACCGGGAGGTCGGTCTCCTCCAGGAGGGCGCGGGTCGTGGCGATGCGGCGTTCCAGCAGCCAGCGGCCGGGGGAGACGCCGAGCTGCTCGGTGAAGTGGCGGCTGAGCGTGCGCGGTGAGACTCCGGAGCGGGCCGCGATGTCCTCGACGGTCAGCGGCCGGTCCAGCCGTGCGGTAATCCACTCCAGCAGGGGGGCCAGGGAGTCGGGGACGGGGCCTCTGGTCGGCAGCTCGGGGAACTGGCGCTGGCCGCCCTCGCGCAGCGGCGGGGCGGCGAACTGGCGGCCGATCCGCGCCGCCAGCGCCGCGCCGTGATCGCTCCGGACCAGGTTGAGGCAGAGGTCCATGGCCGTGGCCGAGGCGCCCGCGGTGGCCACGTCGCCGTGGTCCACGTACAGGACCTTGGAGTCGAACCTGACCCGCGGATGGGCAGCGGAGAGCTCTTCCTCCAGGTCCCAGTGCGCGGCGGAGCGCCGGCCGTCCAGCAGGCCGAGCGCGGCCGGGATCCAGACCCCCTCGCAGACCGCGACGATCCGGGCGCCCCGTGCGTGGGCGTCCCGGACCGCTTCGAGTACCGCGGGGGAGTCCGGCCGGGAGCACCATCCCGCGATGAGCACCGTGTCGGCCTCGGCGAGGGCCGCCAGTCCCTGCTCGACCAGCACGTCGGCGCCGAGCGTGGTGCGGACCGGCCCCGGCCGCTCGGCGCACATGCGGAAGTCGTAGTGCTGGGGGATCTCCTCGCCGTGCCAGCCGAACACGGCGGACGCGCAGGTCACGGGGTAGAGCTCCAGCGGGGATCCGACCAGGGCGACCACGCGATGCCTCATGGCAGGAATGTATCCGATGATGTCATTCCGGACACCTGTAGGCCGTGGCGATCTTGCCCAGAATGACCGGCATGGAGTTCGGGAAATGACCGCGGTCGTCGGCCGCGAAGCCGGTCTGGAGGCTCCGTCCAGGCTGTGGACCAGGGATTTCACCCTGTATTTCGGAGCGCGTTCGGTCTCGCTGCTCGGCGACGCGATGATGCAGGTCGCCGCCGCGCTGGCCGTGGGGAAGATCTACGGGGTCTCGGGCGTCGGGTACGTCCTGGCGGTGTGGACGATGGCGGCCGTCGGTTTCGTCGTCTTCGGCGGGGTCTTCGCCGACCGGATCGGGGCCCGGACCGTGATGATCGCGGCCGACGTCGTCCGGGTGGCGACCCAGAGCGCCGTCGCGGTGGCCTTCCTGACCGGGACGCCGCCGCTGTGGCTGCTGCTCGCCTGCTCGTCCCTCGCGGGCGTCGCGGCCGGGATGTTCCAGCCGGGTGTCAACGGCATGATCCCGCTGATCGCGCAGGACCGGCAGCGGGCCAACGCCACCCTCAAGATCGCCGACGCGGGGTCGCAGCTCGCCGGACCGGCACTGGCCGGCGTGCTCATGGCGTTCACCGGCGCGGGCGTGGTCTACTCGCTGAACGCCGCGACCTTCGCCTTCAGCGGGCTGTGCCTCGCGCTGATCCGGGCCCGCCCCGCGGGCGGCCCGCAGCAGTCCACGACGATCCTGCTCGACCTGCGGCGCGGCTGGACGGAGTTCAGCTCCCGCACCTGGATGTGGTCGGTGATCGTGATCTGGGTGTTCTTCGGGATGCTGGTCTTCGGCCCCTACATCCCGCTGAGCTCACAGCTGATCGGCGAGCGGCTGGGCGAGTCCGCCTACGGCTGGGTGATGGCCGGGCTCGGCACCGGCACGGTCGTCGGCGGGCTGATCGCGATCAAGCTGAGGCCGGTGCGGCCGCTGGCGGCGGGCGGCCTCGCGATCTCCGGCTTCACCTTCATCCCGCTCTCGACGGCGCTGGAACTGCCGCTGCCGCTGCTGATGGCCGGGCACCTCCTGGGCGGCTGCGCCTGGGCGTTCTGGTCGGTGATGTGGGCGACCAGCGTCCAGACCCAGGTCGCCCAGCAGGTGCTGAACCGGGTGACCGCCTACGAGGTCGCCGGTTCGGTCTCCGGCGCCGCGGTCGGTCAGGCCCTGGTCGGACCGGTCTCCGAGGCCGTCGAGCCGCGGATCCTGCTGTTCGTCTCGGCGGGCGCCTGCGTCGCGGTCTGTGTCGCGCTGCTGGCGACACGGCCGATCAGGAACCTGCACCGGGTGTGAAGCGGTCCGGCGCCCCGGAACCCGGGGGCGCCGGACCGGTGTGCGGCGCGGCGACAGGTCGACTTGCGGCGCCCAGTCCGAACCGGGTCGGCCTGAACCAGGATGAACCCGGGCGGTCGGCCGTCGGAGAGGGGACGGTGGTACGGGTCAACGATCCCCGTCGGCACCGGAGAGAGGGAGGCGCAGGACGAAACGGGCGCCGGGGGAGTCGTCGGGGCGGTCGGAGACGTGCAGGGTGCCGCCGTGGGTCTGGGCGATCTGCCGGGAGATCGGCAGCCCGAGGCCGGTGCCGCCGGGGTCGCTGCGGCGGGCGTCGGCGCGGCGGTAGAAGCGGCGGAAGACCGCCTCCTTGTCCTCGTCGGGGATGCCCGGGCCGTCGTCGCTCACCTCCAGCACCGCATGATCGCCGTCCGCGCCGACCGTCACCTCCAAGCGGGAGCGGGCGTGGCGCTGGGCGTTGGCCAGCAGGTTGGCGACCAGGCGGGCCAGCCGGACGGGAGAGCCGTCCACGACGATCCCCGGGTCCAGCCGGGTGGCGGTGGTGATCTCGGGAGTGAGGCGGCTCAGCTCGCCCCTGACCAGACGGGCCAGGTTGACCGGCTCGGTCGGGACGGGGACGCCGGCCTCCAGGCGTGCCAGCTCCAACAGGTCGCTGACGATGTCGCTGAGCCGTTCGGCGTCGTGCAGGGCGGCTCCCAGCACCTGGCGGGGATCGGCGTCAGGGTCGTCAAGGGCGTCCTGCAGGCGTGTCAGCAGGCCGGTGAGCGGGCCGCGCAGGTCGTGGGAGGCGTCGGTGAGCGCCTCGCGCTGCTGCTGCACCGCCCCGCGCAGCACTTCGAGCGCCTGCTGGTCCTGGATGTGGGTCTGGTGCAGCAGCTGGTTGATCTCGTACACCCGGCCGGCCTGGGCTTCCAGATGGGCTTCGATGGCCGCCGTGTGCGTCAGGAAGCTCCCGTCGGGCGGCGGCGCCCCCTGGAGTTCGCGCTGCTGCCGAACGAGGGCGGTCGCGTCCTGGACGTGGGCCAGGATTCCGATGACCGTGCCCTTCTCATCCAGCAGCGGGGCGTGGGTGATGTTCCAGTACCGCTCCTGCAGGGCCCCCGGCCTGGCGGGATCCGCCACGTCGTAGCGGCGCACCGGCAGGAAGTCGCTCTGCTTCTCGGCCATCACCCACTCCATCGAGTGCCGCACCGCCTGGACCGTCTCGCCGGTGGAACCGCCGTGGAAGGCCTCGAGCACCTCGAGCGCGTCGCGGCCGGTGATCTCCTGGCGTGTGCAGCCCATCAGCTGCTCGTACGCCCGGTTGACCGCGACGAGGGTCAGATCGGGCGATATCAGTGCCAGCGGTGTCGGCGCCGCGTCGAAGATGGCCGCCGGATCGATCTCCATCACTCCATCCCTCTCCTGGACCTGCCCCTGGGAGCAGGGAGAAAACCCCCGGCGCGGACGCGCGCTCCGGGCCGGGGACCCTGTCGTGGAGGTTCTGCGGATCGCCGGCCTCGTGGAATTCGGGAAACCCGGTGATCGCGGGACGAACGCGCCCTAGATTCGGGGCATGCATCCGCGACCGCTCGACGCCTTGGACCTCGAACGCGCCTTCTCGTCCCTGGTGGGGCTCTCCGTCGGCGACGCCTTCGGCGACCGGTTCTTCGCTCCGGCGTACTTCCTCTCCAGGCACGCCGACCCGGTGCCCCAGGCGCCTTGGGCGTGGAGCGACGACACCGAGATGGCCTGCACCGTCGTGCTGCACCTGGCGGAGAACCGTCGCGTCGACCAGGACCTGCTGGCCGCCGAGTTCGCGGAGCGGCTGTCGGTGGATCGCCGCTACGGCGCCAACACCCTGGAGCTGCTGGAGAGGGTCGGGTCGGGCGCCGACTGGCGGGCCGAGGCGCGCGGCAGCTTCGGCGGCGAGGGTTCGCACGGCAACGGGGCGGCGATGCGGGTCGCGCCGCTGGGCGCGGCGCTGGCCGGACGGCCCGGGGAGGCCGCGGGGACGGCGATCCGCACCGCGGAGGTCACCCACGCGCACCCGGAGGCCGTCCAGGGCGCGGCGGCCGTGGCCGCGGCGGAGGGGGCG
>NZ_BAAAHH010000038.1:0-74229 GCF_039525175.1 Actinocorallia libanotica
TCTGTGTCCGGGGGCGAATCCTCAACTCGCGATCATGCCGTGATCAAAGCCCTTCGCCGAGGATGAAAGAGGCTCAAAGATCCAGCACAGAAATTGGGACTCGCGGTTAACGGTCTGGCGTACCGGTTGAGGAGGATCATCGGTATGGAGAACTACAACTCGTCACAAGTGATGTTCAGGCTCGCGATCGTCGCTGCCCTTCGGGCTCGTAAGCGCGCCGACCAAGCGGAATCCGAGGAAGCGATTCGGGGCCAGGCCATGGAACGGCGGCAGCGGGAAAGAGACGAAACACAGTCCACGCTCACCCAGGTTCAAGCGGCAGCGGAGGGCTACATCAACTGGGTTCACCAGCAGGCCGGAACCGAGAAGAACGTCTCGTGGGTGGAGCGTTGGGAGCGGCTGCCTGAGGCCGCGACGGCGAGATCTCGCCCCTCGGACTTCGCCCTGCCCGACAGCCACAAGGCCTACCTTCTGGAGATCGGAGCATGGCGTAATGCTCTCCTACACAGCGACTCCAAGGCGAAGAACCGGCTCACCGACCTGCTCATAACCCAAAAGCGGCTCACGCCTGACCAGTCACCGCTGGTCTTGATGACCGCCGACCTCGCTGAAGACGTTCTAGACCGAGCGGAGACTTTGTTCCGCTGGGCCGAGAAACACGTCGGCATCAACGCACCGAAAAGAAATGGCGCCTGGATCGCACCTGACGAGATCTGAGTACGGCCAGGTCACACAGTCATTGAACCTCTCTAGTTTTGGTAGGCGGTTTCTCGGCCCTTGGTCTCGCTGCGTCCCGCAACCCGCCTACAGGGGCAGGAACGGGCTGGGTCTGCCGTGCCAGGAGATGCGTAGTGCGTCCCGGACTCGGGTGGTGGCGACGAAGAGTTGGTTGCGGCTTTTCTTGAGCTCGCGTTCGTAGCGGTTGGGATCGGTCGTTGCGTATTTGTCGATGAAGGCGGTGCGCGGGATGATGCCGTCGCTTGCGCCGATGATCGCGAGTCTCTGGTATTCGAGTCCTTTGAATCGGTGCATGGTGCCGATGTGGACTTCACCATCGCCCTGCGGGCCGTCCTTGGTGAGGGTGGTGGTGGTGATGCCGTGCTTGGTCTCCAGGTCGGCGGCGACGCGGTCGGCCATCTCTCCGTCGGCGACGCAGACGGCGAGATGGCCGCTCGGGTCGCGCACGGTGCCGTCCACAGCGGGCCGGGTGATCTCCGCGCGCCATTGTCCGAGAGTCTGGGCGAGCTGGGTGATCTCGTCGGTCCAGTCGGTGCAGGCGACGTATTCGGGGGCCGGGCCGCGCAGCAGGGATTGGTAGCCGTCGAGGGTGTCGGTACCGTCGTCGAGGTCGTCGTAGGCGGCTCCGCGGACGATCTTGGCGGCCTGGTCGAGGATCTCCTGGGTGGTGCGGTAGCTGAGGGTCAGCTTCGAGGAGCGACCGCGGATGTTGATGCCGACGGTGGAGAGGGTGACCTGCCGGTCGTAGATCCGCTGGTGGGTGTCGCCGGCGATGAACAGGTCGTCCGGGCCGGGCGCGGCCATGGCGCGCAGCATCTTCCAGTGGGCGGGGCTGAGGTCTTGGGCCTCGTCGACGACGATGTGCTGATAGCGGTGGCGTAGGCGACGCGTCCCGGAGGCGTCGTCGAGATGGTTCGGGGTGCTGTCGTCGGGTTTGTGCTCGGCGCGGATCTGGATCTTGCGGGCGCGTTCCATCTCGTAGCGGGCGGCGCGTTCGGCGGCCTGGGCCCAGGTCTCCCGGCCCAGGCCGTTGAGGCGCAGGGCGAACTGGTCGAGCAGTTTCCAGACGGCGGCGCGTTCGGGTCGGTTGAGGGCGCGGCCCATGCCGGCGCGGCGGGCCTTGAAGTAGTCCTGGCGGGTGGCCAGGGACTGGCCGAGGACGATCTGCTCCCATTCGTCGAAGAGGAATTCGGCGTCCCAACGCTGCTCGTCGTGTTCGAAGAGAACCTCGCGCAGCACGTCCATGGCCTGATCGTCAGTGATCAGGCTGCGTTGCGAGCCGGGCGAGGTGTTGTCGTTAAGAACGCTCTGCGCGAGCTGGTCGATGTGCTTGATGTCGATACGGCCGAGCAGCGCGGGGGGTATGAGCGAGGTGAGCCGGGAGCGCAGGTCGGCGGTGAGGTTCTTGGTGTAGGTGGTCAGCAGGATCGGTCTGCCAGGGCCGGACGGCAGGGCGGCTGCGAGCCGGGCGACGCGGTGCAGGGCGACGATGGTCTTGCCGGTGCCGGGGCCGCCGCTGACGCGGGCGGGACCGTTGTAGTTCCGTTCGACGATCTTGCGCTGGGTGGGGTGGAGGTAGACCTTCCAGGCACGGAAGTCGCCCTCGGCCAGGACGTTGCGGATGTCGTCGTCGACCGTGGTCACCGCGGTACGAGTGAGGGCCGTGGCCATATCGTTCTCGAAGCCCGGCTCGAGCGGGGTCGCGGCGGGCAGGGTGATCTCGCGCTCGACCTCCTCGACGGTCATGCCGGAGCCGAGGCCGGTGAGGACTTCTGCGGTCAGGCGCGGGGCGCCGGCGATGAGCTGGTCGAGTTCCTCGTCGTCGGTGACGGTGAGGGCGATGGCGATGAGGGCGTCGACGACGCCGAGCCGGCGTAGGTCCTCAGGAGCGCAGCTGGCGAGGATCGGTTCGGCGGGGGGCGCCGGCTCCCGCGTCTCCACGGGTGCGGGCGTGTGCTCGGCTGGCGTGGCCTGCTCGTCCGGGGCGGGGGTAAGTCGGAGTCCCGCGCGTTGGAGGACGCTCTGGCCGACGACGCCGAGGTCGACGAACTCGATCTCGCCGGTGATCCGGTTGATGGCGACGGTGAGTTCTTCGTAGACGTCCTTGCGGTGGCGGACGGCGACAATCAGCCACTGCTGGATGCCGTCGGCACCGGTACCGGCCCGGGCGAGAAGCGCCCGGTAGGAACGGTCGATCTTCGCGCGGAAGATACGGCTGTCGCCCTTGAGGGGCTGGAGGTCGAGGCTGGGGTGATCGGGGTTGATGCGGAACTGGTGACAGAAGTCGTAGAACTTCGTCTTGACCGACGAGTCCATCTTGTAGAGCTCGTTTTCGGCCTTTTGGTAGAGGCTGAGACGTGCGGTCATCGTGCAGCGCTCTGTTCCTCGGGATCGGGGTGGACGCCGGCCTCGGGAAGCGCGGCCAGCAGGGCGTCGAGGTCGGCGAGCCAGTCGTCGGCCGAGCGGATGGTGAAACCGGCGTCGCGGTAGGCGCGCCAGGTCTTGTCGCTCTCCTCGTCCGCTTGGTCGCAGGGTTCGGCCATGACAGCGATCCGCTGGTCGCCGTGGTCCCAGACGAAGTCGGCGAGCCAGCGGCGTTCGCCGAGCTCGTGGCCGTAGGCGGGGGCTTTCCTACCGCCGTCGGCCAAGGCATGGGCCAGGCGAGTGAGGGGGGTGTCGGGTTCGTCCTCGTCGAGGTATTGGAGGATCTCCCGGTCCCACAGCAGATCCCGCAGCGCCGCTTCGACGGGGGTGTCGTGGGAGGCGTGCGTGGGTGCGGGCCGCGGTGCGGGTGTGCCGTACCGCACGATGAGAGACTCCAGTTCACCGAGACCGCCGAAGGCTTTGAGGACCGACATGTCGAACCTCGCCGCGGTGGTGGTGGTCAGCTGGATGCCGTCGCCGCCGTCATGGGCGAGGAACTGCAGGATGTTGGACCACTGGAGCCAGGAGCGCCAGCGCGCCTTGTGCTCGGGCGTGCCGAGCTGCTCGGGTGCGGCGTCGTCGAGGCAGGCCAGGGCGGACCAGCGGCGGGTGGATCCGTCGACGAGGAAGGCGATGGGGAGGCCGGACTGGTCGCAGGTCTGGAACAGGTTGAGCGTGCCCGCGCCCTGAACGGGGGCCGGGTCGGCGCCGTCGGCACGGCCCCAGGCGTCGAGGAGGCATTCGAGCGCCTGGCTGGCCTGGTCGGCGGTGCCGTTGCCGACGAGGAGTTCCTTGCCGGTTCCGAGAAGCCCGCCGATCGCGGCCGATGCCCGCCTGCCCCAGGCCGCGTCGTCCGGACCGCGCAGATACGCCAGGAGCATAGTCATCGGGTCGGTGAAGGCAGTGGCGGCGAGGTCATCGCCGTCGCGCTCGCTGTACAGCTGCTGGGCGAGATTCTGGGCGCTGCGCGGATACGGCGGCCACACCGGCTCGGCCGCCTCGCGCCTCGCGGAGGATTCCGCCGTGTTCGTCTGCCGCTCGAAGGCGTCGAGGTCGTCCCAGGTGAGCTGGAAGACTGCGCGTCCCTCAGCCCGGAGCCGGTTGCGCTTGTCAGCATCGCCGGCGAGCCGGTTGTGGCGGCGGGTGGCGTGGTAGCGGTATCCGTCGAGGTAGACGGTGATCTTCTGCTTGGGGCCGTCGACGCGTTCGAAGGTGAAGTCGGTGCGGGTGAACCCCTCGTTGCGCTGGGCGGTCAAACGCCAGCCGCGCACGGTGCCGACCTCGTCGAGACGCAGGTAGGCGCTGTTGTCGCCGCTCTCTTCCAGGGCGGCGTCGCCGCGTTGTCCGGCCCACCCGCGCAGGGCCTTGAGGAAGCGCGCCTCGAGGTCGGATTCGATCTGTCCGTCGAGGCCGATCTGGTCGGTGTTGCCGATCGGCTGGGTGTCCCAGGCGTCGATGTCGGTGCCCAGGAGTTCATCAAGGATCTCCAGGGCCGCCTGGCGGGAGACGCGCTCGATCTTTTGCTCGTCGGCGTAGCGGTACAGGCAGCGGTGGCAGGCCGGCATGCCCTCTCCGTTGCAGGGGCACTCCACGAGCAGCCGGCGCGCGCTCTCGAGTACCTGGCGGAAGGTCGCGGGAGCAGTGAGCCGGTCGAGATAGCCGGTGCCGTGCGGGAGAAGGTCGTACAGGACCAGGAAGTTCCGCCTCTCCGCGGTGTCGCGGTCCGGCATGGTGGCGAGGGTGGTGTCGAGGTGCTGCGGGTCGCCGCCGAAGGCGTCGTCCACGCCCAGGCGCAGGGCCGCCTGGAAGGAGTGGATCTTCTCTTCCACGAGGACGGTCGCGGCGGGCAGCAGGATGCGCAGGGCCTCGGTTTCCAGCTCGTGGGCGAGCAGGACGGGTTCCTGGGGGACGTCCTCCTTGCCGCGCCGCAGCGGGCACCAGGGGGTGTGGTGCTTGAGTTCGCGCCGGCGGTTGGCGGAGTTGTCGACGGAGTCGCGGTCGTCGTCGAAGACCGCGACTCCGTCGGCGCTCGCGGCGCCGCAGGCGGTGCACACGTGGAAGGGAGCGATGCGCACGGGCCGTCCGGCGAGCCGGTCGTTCTCCTGGGCGCCGATACTGAGCGGTCCGGCGTTGATGCGGCGGATGACGGCGCGGCGGGTGTAGTCCACACCGAAGGTCTGCTTGGTGTGCCGCCAGGACTTGCCCGCGGCGAAGTGACCGGGGTCGATGTCGACCATGTCCACAACCGTGTAGAAACGGCGATCGCGATCGTCGCTCTCGTCGCCGATCCTGGCGTCCTCCCGCTTGTCGCGGGCCGTGACGACGCTGGGCTGGACGACCTGCCGCAGGCTGCCGGAGTCGGCGATGCCCTCCTCCCCGCAGCGTGGGCAGGGCGTGATGTCGTTCTCGGCGTTCTCGGTGCGGACGTAGCCGCACGAGGGGCAGAACCGCCAGTGGCGCCAGTCCCGATCCCGGCCGGTGATGATGTCGATGCCGGTGATCCGGTGCTTGTAGCCCTCGGCGTAGAAGGTGTTGCCGGGGGCGAGCTCAGACAGGGCGAAGCCGCGCGGCCGCCCGTAGGAGAACGACTTCGACTTGTAGCGGACTCCGCCCTCGGGTGTGGTGCCCTCGGGCCAGAAGATGGTGGCCTCAAGGGTGGTCGCGGCGTCGATGAGGGCGTAGTTGGGCAGCAGGCCGAGGTCGCACAGCACGCTCTGTGCGGGCCGGCGCTGGCGTGCGGCGCCCTGTTTCGAGACGGAGCCCAGCTCGGCCTCCAGCTCCGCCTTCGTGCGCGCCTGTTCGTCGTCTCCGTCCTTGAGTTCGTCGATCGCGGCGCGGATCGTCCGGATACGGGTGCGCAGTTTCTGGTTCTCGCGTCCCCACTCCCGCTCGGCCTTCTCGATCGCGCTGCGAATGCCGCGGACCGCGTACCGCTTCAGTTCCTGTCGGGCGGTCTCGCTCACGCCGGTCGGGAAGAGCGCGAGGAAGTCCGCGACGAGCCGCTCGCCGCGGGCGAGGGCTGCCTCGGTGAAGTCGGCGAGGTAGCCGGAGGGGCCGAAGAGCTCATCGACCCGGCGCGGCAGGGCCGCCAGCGGTCTGCCGTCCTCACGCGGCAGCCGGCCGCGCGCCGCGAGATCGAGCAGGTGCGCGGTGTACTGGCGGCGCAGGATCTCGACGGCCGACAGGTACGAGCCCGGCGGCACGATCCGTCCGTCGATCATGTCGCGTGGCCGGTCGAGGAAGTACAGGTCACGACGGGAGCGGTCGGGGATGGTCAGCAGGAAGGCGTTCCCGGTACGGCGCCCGGCCCGACCCGCCTGCTGGGCGTAGTTGGCCGGCCCGCGTGGAAGGGCACCCAGGACGACGGCGGACAGGTCGCCGATGTCGATGCCCATCTCCAGGGTGGGCGTGCAGGACAGCACGTTGGGGTCGTTGAACCCCTCGCCGTCACGGAAGGCGCTCTCGACGCGCTCGCGCTTGGCCCGGGAGAGCAGACCGGTGTGTTCGGCGGTGACGATCTGGTAGGTGCCGGCTCGCCGGTACAGGCCGCGGTAGTAGTCGTCGCGGTAGTCGCGGTCCCGGTCGTGCCGGTCGACGGTCTCCAGCCACCGGTCGCCCGCGACCAGCCGCCCGGACGTACAGCGATACGCCGGGCAGGGCTGTCCGTGGTACTGCGCCAGCAGCGAGGGGTGGACGGTCTGCTCCCAGAAGCACTTCGGGCAGCGCGCATACGACTCGTTGGCCTGCGCGTCGGCCAACCGCTGCAGGCGGACAGCGCCCGGCTGGAGGCCGTAGACGCGGACGGCGGTGTCGCGCGGGGTGCGCGCCGCCAGCAGTCCGGCGTCGGTGAGCTGGGGCAGCAGCTGCACCCAGAACTCGTCGGCCTGCTCGCGGGTCATGTCGAAGCAGCGCTGCGCCCAGGTCTGGTACCAGGACAGGCGCCCGGCGGCGATGTCGAACTCGCTGCCGTGCTTGGGCCGTGCGAGCAGGAAGCTCGGCGCAGAGACTCCCCTGGGGAAGGCCTTCATGCCGCGCGGGCGGCCGCCCCAGATGAAGTATCGGCTAGTGCCCGCCTCATCGAGGAACTTCTCCAGCCACCTGTGCCCGACCGCGCCTCGTGTGCGCAGCCGCTCCAGTAGGCCGCGCAGGAAGGCCAGGTAGCGGGCGTCGTCGTGTTCGGTGAGCGCGAGTCCTCGGTGGGCGGATTCTTCATGGGCGGCGCGGACGATCGCCACGGCCGCCCGCTCGTCGGGAATACCCACCCAAGCGGCCGCGGTGCGGGTCAGTTCGAGGGTACGGCCGTTGCGGGAACGGTGGCCGAACTCCATCACGGCCTCGAACGCGAACCGCTCACCGATCAGGTCCCAGGTCTTCTTGCTCCCGCCGCGACCTTTGCCCAACAGCAAACGCGCCACGCCCGTGTCGTCGTGCAGATCCGGCGGGACCACGGCGGCGAGCGTCTCGCGGTCGGTGGTGGCGGCGACGACGTCGGCGACGAGGTCGTTGAGCGCGGTGGGACGTTGCTCGTTCAGGTGCTTGGCGAACAGGGCACGCAGAGAGAAAGTGTACGAGCGGGAGGCGACGAAACCGGCCCGGTGCGCAGCGTCCTGCACCGAGTCATTGAACATCAGCGTCTTCGTCTCACGCTGCTCCTTGTCCATCTCCCCGCCGGTGAACAGCTGGGTGACGGACGCGGCGGTGAGCGCGGCGGCGCCCGTACCGAGGAAGCGGATCGCGTTGTGCGTGCCGCATGCCGGGCACCAGTCGTCCTTGGCGGCGCGTTCCGCAGTGTCGCCGAGTTGGACGAGGACGAAGACCGAGTCCGGGCCGGCGGGCTGCGGGTTGCCTTCGTCGTCGTAGTCGTCTTGGGGGTCGGGTAGACGCAGTCGGCGGGAGAGACCGTCGAGCACCATGAGCACGCCTGCGCCGCCGGTGGTCAGCGACCTCTGCGCCGCCCTGTCCATCAGGGTGCGGCCATTGCCTTCACGGGCCTCGTTGTCGGTGGCCGCCACCAGGGTGCGTACCTTGGCCTTGTCGGCGGTGACCGTGGCCCGGCGGATCTTGTGGGCCTCGAAGCCCAGCTCCTCGAAATCCGACTCGGGGGCGAGGACCGACCAGCCCGAGCGCCCGCACTCGCGGCAGTACACCGCGGGAAGGAAGACCTTGGTGTCGCGGGAGGCGGTGGTGTCTGGCGTCGTGCGCAGCCGGTTGTGCGCCCCGGAGGCGTCCCAGGCGAACTCGGCCTTCGGCCAGGGCAGCACCCCGCGCAGCACGCGCGTGACGGACCGCGCCCATTGATGCACCTCGACCTGGATCAGAGGCCGTCTGGAGGCGCGCGGCGCCTCGGGGTCACGCGCCACCGCCAGCAGGGCGACGAAGCGGGCGAGCGCCAGCGCAGCGACCTGCGGCCGCGTTGTGATCGTCTCGTCCCAGCTCCTCGCCCCGCTGCGGCGCATCACGTCGAGCACCTCGTCATAGGTGCGCACCGTGCCGTCGAACGCCTTCAAAACCGCGTACGTCAGACGGTTGCGCCTGAGCGCGGCACCGATAACGAACGGGTCGATGGTACGAACTCCGATGACGGCCCCGGCGAGGTCCGCGAGCGCTTCGAGGCCGGCGGCAGGATCCTGCAGAGCAGTCAACGTCTCAGGGGGCGTGACCTGGCCGGGAAGGAACTTCGCGTCCGGGACCGACTCGTCGAGCATGAACTCCTCGACCGTCAGCCGGTCCTCGCCGATGATCGAGTCCTGGGTGAACTCGGCGCCGAAGACATGGGCGGCCGCCGAGAGAAGCCGGCGCATTCCTTCGTCGTCGGTGCTGGAGGCGAGAGTCGCGGAGGTCGCGACGGGAGTGATCGTGCCGAGCGGCTCGCCGGGCCGGCCGGCACCGACGGCGATGGCGAGACGGCGCAGCAGCATCGCCACATCGGTGCCCTGCGCGCCGTCGTAGGAGTGGAACTCGTCGACGACCACGTAGCGGATGTCGCAGCCGTCCCACAGGGGAGCATCTGCGGCACGCTGCAGAAGCTGGTCGAGCATCTTGTAATTGGTGATCAGGATGTCCGGCGGAGACAACCGCATGTCCTGACGGCGCGTGTAGACCCGGTCGTAGTGCGTCGCCGCCTTGTCCCCGATGTACAGGCCGGCGCGGACGCCGCTCAGCTCCTCGTAGTCGGTGAGCAGTTCGTTGATCCGGGCCGCCTGGTCGGTGGCCAGCGCGTTCATCGGATAGAGCAGGACGGCCTTGACCCCGCTGTTCCCGGCTGCGCGCTCACGGGCACAGTGATCGAGCACCGGGTACAGGAACGCCTCCGTCTTGCCAGAGCCTGTGCCCGTCGTGACCAGCGTGGGCTGAGGTGCGTGCCCGTCCTTCGAGGTCAGCCGGGCGAAGGCGCGGGCCTGGTGCGCGTGCGGTGTCCAGCCGTCGGTGCGCACCCAATCCAGGTGCTGCTGCCAACCGTCGCCAGCCGGGGTGAAGGGGGTACGCAGCCGCAGGTACGGGCCACGGAACATGCCCGTCGTCTCCTCCCCGAGGAAGGCGTGCAGCGCCTTACGGGCGCCCTCGTCGGCGAGACCGTACGTCGTGGACAGATACTGGAGCAGGCTCTCCTTGAGTCCCTGCGCTTCGAGGGTCGGCCTCACGGGGTCGGGACCTCCATCTTCTCCGGGTCCCACAGTCCCTTCGCCACGGCTTCGTCGAGACACTCTTTGAAGTAGGCGTGAGCTTCACGCATCTCGCGCTCGCGGTCGGTCTTGTAGAAGGGGGCGGTGTAGCCGTCGGGGACGGGGGCGGACTCGGGGTCCTTCTCGTAGGCCACGAACTGGGTCCAGTGGTCCTTGGTCTGGTCGAAACCGTACGTGTACCGGTCCCCGGCGATCTTCCGCTCGTTAGCGTCGAACCACATCACCCGGTCGAAGTCCTGCATGATCGGGAAGCGGGCCCGGTACATGGCGATGAGCGTGTCCGCGTCGATGCCAAGCCATACCGAGACGAGCGCATCGATCTCGACGAGAGCGGCGCGGCGGGCGTACTCGGTGCGAAGCGGGGTGTCGCGCCGCCAGGTGGGGGTGACGTCGTGCAGTTCGGTCCTGAGGTAGGGCCATTCGATCGCCCAGGGCTCGTAGCCAGGCCACCCGGGGTCGTAGAGCTCCGCCCAGAGATCGGCGTAGGCGGTGGTGAGAGCGTTCAGCCGGAGGGTACGGAGGAGGAGGGCGGGGGCTAGAGGAAAGTCGGGCTGGAAAGCGGGGAACTTCGAAACTTGCGCAACATCAAAATTAGCCGTGCCGGATGTCCTCAAGAGGTAGTCGGACGGCAATGCCGCGAACAGACCGCTAACCAACACTGTTTGACGACGGCTCCGAAGCCTCATCGTTCGTAGGCCATGGACATGCGTTGGGCCAGGAGGCAGTAGGGCCGCGTACAGAGCCCTCTCTGTATCTGGAGCAATCATCTGGCGCCACGCAACCCGATAGTCCTCGCTGTAGGGATGGCTCGCCTCGGCCAGCAGGAACTTCTCGACCTGTTCTTCCTCGACCTCCTCCGGCTCCACCCTGTGCTTCTCCGCGATTCGGATCCGCGCCCGCACCCGCTCCTCCCGCGACGCGAGCAGCGCCTCGTACCTCTCCCAGTCGGGCCATCTGTCCTGCTCGCCCAGGAACACGTCGCGTGGAGCCGCGCACCGGTACTCCGACTCCGGCACCGCGTCGTCCGCGAGCGTCCTCGGGTCGAGGCCGCGTACCTCGCCGCCGCCTTGGCTGGGCTGCTTGAACATCGGGTTGGCGACGCCGATCTGCGGTCCCTTGAGGATGACGTCGCTCCATTCCTGCGCGTGGTAGTCCTCTTGGCCGTCGACGCCGGTGTTGTAGTTGATGAGCCGCTGGTTCTTGTCCGGGCCGAACTGCGCCTTCTTGGCTCCGCTTTCGTGGTATCCGGGGGTGATGTCGGGATGCAGAGCGCCGAGGCGCAAGGGATAGGTCCCCAGCGCATCGATCGCCGGGTCCTCCGCCGTGCTCACCGGTGTGAGCAGCCGGGTGTGGTCCAGGGGTCCTTCATCACCCACCAGCCGACGCCACCGTTTGAGGGTGTCGGTGGTCACGCGGACGACGCGCTTGGGGTGAGGGCGCTCGTCCCAGCCGCCGGCGTACTTGACGCCGGGATCGGCGCCCGCGTCCTCGGCGAAGGCGGACAGCCGGAGCGAGTCGACGGTGAAGAGCCACGACAACGAGTCGAAGGAGATCTCCCCTTCCGCCCCGTAGATGTGGACGCCGAAGTGGCTGGACCGGCCCACCGGCGGCGGGAAGAAGCGGTTGCCTGCGTTGACGAAGTCACCGTGCACGCGCAGCCGCCGGTAGGCCGCCGCGCGCAGTGCGGCCTCCTTGTCCCCGGCGAAGTGCGTGTCGGGGTGCACCATCCCGGCGGCGCCGCCGCGTCCGGCGTGATCCCACACCTCGCACATGAACGCCCGGTACAGGTCTGGCTGGGTTCCCGAGATCAGCGGGTAGACGGGCGCCGCCGAGAGGTAGCTCGCCATTGTCACCGTATTCGTCGCCTCGCCGAGCAGATACTCCCGCACCTCCTCGCGCGCGAGTTCGGTCTCCCGCCGCTCGCTTTTGTCTTCCGGTTTCGGCTCCACCGCGAGCATGAACCATGGCTCGTACTCCGCGAGGACCGGGTCCTCCTTCCACTCCGGCCGTACCCATGGCGGGTTGCCCACCTGAAGGTCGAAGCCCCCCGCCTCGCCGACGAACACGCCCGCGAAGTCCAGTTCCCAGTGCAAGAAACCGTGTTCGTCGGCGAGGTCGCGGACCACGCGCATCCACGGGTATCGCGTCTCGACCGCTTTGCGGGCATCGTCCATGCCCATCTCGCCCTCGATCCACTTTTCGAGGGTCTTCAGCTCCTGGAGGGAGTCGAAAGTCTCGGCGAGGGTGTTCTCCGGTACCGGTCCCGTGCCCACCATGGATTCCAGGAAGGCGATCCAGTCGTCTAGGTCCGCGAGCGGGATGATGGCGCGGCGGCGTACCGGCCCGCTGGCCTTCTTGTGGACGGAGAAGGTATGCGCCTTGAGTTCCTTCTTCTCCACGAGCCCGTCGTCGTCCCCTATTTCGCCCAGGGAGATCTGGTCACCGTCCATGGCGAACAGCAGCTGGTTCTCAACGAATTGAGGCGCGGGCGCGGGTCCCGGTACGGCCGCCTCGATCTCGACGGTCTGCCCGGCCGCCGATGACAGCAGCGCATCCAGGTCCGCCCCGGCCTGCGCCGGCACCACCGGCGCCGTGGCGTACTCCGGGTCCGTGCCGTCCAGCAGGCCCACCTTGTCCAGCGGCCAGAACCACAGCGCGCACCAGGCGTCCATGACCTGCTTGAGCCGCCAGTACGGGGAGCCCTCCGCCTCGAAGAGGTCCTGGAAGACCTGCTCCTTGGTCAGTGGCAGGCTCTGGTCGGTGTTCTGCTTGTCGCGGCGGAGGAAGGCGTACTCCTCGGCGTCCTCCACCCGGTCGGCCTCCCACACGGCGATGGTGCGGGAGATCTCCCGCTCGCTCAGTTCCATGCGCTTGGCGACGAGTCGCCACAGGTACTCGACACGACGAGCCGCCGCCTGCAGCCGGGCGAGCTGGCCGCTCTTGCCGCCCGTCGTCTTGGGCTTGGTCTGGATGCCCTTCTTCCATGCTTTCAGCTGCTCCGCTTGCGCCCCGGCAAGCTGCTCGACCAGCTTCTTGGCGTCGCCTCCTGCTCCCGCGACAGCGCCCCAGCCGGGTGAGGGCAGGAGGAACTGGTGTACGGCCCCTTTCGGCAACGGCTGCTCCGCGCCGTCCTCGGCAGCCCGGAACGGCAGCTTGGTCGGCGTCTGCGCGCCGATGGTCCGCTCCTTCTCGATGCGCTCGGCCTCATACACCCGGCGCCGTGCGCCGATGAGGGAGTTGCCGCGTCGCAGGTGCAGGCCGAACCAGGGTGCGCGCATGCCGGGGTGCATGGTGTTGAGCCACAGCGACACCTCCGCGAGCTCCACGCCCGTCGCGTTCAGGTCGACCCCGTAGGCGTTGTGGAGGGCGATGTAGGCCTTCACCTTCTGCTTGGCGTCGAGTGCCTTCGAGGTGTCCAGGCTGATGCCCGTCTCCTCCTGACGGCGCTTGAGATATTCCTCGGCGACTTGGTCGATCGCCTCGTTGAGGAACGCGCCGGAGCCCAGGGCCGGTTCGCAGATCGTGTAGCGCAGGAGCTCGCTCGCGCGGGTCCGGACCGGGTTGCCGTCGGAGTCCTTATCCTGGTCGAGGCGGTACTTGAGCGCCAGCTCGACGGTGACCTCGGTGAGGGACTCAGGCGTGTAGTAGGAGGCGGATGTCTCGCGGTCACGACCGGCCAACCGGTAGACGAAGGTGCCCGGAAGGTACTTCTTGGGGCCGCGCAGGCCGCGCTGTTCGGCGTCCTGGGCGGAGTACACGACGTGTGTGTTCTCCGGATAGTCACTCAGCCGGCCGGCGCGGACGAGCCAGGACCCCTTCTCGGGGTCGCCATGCTGCTTGCCGCCCTTCTTCGCACCTGGCTTGGCGACCTCGGCCAGCTCCTTCTCAGCGATGATGCCGGTGTAGGACATCAGGCCCTCGTAGACGGCGCCGAGCTGGTTGATGCCGAGGTTGCGGTAGGAGATGAAGCCGCCCTGACGGCCCCTCTGCCCAGCTTCCTTCATGGTGAGCAGCCGCAGCACCTGGTGCAAAGCCTCGTTGCGCAGCCGCAGGTCCAGCCATCGCGGAAGCTCGTCGCCGTCCGATCGAGGGTCCAGGACGCCACGGCCGATGAGAGTGATCGCCTTCGGGTCGAACAGCTCGCTGCGCAGAGACTCAAAGCGCAGGCCGCGCTTCTCGCTGCGCTCGTCGGCGGGCTTGTCGTCGTCCGCTTCGGTGCCGTGCGGACGGTGGCCGTAGTTGACCTTGTTGAACAGGATGTCGAGGGAGGCGTAGAGATGGAAGCCGCCACGGCTGTCCTCGTCGACCAGCTTTCGTTCGCGTGCCACCAGCTCGCGCAGCCGGGCGATCGAGTAGCCGGCCTCGTAGGTGGAGTCGTCGGCGGGCAGGATGCCCAGCTCGGGACGGGCCTCGGCGTACAGGAGGAAGAGGATGCGGTAGAGGTAGCGCAGCGACTCGCGGGTGAGTTGCTTGGCGAATGGGCCCTTCTTGAGGTCCTCGATCTCACGCGGCTCGATCTTCGCCTCGCGCAGGCGGGCGAGGACCTCGTTCGCGATGATCTCGACGGAGTGCTGGAGTCCCTTGCGGAGCTCGGAGTTGACGCCGACGGCGTTGTCGCGAGAGGACTTCAGCAGGTCGTCGATGCGCCGGCCCTTGCCGTCGGGGCGGGGCGTGAGCATGTCGCGGGAGAAGAGGGCGGCGAGGAGGGCGAGTTCGCCGGTCTTCGTCGTGTCGTTACGGGCAAGGGCCACGTCCAGGTCGGCAGCGAGATAGCGGCCTTCGGCCCAAGCGTGGCGGTCGGCGAGGACGAGCACGCCGCCGCAGAGCAGCAGCACGAAGCGGGGAGCGTCGCCGCCGGGTTCATGCAGTTCGCTTTGGAAGAGCCAGCTCGCCAATTTCTCGCCGGTTTCGAAGAGACCGCCGGCGGTCTTGAGGGGGTGCAGGAGCCGTCCAGCCCTGTCGGGGTCGAGGGCATCGTCAAGGACGGCGGTCCAGCCGCAGTCGAGGGCGATGATGCCGTCTCCGTGCCAGGCGGCTTGGAGTTCGTAGTCCTTGCCCGCGTTATGCACGGTGACCGGCTCGGACTGCTCGTCGTATCCGAGGGCTGCGAGGACGGCGGTGTGCCAGGCGGCGATGCGCTCGGCCCACTCGCCCGTGGGGTCGTCGTAGGTGCCGCCGGGTTCTTTCCGCTGGGCCCGGGAGGCCAGGAAAGGGCGCACGGCGGCCAGGTACTCACCGCGGAGCTTGGGCAGGAGTTCACGCGGGGTGGGCTGAGAGTCGTGCGGGTCGCTCTCACGGCCGGTCCACAGGGTGAACAGGCCCTCGTCGCCTGCCTTGGCTTTCGTGAGGGTGGTCTTCAGCTCCTCGCTGAAGTAATGGGCGGAGAGGTATTCGCCGCGGTTGACGAAGGAGTCGTAGGCGTAGCTCATCGTGCGGACTCCTCGGCGGACGCGGTGATGTGGAGGGGTTCGAGGACGCCGAGGACCCGCAGCATCGGGTCGCTGGCGGTCCGCAGACTGCGTACGAGGTCGCGGCGGCGGGCGGCGGTGCCGTACACCTGGTCGCGGCGGTCCTGCTGGTTGCCGACGGCGATCAGAGCGCCCTGCTCCCAGACCCGCACCCGGTCCTCGTACGGGGCCAGGTAGGAGTCGACCTGCTCGTCGTAGTCGGCGCGGCGCTCGCGCAGATGGGTCTCGGCCGCGTCGATGGCCGCGGGCAGGAGTTCCTGAAGGAGGCCGAGGGCCACAGGCTGGGCGCGGCCGGGCATGTCGGGACCCACGCCGCAGGCGGTGAGGAACGCCGAGTCCATGCGCCAGACGCGAGGAGCAGCCTCGGCGAGGCCGGTGACGGCCATCCACTCCACGACCGTCGGCTTGCCCGCCTCGTTGGAGTAGACGCCTTGGAGGAGGTAGACCGGCCCGGTGAGGGCCTCGGGCAGGGCGGCGTCGATCCGCTCGGCTCTGGCGGTGTCGGGCCGGTAGGCGAGGACGAACGCCTCGTCGTACCGGAGCCTGGCCAGAACCTTGTCCGTCACCCAGTCGAGCACGGGGTGGATGTCGCAGACGTAGGAGACGTTGGGCCACTGGGAGGTGAGCTGGCCGCTCTTGCCCTGTTTGGCGTTGCGGGCCGCCTCCAGGCGCTCGGCGGCGTACTGCTTGTCGAAGGTGATGCGCAGTGTGCCTTCGTGCTTGGACGTCGTAAGGATCTTCTCTTGCTCTAGGTACGACTTCGGCAGTGCCCGGAAGCGATACTGCAGGTCGTCGGGCGGGGTGAACTCGATGCGGCCGTGGGCCGTCTCGGACCTCCAGTTGAGGGCCTCGCGCTCACCCTGCGGGTAGATCAGGTCCACTGCCGCATGGAAGTAGGCCTTGGTGTCGGCGAACACGCGAGGGACGTCGGCCTCGGGCACCGGAGCCGTGCCGAGGGCGGTCGGAGCCGCCGCCGGATCGGCGAGCCGGGCATTGGCGCCGGCGAGGAGTCCGGCAAGGAGCCCGCCGGACTCCTGCTGGGACTGCTTGATAGAGCGCTCGACGGTGCCGCCCTTGATGAGGTCGCGGGTGAGGCGGTCCTCTTCCTTCTTGTCGTCGTAGAGGCCGGTGACAGCCTCGGCGCTGCCTTCGCCGGTCTCGATCTCGTGCGCTTGGGCCTCGCGGCGCAGGAGGCGAGCGCCGACGAGCCGGTCGTCGAGCGTGAGCGTTTCGCCGCTCTCCTCGTTGCGCCGCCAGGGCACGTCGGCGGTGAGGGTGAGCGCACGGAACTCGGGGCTGACCGCCTGCCCGTAGCGGTCGATGCGTCCGTTGCGCTGCTCGATGCGGATGAGGGACCAGGGCAGGTCGTAGTGGATGAGGTCGTGGCACTGGTGGTGCAGGTTGACGCCCTCGGAGGCGATGTCACCGGTGAACAGCAGCCGCACCGGTTCCTCGAGCCGGCCAAAGCGGTCGACGATTTCCTGCTGCTGCTGGTCGTTGGTGACATCGCCGTGCATGACTTCGACGGCACCGCCGTACGCCTTCCACGGGCGCGTTGTGTCGGCCTTGGCTTGGTTCTTCGTGAAGCCGAGCCGGGCCGGGACCTCCTGGGCCAGCCAGTTCAGGGTGTCAATCCGCTCGGAGAAGATCACGACTCGGCGCTCGGAGCGCGGGCCGACCTGGAGGACGTCCTTCAGCGTGCGCACGAGCGCGTCGAGTTTGGCGGAGTCGTGGTCGGTGAAGTCCGCGACCAAGGCCTCCAGCTCCGCCAGAGCCCTGCTTTCGGCAGTGAGAGCGGCGCGCCGCTCGGGGGCATCCGCTGCGGCCTTGTCCTTCGAGATCCTGCGCTTCGGGTTGTCCAGGTAGGCACGGCGATTGGCAAGGGACTTGCGCAGAGCGACGTGGGAGGAGAGGAACGCCTTCAGGAAGTTGTAGCCGACCAGCGGATCGGCGCAGACCGACGAGCGGTCGGGGTCCCCCGGGGTCCACTCGCTCGCCAGCTTCTCCAGGACGGCGACCTCCTTCGGCGTCGCCGGGGCCGGCACCGGCAGTGAGGCCCCGCGTTCGGCCCAGGGTTTGCCCTTGAGGCCGTTGCGCACCTCGCGGTCGTTCTTGGTGCGCCTGATGTAGAGGTGGTCGAGATCGGCGACCTTGTAATTCTTGGGGTCGGCGATCGCCGCCGGGTCGAGCATCCCGATCAGCTCGGCAAAGGATTCGGCGTCACCGTTGTGCGGAGTGGCCGAGGCCAGGATCAGCGCATCGGTCCGCTCGGCAAGGCGGCGGGCGAGACGGTTGTTGCGGGTGCCCTTGTTCACGAGGTTGTGCGACTCATCGATGACCACCGCGTTCCAGTCGGACTTCTCCAGGTGGTGGGCGTACGTCGCCGACTTGAGGGTGTCGACGGAGACGATGGCGCGCTTGAAGTGGGCGAACGGGTTCCGGCCCGCCGGGATCTCCTGCTGGATGCGCTGGATGCCGGTGGAGTCCAGGCGCACCAGCGGCAGGGCGAAGCGGGTCCACAGCTCGCGCTGGAACTGCTCCAACACATGGGCGGGCGTGACCACGAGGATGCGCTCACCGCGTCCCCGCCGGATCAGTTCCGAGAGAATGATCCCGATTTCCAGCGTCTTGCCCAAACCGACAACGTCGGCGATCAGCAGTCGGGGCTGCGGGTTACGCATGGACAGCGCCAGCTCGGCGGGGCGCAGCTGATGCTCCTGCCGGTCCATGAGAAAGGAGTCGGCGAGCGCGATGCCGTGCTCGGTCTGCGGCAGCGCGGTCTTGCGGACGACCGCCTCCAGGTAGAGGCGGGCCTTGGCGTGCTTGGAGGTGTCGTCGGGCACGAGCCGGGTCCTGCGCGGATCAAGTACGTCGATCTGGTCCAGATCGGAGTAGAACACCGCGTCCGTGCCGCGGACGAACGAGGAGACCCCGCTGACCTCGACCATGAGTCCGTCGCGGGAGTCCGCGACGGACTTCACGAGCCACTGCTCGTCGCGGATGCGCACCTGGACGCCGGGCGCGAAACCCGGCCCGGCGCCGGCCGGGTGCGTCGATCGCGCCGCATCGGCGTCGCGCGCCTCAGGGACCTCGGGCTGTATCGCCGTGGTCACGTGGTGCCCTACCTTTCAAGTTCCTTCGTGGACTGTGCGCTCGTGCGGGGCGGCAAGGGCGGTTCAGCGCTTCGGCCAGGCGAGAGCCAGCCCCACCGCGTAGCGCTCTCGCAGCTCCTCGGCGACCCTCCGCGAAGCGGGAGGACGGCCCCCTTGCGGTACGGGCTCGACCGGGCCTCCGCTTTCGGGCTCGAGCTCCCGCGCGGTCACAGGCCCGGGCGGAGACGGGCTCGCGGCATCGCTTTCGGCCAAAGCGCCCGGACCCGATCCATTCGGGGCCGCCGGCTCTTCACGCAGCAGCTTCTCGAGTGAATCGAGCCGGTCCAGCATCGACGTGTCAGGCTGCGGCTGCACCATCGTGGGATGGTCCTTCGCCGTCGTCTCCTGGATCAGAGCGTGCCGCGCACGAGCGGGACTCATGCCCAGCAGGCGGATGAGATCGGCGCACCGCCGGGTCACCTCCGCCAAGGAGGGCCGGTCGCCCGCCTCATGCGCCAGCATGGCCGTCACGACGGGGGCCAACTCATTGGGCAGTCCGGACAGGTCGGGGCCGATCTCGGGGTTGATCACCTGCGAGGCGACCGCCTCCCAACGGGCGCCGTCGTAGGGATGGTGCCCGGTCGCGGCATACAAGAGTACGGTGCCCAGGCCGTACACGTCAGCGGCCTGCGTCATGTCCAGCTCGCCCATGGCCTGCTCGGGCGGCATGCAACGCACCGTGCCGATGACCGCGCCGACCTGCGTGAGTGATCCCTTGGACGCCCCGACGAAGGCACCCAGACCGAAATCGATGATCACCGGGCCGAAGTCGCCGAGAATGACGTTCTGCGCTTTCAGGTCACGATGCACCAGGCCCGCGGCGTGCACCGCGGCAAGGCCCTCGGCCAGCAGCGCGCCAAGGCTCGCCACCAGCGGCGCGGACAGCGGACCCCGGTCCTTCACGACGTCGGAGAGCGGCCGACCGGGGATGTAGTCCATTGCCAGCCAGGGCTGCTCGGCGAACGGGTCCGCGTCGATGAAACGGGCCACACGGCCCGTACCCGAGATCGTGCGCGCGATCGCCGCTTCGCGTTCGAAGCGGGCACGTGTGTGCGGATCCGTGCGGTCGGGTCGGATCACCTTCACGGCAACCGGTTCGCCCGCGACGGAGTAGGCAAGGTACACCTCCCCCATCCCGCCCGCGCCGAGCCGCCGCTCGATGAGATACGGACCGATGCGTGTCGGCACGGTTGCGCCGCTCACCGCGCATCGCCTGGCTTCCGCGAAGAGGGAGCGGCCGCCCCGCTCGGCGTTCGCATCCGTCCGGCCCCAGAGGAAAGGCAGAAGAGCAATGGATACCGACGAATCACCGCTACAGCCTACTGATTCGATACCCCGCAGGAGAAGCCGATCACACCAGCGGTACAGGCCGCCGCACCCACCGCTTGAAAACTGGACGAACCCCTAAGATTTTCAGCGGTCTTCTAGTCGTCGGCGCTGGCCCAGTTGGTTTGTTTGCACAGCCCAGCGGAGCCGTGACAAGCAGCACTCGCAGCTCAGTCCCCTCGCGGCCATGTCCGTCTGGCTACGTAACCGGGCCCTCGCACTATCCGACTGGGCTGTGTTCTTGGGGAGCGTTCCTGCATCCAGGAGACGGAGAAGGCTGAGGGTGGGGACTCGATAGGAGTGGCCGATTTTTAGAACTCGGCAGGGGAAATCTCCCGATTTAGCCAGCTGGTAGGCCTTAGTGCGGGAGAGGCCCAGGAGCTTGGCGGCAGTGGGAACGTCGAGTGTGGGCGGGAGTTCTTTGAGGTCGGCGATGCTGTAGATGGCCATGTCAGATGCCTCCTTGCTGGGCTGGAGTGGTCAGCGGCGGGCCGGGCGGGTGGCGCCGGCGTATTCGCGTTCTCGGTAGGGGACGTCGGTGAATTTGGAGATCTTGACGACGTCGCCGGTGTGGGGTGCGTGGACCATGCGGCCGTTGCCGATGTTGATGCCGACGTGGTGGATGGTGCGCGGGTTAGCGGGGTTGGAGGCGAAGAAGACGAGGTCGCCGGGCTGGAGCTTGTCGCGGGGGATGTGGGGGCCGTCGTTGTATTGGTCGGCGGCGACGCGGTGGAGGTTGATGCCGACTTTGGACCAGGCGTGTTGGGCGAGGCCGGAGCAGTCGAAGCCCTTGATGTCGGCGCCGTGTTGGATGCCGTAGGTGGGGCCGATGGGGCCGCCGCCTCCCCAGGAGTAGGGGGTGCCGAGCCAGCGGAGGGCGGCTTTGACAACGGTGGCACCGGCACCGACACCCGTGGTGGGTGGGGTGGCGTAGTCCTGGGCGCGGTCGAGGACTTTGCGGACGTACCAGTCGGCATGGTTGTAGTGCCATAGGGCGCGTTCGAGGTGTTTGCCGCCCTTGGCAGCGCCGTTGGCGGCGAGGTAGTTGGCTGCGCCGGGGATGGCGTCGGCGGGGTCGCAGCGGTCGGTGCGGCCGTCGTCGTTGCCGTCGATGCCATAAGCGTCCCAGGTGGGGGCGAGGAACTGCATGGGGCCGGCGGCTCCGGCCGCGTTCGGGGTGCAGTCGGGTGGGTTGCGGCCGTGGTCGGATTCGATGTCGCTGATGGCGGCCAGGACGTTCCAGGGCAGGCCGGGTGGGCGGGCTGCTTCTTGGTAGAGGTGCAGGTAGTGCGGCGGGATGTCGTCGATGGCCTCGTTGGTGGGTTGGGTGATGTCGGGGCCGGTGGGGGCGGCGGCTTGGCTGTGGGCGGCGAGGAGGACGACGGTCAGGACGGGTAGGGCGAGGAGGGCGGCGCCGGTGGCGAGGGCGGGTTTCAGCATGGGCGCCGCCCGGCGTCGGCGGGGTCAGTCGTTGAGGGCGTCGGTGTCGCGGGCTCGGCGCTGGGCGCGCAGGCCTGCGCCTTGGGGCTGGTCAGTGGTGTCCTCCAGGGTGATGGGGTGCCAGAGGCGTTCTTTGACCGCTTCCCAGGAGAAGCGGAAGTCGCGTCCGGACTTCAGGGCCGGGAGTTGGTCGCGGTGGGCCATGCGGCGGATGGTCTGGGTCGATAGGCGCAGCCGGTCGGCCAGTTCGGCGGTGGACAGGATCTGGTCGTTGTCGCTTTCGGGGGCGGTGGCGTGGCCGGGGTTGCGCAGGTGGGCTTTGACGGCGGTCCACAGGAAGCGGTAGTCCCGTCCGGACTTCAGGCCGGGCAGCTGCGCGGCGTTGGCCATGCGGCGGATCGTCTGGGGTGACAGGCCGATCCGTTCGCCCAGCTCCGCGGTGGTCAGGACGGTGTCGTTTCCCGTGGTCATGAACTCTGCCTTTCTGTGTTCGCGCTCAAGCGCTCAGCCTTCAAGTTCTGCTGTCTGTGTTCGTGTCGCGTTACTTGCGCTCTGTGAGTATGACACGTACTGTCATCGCCACACCACACAGCGACACGATTTTTCGGAGGTTCATGAGTGGGTCGACACAACCGGCATCGCTACGACTTCTGGCCGCCCGGCGGTCCGGAGGTGGTGGTCGTCGGCGCGCACGGGGGTGCGGGCTGCACCACGCTCGCCGCGCTGCTCAAGCCGTCCTGGGATCTGGGTTCTCTCGCCCACCGCTACCAGCCGGGCACCCCGCCGGTGTTCTCCAAGGGCCGACCGCTGGTGCTGGTCTGCCGCAACACGGTGTCGGCCACCCGCGCCGCCACCACGGCCGTCACCGTCCTGCGCGGGTATGAGGAGCATGTCGCGTGCCTGGCCGTCGTCAGCGACGGTGCCGCTGAGCCCAAGGACGCCTCCGCGCGGTTCCTGCTGCTGGAGACCCGGGTGGGAGGCATCGTGCGGTTCCCCTACCTGCGGGAGCTGCGGCTGCTGGACGACCCGGGCGACGTCACGCTCAACGGACGCGCCCAGCGGGCGTTGACCGATATCCGGCACCTGACCTACCTGGCTCAGGGAGGTGGCCAGTGATGCCGCGCCTGTCCGTCCATCTCCAGGAGGCCGCGCACCGGCTGCTGGCCGCACCCGGAGATCCAGAGGGAGGCGTCAAAGTCCCCGATCCCGCTCCGGCCGCTCCACCGGGCTTGGAGGAGCAGGTCTCCACGCTCATCGCGTGGGGCAAGTGGGGTGTCCTGGTCTGCGGTATCGCCGGGCTGCTGATCTGCGGCGGCCAGATGGCCATCGGCCGCAAGAACCGCTCCTCCTTCGCCGCCGACGGCGCCACCGGCATCCCGTGGGTCCTGGGCGGCCTGTCCCTGGCGGCCACCGCCGCCTCCATCGTCGATTTCTTCTTCGCCTGAAAGGCACATCCATGAGCACCATCCGCAAGCTCGCCATCCCCGCCGCCCTCGTCACCGCTCTGTTCGGCACGGGGTTGTGGCTCGTCCTGGAGAAGGACGCCCCGCCAGACGCCTTCGACCACGGCCCCGTCGACCAGACCGGCTGGAAGTGGAGCGGCTACCGCTCCGCCGTCCTCCCCCATTCCGAAGCCGACGGACCGTATGAGACCGATGAAGGGCTCGCCCACGGGTTCTCCCACTCCAGAGCCGGCGCCCTCCTGGCGGCCGCGCACATCGGGGCCCGGATCCGCTCCCAGGTCGGCCCTTCCATCTACGAGCCCACGATCACCGACCAGACCACCGGCCCCGGCCGCGACACCCTGCTGGGTGAGACTCGAGACCAGTACGGCTTGACCGGAGAAGACTCCCCCGGCGGCACCGCCAAGCTCGTCGGCTACCGCTTCCTGGTCTCCGACCCGCAGCAGGCGACCCTGGAGTTGCTGGTCTCCCCCGAGGGCGAGACGACGCGCTACTCCGCGAAGCTGGACCTGCAGTGGGACGGCTCGGACTGGAAGCTCGTCATCCCCGAGAGCGGCGGCTGGCTGCCCCAGCTGCCCGATGCCCTCACCCAGGAGGACTTCGAACTGTTCACCGGGGGTGCGAATGAGGGCACCTGACGACTGCGAGTTCTTTCGTTTTCCCTGCATCGCACCCGAAACCACCCCCGAGGTGGAGAAGCTCCAGGAGAAGGCGCGGGACTTCTTCATCCCCGACAGCGTCCAGGACTTCGGCACCAACACCATGGACGCCGTCGGGCGGGCCTTCCAGGAGTCGGTCGGCTGGTTCTTCAAGGAGACCTCCTCCTGGTGGGTCCAGATCGACTCCCCCGATCTAGCGCAGGAACAAGCCGTCGGCCATCTGCAGAACCTTTTCCAGCCGGTCCAGCTCACCGTTGCCGTCCTGGCGATGCTCCTGGCCGCGGGCAAGATGGCCCTCACCCGCAAAGCCGACCCGCTCATCGGGGTCGGCTCCGGCCTGGCGCTGGTCGCCGTCGTCGCGGCGATCGGCGTGACGCTGCCGAACCTGCTGCTCCGGTGGGTGGACGAGTGGACCGAATGGGTCCTCACCGCCTCGACCGGGGATGCGTTCGCCGAACGGATGACCGGCATCGTCCTGGCCAGTGAAGCAGTGCCCGGTGTGCTGGCGTTCGTCCTCGGGCTCGTCGCGCTGGTCATCGGCGGCATCCAGGCGATCCTGCTGCTGTTCCGCCAGTCCTCACTCATCATCCTCGCCGGGGTGCTGCCCCTGGCCGCGGCCGGCGCGCTCGCCCCGGCCACCCGGGACTGGCTGAAGAAGGTCACCGGCTGGATGCTCTCCATGATCTTCTACCCGGCCGCCGCGGCAGCCGTCTACGCCGCGGCGTTCACCCTGATCGGGACGGGAAAGGGTCTGCGGACGACGCTCATGGGGCTGTCCATGCTCGTCCTGGCCCTCGTCGCCTTCCCCGTCCTGCTGAAGTTCTTCACCTGGACGACCGGAGCGGACTCGAGCGGCGGCGGAGGCGGCCTGCTCAGCGCAATCATCGGCGGCGCAACGGCCATCGGAGCCTCCCGCGGCCTCGGCCCGGTCGGAGCGGCGGTGGGCTCGGCGGCTTCCGGAGTAGCGAAGGCCGCTGAGCATGCAGGGCACCTCGACCAGCAGTTGAGCGCCACCCAGCCGCAAGGCTCGAACTCGCCGCCGAGCGCCGACCGGCCAGGACGGCAGGAGCAGGCGACGGCCGAAGGCGCCACGAACGCCAGGCAACAGGAAGGAAGCGCTCCTCCCGGCAGCGGAAACCAGAACGCCGAGCAGCGGCCGGGCAACGCGCAGCTGGGAACCAACCCAGGTCAACCGGCTCCACCGCCACCGAGCGGCAGCGCGCCTACCGGGTCCGGACAGCGGCCCGCCAACGATCGTTTCCCTTCTGCGGCTCCCATCACCTGGCGCAAGCAAGCCGAGGACAACGGCCCATCGGGGGCAGGAGGCCGCCGTGTCTGACTCGATCCGCACCTATGGCGGCTGGCGTCGCAGGCGAGGCCTCGGCCTGGCGGGGATGGACACCACCACGACGTTCCTCGCCCTCGGAGCGGCGCTGATCTTCCTCATCGCCGCCTCCCTCAAGCCCGCCGTCCTGCTCTACCTCGCACCTCCTGCCGTATTGGTCGGCCTCTTGTGCTTCATCCACGTCGGCGGTCAGCCGGTCGCGACCTTCCTGCTCGCCCGGATCCGCTGGTGGTGGAGCAGCCTCCGCGGCTACACCCGCTACCGGGCCGGCATCGTCATCGACCACCCGCGCGCCTTCCACCTGCCCGGCGTCCTGGCACCGCTCACACTGCTGTCCGCAGAAGACGGCTACGGCAGCCGGTACGGCGTCATCTGGGACCGGCGGACCGGGTTCCTGACCGCCACCTTGAACGTCACCCCAGCCTCGCCCTGGCTCGCCGACCGTGACGAGGCCGACGCCTGGGTCGCCTCCTGGGGCGGCTGGCTGGCCTCGCTCGGACACATGCCCGCTGTGCGGTGGGTGACGGTCACCGTCGAGACCGCGCCTTCACCGGGCACGGCGCTCTCCGACGCCGTCACCGCATCCATCAAGCCGAACGCGCCGCAGACGGCCCAGGAGATCCTGGGCAAGCTGGTGGCCTCTGCTCCGGCGGCCTCCGCCGAGGTCGACACCCGCGTCTCGGTGACCTTCGACCCCAAGCGCACCCAGGCCAAGGACCTCACCCAAGCGGTCGCCGAGCTCGGTCGGATCCTGGATGCCCTCGCGGGACGGCTCGGCGGCTGCGGGGTCTCCGTGGCGGGGCGGATGAACGCCGCCCAGCTCGCAGGCACGATCCGCACGGCCTTCGACCCGTATGCGCGTGCCGAAGTCGCCCGGGTGCTGAGCCGCCCCGATTCCTCGGAGCTCCTCGGCTGGGCGGACGCCGGTCCCGTCCACGCCCTCGAGCACCCCAACAGGTACGAGCACGACGGCGGCACGAGCGTCACCTGGGCGTGGCAGGAGCCGCCGCGCCAGAACGTGCACTCCGACATCCTCACCCGCCTTGTCGCGCCCGGCCCTTTCCCCAAGCGCGTCACCTTGCAGTACCGGGCTCTGGACTCGGCGACGGCCAGCCGCACCCTGCAGAACGAGGTCAACGCCGCCGCGTTCCGCGCCCAGGTCAAGCAGCGGACCGGCCGGGATGAAACCGCCCACGACGCCTGGGATGCAGCCCGCGCCCGCCAGGCCGCGGCCGAGGAGGCCGCCGGAGCCGGGCTGTGCCTGGTCTCCCTGTATGCGACGGTCACCGTCACCAACCCCGAGCAGCTGCCCCACGCCGTCGCCGACGTGGAGTCGGCCAGCGATTCCAGCAAGACCCGGCTTCGCATCCTGTGGGGCAGCCAGGCCGCCGGCTTCGCCACGACCCTGCCCTGCGGCATCTGCCCGCCCGATCTGACCCGGAGGTCTTTGTGAGCGTCGAGCAACTGGCCGCCTCCGACCCGCTGGCTCCGGCCTGGGGCTGGCCGCACCGCTTCGGCGGACGGGCGGCCAACGTCACCGCGGCACCGGAGTACCAGGCGACGACGACCCAGCTGTGCGGGCTCTTCCCGTTCGTCGCCGGGTCCGGCAGCCCCACCGTCGGGACTCCGATCGGGCGCCACCTTCTCCATGGGGAGGTCGTCTGCCTCGATCCGCTGGCCTGGTGCCGCGCTGGACTGATCACCAATCCCGGCATGTTCGTCCTCGGGCAGCCCGGCACCGGCAAGTCCACCCTCGTCAAACGGCTCGTCACTGGAGCCGTGGCCACCGGCACCATCCCGATCGTCCTGGGCGACACCAAGCCCGACTACACCGCGCTGGTGCAGCATCTGGGCGGGCAGGTCATCCAGATCGGGCGGGGGCTGGATCGCGTCAACCCGCTCGATTCCGGGCCGCTCGGCTCCGCGCTGCGCAAGCTGGACGGAGCGAAAGCCGAAGCGTTGCGGGCCGAAGTCCGCGGACGTCGGCTGTCGTTGCTGCTCGCGCTGTGCACCCTGGTGCGGGAGGGCCGCATCACCAACGCTGAAGAGGTCGTCCTCGGCCGGGTGATCGATCTGCTCGATGAGCGACTGCAGGAGGAGCCGACCGTTCCGGATGTGTTGGCCGCGCTTGAAGAAGGTTCGGCCGAGCTGTGGTCGGCGGCTCGTGCCCGTAACGAGCAGGTCTACCGGCGTGAGGTGCGGGAGCTGGTGTTCGCGCTCGACCTGTTGTGCAACGGCTCCCTGGCAGGGGTCTTCGACGGGCCGACGACCACGCCGCTGGACCTCGACGCGCCTGCGATCAGCGTCGACATCTCCCGCATCGGAGCGGCCGGGGACAAGCTGCTCACCGCGGCGATGCTGTGCACCTGGAGCTATGCCTACGGCACCATCGACGCCGCCGAAGCCCTCGGCGGACGACGCCGCTCCTACTTCGGGGTCATGGACGAGTTGTGGCGGGCGTTGCGCGGGGCGCCTGGTCTCGTTGAGCACGCCGATGCGTTGACGAGGCTCAGCAGGGCCAAGGGCATGGCCAGCATCATGATCACTCATTCGCTCGCGGACCTGGACGCGCTGCCCACCGAGGAGGACCGGGCGAAGGCCCGCGGGTTCGTGGACCGCAGCGCCATCACCGTGCTGGCCGGACTGCCGCCCCGGGAGCTCGCCCGGGTGCACGAGATCACGCCGTTGACGGAGCCGGAGCAGCAGCTCGTCACGTCCTGGTCCGCGCCGGAGACCTGGCAGCCGGGAGCCAGGCATCCGGGCAGGGGACGCTATCTGATCAAGACCGGGGAGCGGCTCGGGCTGCCGGTCCAGCTCACCCTCGTGGGAGCCGAGTACTGGCTGTACGACACCGACCAGCGGATCCGATCGGACTCCGGGCGGCAGAGCCCGCGCTTCGAAGGTGGTGTCCAGTGAATCGGGGTTTCCGGTCCGGGGTGCTCACCCCTCATTCGGCCTCAGGCATCGCCGACGGTCTCGCAGAAGCTGGCGATCATCTCGTGGTAGTCGGCGGGCTCTGTCTCCGAGAACGCCGAGGACTGCCACAACCCGGTCTCGAGAAAACGTTCGGCATAGCAAGTGCCCAACCGCTCATCGAGATACAAAAGTGCTCCCATGGCCCAAGCCTGGTCGTAGTAGCAGTCCGCTCTGGGCAGGTACCGGTCCAGGTAAGCGGTGAGGATCTCGGCGTCCTCGGGTCGGCCGAAGCGGGCGAGCGCAAAGCAGTAGCCCTGCCCTGCATACGGGCCTGCGCTCTCCAGGAGAAGTTCGCCGAGGCGCTCGCGGTAATGCTGACGGCGGTCGATGCCGATCAGCCATGCAGCAGTGAGGCAGGGTCGCCATCCGCAGGAAAGCAGCCGGTCCAGCTCCGCATCACTGATCTTTCGGGCATCACGGATGAGAGCGGCAGTGAAGCGGTCCTTACGTTCCGGAATCCCGCCGAGCAGCCGGAGATAGCGGGGCCTGCGTCGTTTCCAGACGACGTAGCGCCGGATGGCTTTGGCGTTCTCAGCCATGAGATCCGGAACGGGATCGTCAGGCGTACCGAAGACATGCTGTCGCAGGGCCTTGGCGTGGACGGAATCGTGGTCCGGGCTCGTGCTCACGCTGGGATCATCCCGTCGTTCTCGGGAGGTAGGCGAACCGGGTCCGCGGCCGCAGCCGGACAGGAGGCCGTCAGATGACCCGCTCGCTCGGACCCAAACCGTCGTTCTGGCACACCGGAGCGGCAGGAGGCTGGACAGTGCTCATCGCCTGTTGGACGCCGATCGGTCTGCTGTGGCTGCTGTGGGCGGGAGCCAAGGTGGCTTCCCTTTATCGAGGCGACGTCGCGGATTTCGGGGTGGAGTTCGTCGTCGCCCTGCTCGGCCGGGACTACGCACGGGCCTGGCCCGGGACGCCCACTCCCCTGGTCGTCCTCGTCTGGCTGATGATGTTCGGGAGCTTCGGCGGTCTTATCTGGTGGGGGTGGAGGTTCGCAGCCTCTCGCTGGCCAGCCCCAGACGATCCTGTCGCCGCACTTGCCAGTGATCCCGGCGTGGAGAACCTGACGGCGTCCGCAACGGCGGCCCGAGCCGTTCAGCTACGGCGTTCTCTGACGGACGGCGAGCGTCTGCAGCCCGGCGAGGTGGGACTTCTCCTCGGTGAGCTGATGGTGCCTCGCGGCAAGGGACCCGCCTTGTTCTCCTCCTGGGAAGACACGATCACCGCGTTCATGGCCCCTCGTTCGGGCAAAACAACAGCTCTGGCCATTCCCTACGTCCTCTCAGCGCCCGGTCCGGTCGTCGTGACCAGCAACAAAGCCGACCTGTGGGCGGCGACGGCCGCGCTCCGTAAGAAGGTGTGGTTGTTCGATCCGCAGCACATCGCCTACCAGCGTCAGGGGTTCTGGTGGAATCCGCTCGAAGGGCTCACCACCGTCGAGGACGCCCATCGGCTCGCCGGGCATTTCGTGCTCACGGTCGACGACCCGCAGAAGAAGGACCTGTGGGGGCCGGCCGCTCAAGACCTGCTGTCGGCGCTGTTCCTGGCCGCGGCCGGTTCAGGGGGCACCTTGCGTCAGGTCGCTCATTGGCTTGATGAGCCCGGTGTGCCCACGCCGATCGAGCTGCTCTCCTCAGGCGGATTCGAGTTGATGGCCTCTTCCCTGCAGGGCACCCAGCACGGAGCGGTGGAGACCCGGGACGGGATCTACCAGACCGCGCGGACGGCGGCGAAGTGCCTGCGCGATGAGGAGATCATCTTGTGGGTCACTCCGCAGCCGGGACTTCCGTCCTTCAATCCGGCCGACTTCACCGACGCAACAACGCTCTATCTGCTGTCGAAGTCCCGTTCGGCTGCTTCTCCGTTGATCGCGGCGCTCACCGACGCCGCGATGCGGGCCGCTGAACGTCGCGCGGAGCGCTCGGGCGGGCGGCTGGACCCGCCGCTCGTCGTCGTCCTGGACGAGGCCGCGAACATCTGCCGTATCGCCGACCTGCCCGAGCTGTACTCCCACCTCGGCTCCCGCGGCATCGTCCCCGTCACGATCCTGCAGTCCTACGAGCAGGGCGTCACCGTGTGGGGCGAGCCCGGAATGGCCGCTCTGTGGGGTGCGACCACCCGGAAACTCATCGGCGCCGGCGTCGACTCCCCGCGGCTCGTCCGCGACCTGGCCACCCTCGTCGGCCAGCACGACGTACCCACCAGTTCCCTCACCTACGGCGACGGGCGCACCAGCGAACAGGTCTCCCTGCGCCGTCAGGACATCCTCGAACCCGCCGCCATCCGGGCTCTTCCACCGGCGACCGCCCTACTACTGGCCACCGGCGGCAAACCCGCGCTGCTTCACCTCAAGCCCTGGTACCGCGGCCCCCGGGCCTCTGACATCGCCTCCTGCATCCAGAAGGCCGAAGCATCCATCGCCGCTGGAGCGACCCGCTATGCCGAGCGGAACGACTCCTACTGAAGCCCCTGTCCCTTCGCACGAGAAAGGAACGACGCCTATGACCCGAACCCGTCTCACCTGGAGGATCCGTGCAGTCCGACCCGCTCGCCAGCGACCTCTCACCCGCAGCTGAAGGCCTCGAAACCCGGTACGAAGACCTCACCGACTGGGTGACCCGGCAGTTCAACCCCATCTACCGGCGCTCCCTCGGCGGCGAATACCGCTGGTGCGCCGAGTGGTGGCGCCATGCCGAGGCGATCGTCCGGCTCTCCGCCCTCTGGTACTCGTGGGAAACGATGCGGCTCCAAGGCGCGACCGGCATCAGCCTGTGGTTCCGCGACCACCTCGACCACCAGCTGCCCATCCTCATGGGCCCGCGCGGCCCCTTCTACCAGTGCTCGGAGACCCAGCACTTCGAACCCCACCAGGCCCGGCTCACGCCGCCCATCGAAGGCTGGTTCGATCCCGAGCCACCCGCCCTTCCCGAGGAGGACGTCGAGGAGATGTCCGATCTGGAGGTCTTCACGCTGTTCCGGCAGATCAGCGACTTCCCTCCGCCGACAGGCGACGAGGCGGAGGCAGGGGACGACGAGGCGGGTGATGCCTGATGGCGCTTCGCATCCGCCGGCACAAGCCCGGTGAACTCGTCCAGCTCAGATCCGATGACGGCGGCCACACCTTGCGCGGCACCGTCGTCGCCGGAGAGAAGACCGACGGCGGGATGAGCATCCGGCTGCTCAGCGTCCCCGGCTACGACGGGCTCCTGGCCCGGGTGCCGACCAGGCGCCTCTCCCCCGCCGACCCGTTCGAGCCCGTACCGGTGGACAGCATCAACCGCACCGCCGCCACGCCAGCCGAGGCCCAGAGACTGCTCGTCGTCCTGGAACTGTCCGTCCGGAACACCGAGCTCCTTCACGAGCCGCCGGATGGGGCGGTTCTGCGGGATCGGGCTCAGCTCGCTGAAGCTCTCGGGAGCTGGTCCGGGAGCGGTGCCGAACAGGTTCTCGCCTGTGCCTCGGCTTCCGCGCAGGAGGCAGTCGAGGGCAACAAGCCGCTCACGCCCGCGCAGCTCGCCGCCGAGAACTTCCCTGCATGCGACCTGGCTGCTCCCGGCCCGGTCGCTCAGCCAATCAGAACAGCACAAACCGACAGCAAGCAGAGATCGCAGCGAATCAACTGAAGGCAACTTCCATAAATGACGTTGCTTAAAGTTGGCATCCTCTTCTGCGATCACCATCCTGGGATCAGCCCTCACGGTGAGTAGCCACCTTCTGCTCCTGCGCGCTCCCGTGAGGGCTCTCCCCTCCTACATCCCGCTCTTCCTGGAGGTCTTCATGCTGATCCACCTCGCCGCCCGGCTCGCCGACGCCCGAAGCCTGCCCGACCGACTCCATACCGCCCTCACCTGCTTGGAAGCAGTGGAACGCGCCACCCACACCCTCGCCGAACGCGGCCCCGACCACGCCGCCCGCTCCTACCTGTCCGCCTGCGACGAGACCGGCCTGGCCATCCACGAACTCCTCGCCATCCCCGCCCTCAGCCACCCCGAAGAGACCTACCTGGCCCAAGGCGGCGACCCCGCCCTGCTCGTCCGGGACCTCACCACCCTGGCCGACCAGATCGCAGGCGCCCTCATGTCCGCCGCGAACAAGACCAAAGCCACCGACCGCACCGCCTGCCTGACCGCGGCCCGCCACACCTGCCTCCTGGCCAAGGCCCTCAGGTGAACCCATGACCGACGACTTCAACCCCATCGAGCACGCCAGCCGCTCCGCCGAACAAGCCCTGAACGCCCACGAGCGCACCTCGACCGGCTCCACACCCGCACCCGCCGACGAACCCTGGTGGCGGCAGGCCCGCCTCACCACCCTGCTCCGCGACCTGGCCCACTACGCCGACGCCCACGACCTCGACTTCGACGACGCCCTCCGCGAAGCCCGCACCTGGCACCGCACCGACCTCGCCGAACAGATCCGCTACCGCCCCGGCGACGAAGTCGCGATCTACGACACCCCGCACCAAGGCATCATCACCGCGATCACCTCGAGCCGGGGAACCCAACGCTACGAAGTCCGCATCATCGGCAAGCCCGACCGCCGGCTCCTCACATCCGCCGACCTCGCGCCCGCCTTCGCCTTCCCCGCTCTCACCATCGACGGCTTCCGCCTGCTCACCGCAGCCGCCGCCGAGCAGGCCTTCCGACACAACATCGCCCGCACCCTGCAGGCCCCCACTCCCGAATGCACCAGGAACTGCCATCGCCTCGCCGACGCCCTCTCCACCTGGAGCGGCGTCCCCCGAGACGAGCTCTACCTCAACGTGCAACGAGCCGCCTCGCCCCACCCCGCCCACCTGGCCCGGCAGAGCTACCCGGAACCCAACATCGACCCCACCCCCACCGCCGTCCACCACATCCCGCCAGCCGTCCGCGCCACCTTGAAGGGCCCCACCCGATGAAAGAGCACCTCGACCACATCACCCGGCAACTCCAGCAGGCCCAAGCCCGCCCCACCCTCATCGCCACCGCCTACATCGGCCTCGACCTCGTCAGCCGAGCCGCCTCAGCCCTCGCCGAGCTCTGCCCCGAACCCGACGTCCCCGCCTACCAGTCCGCCATCCTCGAAGCCGACGAAGCCGCCGTCGCCCTGGCCACCGCCCCCTCCCTCACCTGGCCCGAACGCGACTACCTCGCCGCCCTCCCCCACCACGAGGAATTCGCGGCCCAACTCATCACCCTCACCCTCGCCGTCCACCAGGCCCTCCTCCTGGCCGCCCGCAAATCCCCCCACCCCGCCGACCGCCTCGCCTGCCTCGAAGCCGCCCTCCACACCGCCCGAGCCCACCAAGCCCTCCGCTAGAACATCAAGCCTGTTTCGAAGTCTGAGTTGTGGTGGTGTGTCGTGATCGCTGACGAGTGAGGTCCCCGGTAGATGGTTCAGCGACCAAGCAGAACCTGAATTACCGGAGACCTCGTGGCCGCCCTGGCGGTGACGCGGCGGTTCGATCCGTCCGATGCCCAGCGGATCGTGGGCGCGTTGCAGGCCGGGCCGGATGCGGACGGCCTGATCTGCTGGGACGTGAGCGTGGACCCCACGATCGTGCGGGCTCACCAGAGCGCGGCGGGAGCACGCCGGCCGCTCTCGCGCGGGCCCGGTCCGCAGGACCGGGGCGGGGCGGATCGCCCGCGTGTGCGACGGCGAAAGCCGGCGCCTTCCGGGGAAGGGCGCCGGCCTTGGGGAACCGGGTCAGGCCGCGGGCTCGGAGCGCCGCGGCGGGCGGGGGAAGAAGCCGCTGGTGCGGGCGAGGTAGTCGGCGTAGTCCTGGCCGCGGCGGCGGGCCATCTGCCGCTCCAGCAGGGCCTTGCCGCTGCGGTTGACCAGCAGGTGCGTCATGAACGCCGGACCGATCGCGGTGATGAGGCCGCTCCAGTGCGAGCAGGCGATGAGGAACAGGCCCCACCAGACGACGGAGTCGCCGAAGTAGTTGGGGTGGCGGGTCCAGCCCCACAGGCCGCGGTCCATGACCTTGCCCTGGTTGGCGGGGTCGGCCTTGAACCGGGCAAGCTGCCGGTCCCCCACGCTCTCGAAGAGGAACCCGACGGCGAAGATCGCGGCGCCGAGCCAGGTGAGCAGGCCGAGGGAGGCGTTCTGGTACATCGCGACCTGGACGGGCAGGGAGACCAGCCACATGATCCAGCCCTGGGAGAAGTAGATGTGGCGCAGCACGAACGGCACGACCGGGCCCTTGTTGCGGCGCAGGAGGGCGGCGTAGCGGGGGTCCTCGCCCTTGCCGTGGTTGCGGCGGAAGATGTAGATCCCCAGCCGCAGCCCCCACAGGGCGGTGAGCGCCAGCACCAGCAGGCGCCGCCCGGTGACGCCCTCGCCCTGGAGGCCGGAGACGGCGAAGGAGGTGAGGGCGATGACGACGAACCCGAGCCCCCACACGACGTCGACGACACTGTGGGTGCGGGTGCGCAGGCCGTAGGCCATGGTGAGGCCCATGGCGACGGCGACGGCCAGGGCGGTCGCGCCGAGGTTGATCAGGAGGGGGACGAGGTTCACGGTGCGCTCAGCTCTCGGGCGAAGTCCTGGAAGGCGTCCTGGGCGTGGACGTAGGTGTGGGCCGGTCCGGAGCGGCTGGCCGCCAGCAGGTCGGCCAGGCCGGGCCCGTCGACGGCGGCGGCGTGGCGGACGGTGCCGTACTCGACCGCGTCGGCCAGGCGCAGCCCGCCGGAGGCCGCGACGATGACCTGCCCGTTGACCGTCGAGGCCGGGTCGCACAGGGCCGCGACGAGGGGCGCGACGGCGGCGGCGTCCATCGCCTCGCGGTGGCCCGGGTCCATGCCCTGGTCGGTCATCTGGGTGAGCGCGTAGGGCAGGAGCACGTTGGTGAACACCCCGCGCGGCGCGCCTTCGACGGCGATGGTCTTGCCGAGCGCGATGACGGCGCCCTTGCTGGCCGCGTACGCCGAGACGGTCGGCTCACCGTGCAGGCCGGCGGTGGAGGCGACGAGCACGATGCGGCCGTGGCGCTGCTCGCGCATGACGGCGGCGCAGGCGGCGGCGATCTGGGAGGTGCCGAGCACGTTGGTGCGCAGCACGTTCGCGAAGTCCTCCGGGGCGGACTTGTGGAACATGGCGGGCCCGGAGACGGCGGCGCTGGTGACGAGGCCGTCGAGCCTTCCCCAGCCGTCGAGGGCGAGCTTGACGATGTGCTGGGCGGTGGCGGGGTCGGCGAGGTCGACGTGTTCGGCGACCGCCTCGCCGCCGAGCGCCCGGATCTCGGCCACGACGTGGTCGGCGGGGCCGAGGCCCTGGTCGTCGACGATCCGGTTGCGGTTGTTGACGACCAGGCGGGCGCCGCGTTCGGCGAGGTGCAGGGCGAAGGCCCGGCCGAGGCCGCGGCCGCCGCCGCTGATGGCGATGACCTGTCCGTCGAGGCTGCTCATGCGGGGATCCTTTCGATGAGGACGGCGACGCCGAGGCCGGCCGCGCCGGAGACGGCGGCGACGCCGTAGCGGCCCTGGCGGCGCTCCAGTTCGGTGAGGCAGCCGCCGACCATGATCGCGCCGGTGGCGCCGAAGGCGTGGCCCATGGCGATGGTGCCGCCGTTCGGGTTGAGGCGGTCGGGCCCGGCGCCGAGGTCGCGCCGCAGCTTCAGGCACAGGGCGGAGAACGCTTCGGCGAACTCGTAGACGTCGATGTCGTCGGGGGTGAGCCCGGCGCGGGCGATGACGGCCTCGACGGCCTGCTGTCCCGCGGTCAGCATGATGACGGGGTCGGTGGCGCAGGTGGCGGAGGCGATGATCCGGGCGCGGGGTCGCAGCCCGGCGGCCTGGGCGGCCTCGGCGTCGCCGAGCAGGAGCAGGGCGGCGCCGTCGGCGAGGGCGGGTGAGGTGCCGACGGTGTGCAGGTGCCGGATCTCGCCGGCCTCAGGGTGAGCGGCGAGGGCGATCGCGTCCTGGCCCTGGGCGCCGAGTTCGGCGAAGGCGGCCGGGAACTTCGACAGGCCGGCGGGGGTGGTGCCCGGCCTGATCAGCTCGTCGCGGGCGAAGACCGTGCCGTCGTCCAGGGTGATGGGGATGACGGCGCCGTTGTGGTGGCCGGCGTCCCAGGAGGCTGCGGCCTTTGCCTGCGTCTCGGCGCCGTAGGCGTCGAGTTCCTCGCGGGTCCAGCCGTCAAGGGTGGCGTTGAGGTCGGCGGCGATGCCCATGTGCACCGAGCCGATGGACTGGACGGTGGCCGGGTCGCTCCACAGCGGGCCGCGGTCGCTGAACATGGCGACGCGCGAGACCGACTCGACGCCGCCGGCGACGGCGAGGTTCAGGTCGCCGCCGCGGATGCGGGCGGCGGTCTGGGCGACGGCGTCGATGCCGGAGGCGCAGAACCGGTTGATGGCGCCGCCGGGGACGCCGTGGCCCCATCCGGCGAGCAGGGTCGCGGTGCGGGCGAGGTTGGCGCCCTGCTCGTCGACCTGGGACGCCGACCCGACGATCACGTCCTGGACGCGTGCCGTGTCGAGGTCGGTGCGCTCGGCGAGCGCCTTCTGGAGCCGGACGACCAGGTCGACCGGTCCGATGCCGTGCAGGGACCCGCGCGGTGATCCTTTCCCGCGGGCGGTCCGCACGTAGTCCAATACGAGGGCCTCGGCCATGCGGCTTCTCCTCTCCTCCTCGGTTACTCTTTTAAATGTAGTGAGATCCACGGGTCGGGACAAGGCCTCGTTCAACGAGAACTTCCGCTCTGTACTGGGCTCCGGCCGAGAGTCCATTGACGACTCACTCTCGTTGTTGTAGTAAGTGTGAGGCAGTGGCCTCCCGGCCGCACCACCCCCGGAGGGAGCAAGCGATGACCGCTGGAACATGGGTTCTGGGCGGATACCAGAGCGACTTCGCACGCAACTGGTCCCGGGCCGGCCTGGGATTCTCCGACCTCACCGAGGAGGTCGCCACCGGCACCCTGCGCGCCGCGGGGATCGAACCCGGCGACGTCGAGGTGATCCACGTCGGCAACGCCTTCGGCCAGCTGTTCACCGGCCAGGGCCAGCTCGGCGGCATGCCCGCGACCGTCCTGCCCGACCTGTGGGAGGTCCCCTCCTCCCGCCACGAGGCGGCCTGCGCGTCCGGCGGGATCGCGATCCTGCAGGCGATGGCCGACCTGGAGTCCGGCCGCTACGACGTCGCCCTCGTGCTCGGCCTGGAGCTGGAGAAGACCGTGCACGGCGACCAGGCCGCCCGCCACCTCGGCGCGGCCGCCTGGGTCGGCCACGAAGGCCAGGAGGCGTCCTTCATGTGGCCGTACATGTTCAGCGCCCTCACCGATGAGTACGACCGCCGCTACGGCATCGACGACGCCCACCTGCGCGCGATCGGCGAGCTGAACTTCCGCAACGCCCGCGCCAACCCGCTGGCCCAGACCCGCGCCTGGGAGCTCACCGACGCCAGCTTCTCGGCCGACGACAAGGTCAACCCCCTCGTCGAGGGCCGCCTGCGCCGCCACGACTGCAGCCAGATCACCGACGGCGGCGCGGGCGTCGTCCTGGTCAGCGACCGCTACCTGGCCCGCCGCCCCGAGCTGCGCGGCCTGGCCCGCATCCAGGGCTGGGGCCACCGCACCGTCGGCCTGCCGCTCGCGCAGAAGACCGAGCGGTCCCGCGAGGACGCCTACGTCCTGCCGCACGTGCGCCGCACCGTCGCCGACGCCTTCACCCGCGCGGGCCTCGCCGGGGTCGCCGACGTGGACGCGATCGAGACCCACGACTGCTTCACCATGTCGGAGTACATGGCGATCGACCACTTCGGCATCACCGCGCCCGGCGAGAGCTGGAAGGCCGTGGAGAGCGGCGACCTGGAGAAGGGCGGCCGGATCCCGGTGAACCCCTCCGGCGGCCTGATCGGCGGCGGCCACCCCGTCGGCGCGACCGGCGTCCGGATGCTCGTCGACGCCGCCGCCCAGGTCACCGGCACCGCAGGCGACACCCAGGTCGACGGGGCAGGCCGCGTCGCCACCCTGAACATCGGCGGCAGCACCACCACCGCCGTCAGCCTCATCATCGGCACCGACTGAAGGAGACCCCCATGGACGTGGAGATCCTGGGCAGGGTCCTGTCGACCCTGCCGGACGACGACGACCACCCCTACCGCACCGGTCCGTGGCGGCCCCAGACGACGGAGTGGAAGGCCGACGACCTCAAGGTCCTGCACGGCGAGATCCCGGCCGACCTCGACGGCCTCTACCTGCGCAACACCGAGAACCCCGTCCACCCGGCGCTGGAGCGCTACCACCCGTTCGACGGCGACGGCATGATCCACGCCGTCGGGTTCCGCGACGGCAAGGCCTTCTACCGCAACCGTTTCGTCCAGACCGACGGCCTCATCGCCGAACGCGAGGCCGGCGCCCCCCTGTGGGCCGGGATCGCCGACCGGCCCGAGAGGTCCCCCCGCCAGGACGGATGGGGCGCGCGCGGCCGCATGAAGGACGCCTCCAGCACCGACGTCGTCGTGCACGCCGGTGTCGCCCTCACCAGCTTCTACCAGTGCGGCGACCTGTACCGGCTCGACCCGCTCACCCTGGAGACCCTCGGCAAGTCCGACTGGGACGGAAAGTTCCCCTCCTGCGGGGTCTCAGCCCACACCAAGTCCGACGAGAACACCGGCGAACTGCTGTTCTTCAACTACGGCAAGGACGCCCCCTACATGCACTACGGCGTCGTCGACGCCGAGGACCGCCTCGTGCACTACACCGAGGTGCCGCTGCCCGGCCCGCGCCTGCCGCACGACATGGCCTTCACCGAGAACTACGCCATCCTCAACGACTGCCCGCTGTTCTGGGACCCCGACCTGCTCGCCAAGGGCCACCACGCCGCCCGCTTCCGCCCCGACCTGCCCACCCGCCTCGGTGTGATCCCCCGGCGCGGCACCGCCGCCCAGATCCTCTGGTTCGAGGCCGCCCCCACCTACGTCCTGCACTTCGTCAACGCCTACGAAGAAGGCGACGAGATCGTCCTGGACGGGTTCTTCCAGGGCGACCCCGAGCCCCGCGACACCGGTGACGGCAGCTTCTACCAGCGCATGTTCCGCTTCCTCGCGCTCGACCGGATGCAGACCCGCCTGCACCGCTGGCGGCTGGACCTGCGCACCGGCCAATGCCGCGAGGAGCGCCTGTCGGACTCCATCACCGAGTTCGGCGTCCTGAACAACACCTACGGCGGCCGCCGCCACCGCTACACCTACGCCGCCAGCGGCGTGGACGGCTGGTTCCTGTTCAACGGCCTGGTCAAGCACGACCTGCTCACCGGCGGCGAAGAGCGGTTCACCCTGCCCGAAGGCGTCTACGGCAGCGAGCCGGCCATGGCGCCGCGGGTGGGAGGCACCGCCGAGGACGACGGCTACCTTGTTACGCTGACCACCGACATGAACGAAGATCGTTCCGAGTGTCTGATCTTCGATGCCGCCCGGTTGGCCGACGGCCCGCTCGCCCGTGTCCTGCTGCCCGAGCGCATCTCCAGCGGCACGCACGCCACCTGGGCACCTGGATCCGCCATCACCGGCTGGGACGGCTCCGATACTCCGGCGGCGTCCGTCGGACTGTGAAAGGCGACCTTCTCCCGTGACCCGGCAGAGCGCTACCCAGGCGGCGGCGACCACCGAACTGGTGCACCCGCCCGACCGGCCCACCCGGCTCCCGCGCGGCGGCACCAACGCCGTCGGCCTGACCCTCGGGCTGATCGGCGACGAGTGGAACCTGCTGATCCTGCGGTACGCGATGCTGGGCGCGCGCCGGTACGGCGACTGGAAGGACGCCCTGCCGATCTCGGACGCGGTCCTCACCCGCAGGCTCGCGTCCCTGACGACCATGGGCGTCTTCGAGAAGGTCGAGTACCAGGCCAGCGCCCGCCGGTACGAGTACGCGCTCACCAAGCGAGGCCGCGACCTGTGGCCCGTCCTGCTGACGATCTGGGCGTGGGAGGCCGTCTGGGTGCCCGCCCACGGCGAGCGCCTGCCCCGCATGGCGCACCGGCTGTGCGGCCGGGACTTCCGGCCGGTGTTCGGCTGCGGCGCCTGCGAGCAGCCGGCCGAGGCCCGCGACGTCACCGGGGGGTTCGGTCCGAGCGGCACCTGGAGCCGCTCGGTCCCGGCCGCCACCACCCGGCGCCGCTCGCAGTCCGCGGGCGAGGCAGGGCTGTTCCCCGAGACCATGGCGCTGATCGGCAACCGCTGGTCGGCGGCCCTGCTGGGCGCCTCGTTCCAGGGCGCGCACCGGTTCCGCGACTTCGAGCAGTGGCTCGGCGCGCCGCCCACGATCGTCGCCGACCGGCTGCGCGTCTTCTGCGACCTCGGCGTCTTCGACCAGGGCCCCGGAGCGGAGCGCGCCGACTGGCCCGACTACCGCCTGACCGAGAAGGGCCGCGCGTTCTTCCCCACCGTCATGACCGCCATCGACTGGGGCCAGCGCTGGTTCCGCGCCGCCGAAGGCCCCGCCCTCGTCTACACCCACCGCGCCTGCGGCCAGGACCTGAAGGTCAGGCTCACCTGCGACCAGTGCGGCGAGGTACTGCGCGGCACCGAGGTGTCCGTGCTGCTCGACTGATCCACCCCACCCCACCCCCCTGGTGAGGAGCACACCGTGCCGTTGTCCGTCCCCGAACTCCTCCGCCGCTCCGCCGCCGCGCGCCCCGACGCCCTCGCCGTCACCGGCGACGGCCGCCCGATCCGCTACGGCGAGCTCGCCGAGCGGTCCGACCGGGTCGCCGACCTGCTGTCGGCGCTGCCGCCCGGCTCCCGCGTCGGCTACCTCGACCGCAACGCCACCGAGTACTTCGAGCTGCTGTTCGGCGCCGCCAAGGCCGGCGTCGCGCTCGTACCGCTGAACTTCCGCCTGTCGCCGCCGGAGATCCAGTGGATCCTCGCCGACGCCGAGGTGTCCCTGGTCGTCGCCGCGCCCGAGCACGCCCCGGCGCTGGCCGGGCTCGACGTGCCCGTCATCGAGGTCGGCGAGCCCTACGAGGCGTGGGTGGCCTCCGGCAGCCCCGTCGACCCGCACCGCGACGCCTCCGGCGAGGACCTGCTGGTCCTCATGTACTCCTCCGGCACGACCGGCCGCCCCAAGGGCGTGCGGATCAGCGCCGCCGGCCTCGCCTCGGCCGCCGAGCTCTTCGGCGCCTGCTTCGACGTCGACGCCGACTCGCGCAGCATGGTCCCGATCCCCTACTTCCACATCGCGGGCGCCGGCTGGGCGCTGATCACCCTGGCGCGCGGCGGCACCCTCGTGCAGTCGCGCGAACCCACGCCTGCCTCCATGCTCGCCCAGCTCACCGACTTCCAGGTGACGCACACCGCGATGGTCCCTGCCGTCATCCAGGTGATCTGCGAGATGCCCGCGGCCAAGGACGCCGACTTCTCGGCGCTCCGCCAGATCGTCTACGGCGCCTCGCCCATCTCCGAGCCGCTCCTGGCACGGGCGGTCGCCCTGTTCGGCGCGGAGTTCTTCCAGTCCTACGGCCTCACCGAGACGATCGGCGTGACGACGCTCCTCGGCCCCGACCAGCACCGGCCGGACAACCCCGTCGCGGGACGGCTGCGCTCGGCAGGCTCGGCAGTCCCGGGCATGGAGGTGGCGGTGCTGGACCTGCTGACGGGTGATCTCGCCGCCCCGGACGTCGTCGGCGAGGTCGTGGTGAAGGGCCCGTGCGTGACGCCGGGCTACTGGCGCAACCCCGAGGCGAGCGCCGAGGCGTTCACCGCCGACGGCTGGTTCCGCACGGGCGACGCGGGGTCGATGGACGGCGACGGGTTCCTCTACCTGCACGACCGCCTCAAGGACATGATCGTCACCGGCGGTGAGAACGTGTACCCGGCCGAGGTCGAGAGCGTCCTGGCGGGCCACCCGGCCGTCCTGGAATCGGCGGTGATCGGCGTCCCGTCGGACCGCTGGGGCGAGACCCCGCTGGCCGTCGTCGTGCGCCGCCCGGGCGCCGAGACGACCGAGGCCGAGCTGATCGGCTGGCTGCGCGAGCGCCTCGCCCACTTCAAATGCCCGACCTCCGTCGTCTTCTCCGACGCCCTGCCGCGCAACGCCTCCGGCAAGCTCCTCAAGCGGGAGCTGCGCAAGCCCTGGTGGGACGGCGCCGACCGCAACGTCGGCTGACCCGCCGCTTCCCGGCCGGGCGACACCGGCTCCGTCCTCGGGCCGCCGTCGGCGCACGGCCCGCTCGCGGCCACCTTCTCGACGCCCGCATGCAAGATCAGCTCCCTGGGGTCCTCCCGTCCCAGAAAGTGACCTGTCGGCGCCTGGCCGTCGACCAGATCGACACCCTGTGCCTCGAAGCGAAGGCGATGCTGGTCGAAGTCCCTGCCGACGCTCCGGTGAGGACTGGGACCCCGGGGCCTGATCGACCCGGAGGTGTTGTCTCAGCCGCTGATCGTGGGAAAGCGGTCGAGGACGTTGCGGATCGCGGGGTGCTGTGCGGTCCCTGAGCGGTACAGGGCGTGGATGCTGCGGTGCACGGGGGCGCGCAGGGGGTGGACGCTGAGGTCTGGACCGTGCGGTGGCAGGGCCATGCGCGGGATGAGGGTGAAGCCGGCGGCGCCGCACACGCGCTGGATCATCTCGTGGCAGGCCGTGCGGGTGTCGGGGAGCAGCCAGCGTGCCTCGGCGAAGTCGCGCAGGTCCGCCGGATCTCCTGGGGAGAGGTGGTGGCCTGCGGCGACTGCCGGGTGCATGACGAGATGGACCGGTTCGTCGAAGAGGGTGCGCTGCTCGCAGCCGGGCGGCAGGGGACGCGGGAGCAGGCTGTAGGAGTGGGTGATGGCGATGTCGGCCCGGCGTTGCAGGAGCGCGGCCTCGGCGGCGGGGGGCTCGTGCTCGGTGAGATGCAGGATGGGGTCCCGGGGGTCCGGTGCAGCGCCGGGATCCGGCGGCACCGCCGGTGGCGCGACCGTCGTCCAGGTCGGCTGCGACGCCACCACCCCGGCGCGGTCAACACCTCGTCCCAGTAGTCGCTGATCCTGCTGAGGGTCCTCCGGTAGCGGCGGCGGCTGGTCAGGCCCATCGGGGCGGCGTGGGTCGCGCCGAAGAACGGCTCGGCCGCGGGCGAGCGCCAGTCGAGCAGCAGACGGCGGCCGGAGGCGTCGGTGAGGCCGAGCCGCCCGATGCAGACGGCACCGTCGGGGCCGGTCAGGTGGCCGAGGCGCAGGTCGAGGCCGAAGCGGCGCAGGGCGCGCAGGCGGGCGGCGAGCCGGTGGACCTCCAGGTCGCGGTCCAGGACGGCGCGGCCGCTGCCGCCGGGCTGCCTGCGCAGCTCCTCCAGCCGGCCGGACAGGTCGGTGATCGACCGGTGGAGGCTCTCGGCGATGGCGGCGAAGTGGGCCTCGTCGGCGGCGATCAGCTGCGTGCGTTCCTCCTACCGGTAGGCCTCGCGCAGGCGGTTCTTCAGGAGCTTGCCGGAGGCGTTGCGGGGCAGCGCGTCGGTGAAGGAGACGCCGGCGGGGCACTTGAAGTGGGCCAGGCGCTCGCGGGCGAACGCGATCAGCTCCCGCTCCTCCAGGGCCGCGCCGGGCCGCCGGACGACCACCGCGTACGCGCTCTCGCCCCACCGTGCGGACGGGACCCCGATGACGGCGGCCTCCAGCACCGACGGATGCTCGGTGAGGACGCTCTCGACCTCGGCCGGGTACACGTTCTCGCCCCCGGAGACGATCATGTCCTTGAGGCGGTCGTGCAGGTAGAGGAACCCGTCGGCGTCGAAGGATCCACCGTCGCCGGTGCGCAGCCGCCCGTCGGGCAGGAGCGCCTCGGCGGTGGCGTCGGGCCGCCGCCAGTACCCCTGCATGACGTGCCCGCCGCCGATGACGACCTCGCCGCGCTCGCCCGCGGGCAGCTCCGCCAGCGTCTCGGGGTCGACGATCTGGATCGGCACTCCCAGCATGGGCCGCCCGGCCGACAGCAGCCGCCCTTCCTGCCCGGGGCCGGGCAGGTGGTCGGCGGGGGCGAGCATGGTCACCCCGCCGGTGGACTCGGTGAGCCCGTAGGACTGCAGGAACTTGCAGCCGATCGTGCGGGTGGCCTCGTGGATCACCGGCAGCGGGATGGGCGACGCCCCGTACACGACGTACTTGAGCGCGCTCCAGTCGGCCTTGTCGACCTCCGGCAGGGCGATGAGCCGCTGGATGAGGGTGGGGACGAGCGCGGCGTGCGAGACGCGCCGGGAGATCAGCAGGTCCCGCAGCTCCTCGGGGTCGGCGGCGAGCTCCAGCAGCAGGGCGGCGCCGTTGACCATCGCGACCATGGCCAGGCCGAAGCCGGAGACGTGGAAGTACGGGATCGGCGCCATCGCCACGGAGGTGGTGTCGAGTTCGATGCCGTAGTGCATGGTCGCCAGCGCCTGGCCGAGGTTGCGGCCGCTGAGCATGATGCCCTTGGGCAGCCCGGTGGTGCCGGAGGTGTAGAAGATGAGGGCGGTGTCCTCAGGGCCGGCCTCGTATCCGGGGTCGCCTCCGTGCGGCGCGTCCTTCAGCCACGTCTCGTAGCCGGTGGTGCCGGGGGCGTCGTCAGCGGTCACGATCCGGACGATGGACGCCACCGCCCCTTCCCCGGGGGCCAGACCGGAGTCCCCGGCGCCGAACACCGCGACGGACGGTTCGGCGTCGCCGAGGATCTGCAGGACCTCGCGCGGGTGGAGCCGGTTGTTGACGGCGGTCGCGATCGCGCCGATCTTGGCGGCGCCGTGCAGGACCTCCAGGAACGCCGCGGAGTTCACGCCGATGTAGGCGACGCGATCGCCGGGGCCGACCCCGTCGGCGAGCAGGGCCCGCGCGACGCGCGAGGCGCGCTCCTGCATCTGCCCGAACGTGGTGGTCCGGCCCGGCTCCAGCACGGCGGGCAGGTCGGGGGTGGCGGCGGCGCGGCGGCGCAGCAGGTCGGCGAACCGCTCCACGCGGGTGCCGTCGGCGTGCAGCGCGTAGTGCGGGTGGGGGCTGGCCTCCTGGATCGCGGTCTGGCTCACCGGGTGCCTCCCTTGAAGTCGAACGGGGCGAAGACGGGCGGCTCGAAGATGCCGGGGGGCGCGGCGACGACCTCGTGCAGCGCCCGGATGACGGGCCCGGAGGTGATGAACTGGCCGGCGGTGGTGCGGCTGGTCGGGTCGTCGGGTTCGATGAGGTTGAGCGTCATCGTCATGCCGGGTCTGCCCTGGACGGTGATCGTCCAGTGGTCGCGGCCGGCGTATTCGGGCAGGTCGGGATCCATCGTCCAGATGATCGCCAGGGTGAGGACGCGCCGCCCTTCGCTGACGAGGTGCCAGCGCCACTCGGTGGCCGCGACGGTGCCCTCCTTGATGGTCCCGGCGGGCACCTGCAGGTCGCGGACCGAGGCGCGGACCTTGTGGTCGGATTCGATCCGGTCGACGGGCAGCCGCATCCGCTCGGCCATGAACGCGAGCGTCTCGCCGTACAGCATCCCGTACATCACCGGCAGGTCCCCGCCGGCGAGGTCGACCGAGGCGGGCTCGGCGCCCATGCCCATGACGTCGAACACGAAGTTCGGGTCGGGCACGCGGCTGGCGTCCAGTACCTCGTCGATCTGGACGTGTTCGACGTCCAGGCATGCGCCGGTGAGGGCGAGGGTGAGGCGCTCGCCGACGACGCCGGGGCTGATCCCGACCCCGTACAAGGTGGTCCCGCCCGCTTCGCACGCGTCCAGGAACATCCGCTCGCGCTCGGCGCCGTGGGCGCGCGGGAAGTGGTGGCCGGCGGTGGTGATGACGTTCTTGCCCGACCGCAGCAGGGCGCACAGGTCGGCGTCGTGGGTCTCGTAGGGGACCTGGAGGCGGGGGGCGTGGATGACGACGTCGGCGTCGATGGCGAGGATCTCGGCCCGGTCGCGGGTGGCGATCACGCCGGTCGGCTCGCGGCGGGCGATGTCGCCGGCGTCGCGCCCGGCTTTGCGGTCGCCGTAGACGAACAGTCCGGCCAGCTCCAGGCCGGGGGTGTCCAGGACGGCGCGCAGGGTGGTCCTGCCGATCGCGCCGGTGGCCCACTGGATCACGCGCAGCGTCATGCGGTCTCCTTCGTGAAGCGCACGAGCAGCCCGGCGAGGGTGTGCTCGGCGGCGCGGGGGGCGGCGATGTCGACGGCGACCAGGCCGCGCCGCCCCTGGGCGGGCACGAACCGGATGCCGCCGTCTCCGGCGCTCACCCGGGCGGGGCCGGTGAGCTCGGCGTCCAGCAGCTCCGCCCACAGCGCGGCGGTCTCCTGCGGCGCCTCGACGGCGATGTCGACGGCCAGGAGCGCGCCGGTGGGGGCGTCCGCGGGGCGGGCGGGGGTGTCCCAGGTGTCGTAGTGCCAGCCGATGCCGTCGGGCATCCGGTCGGCCTCCAGCATCGCGCCGAGCCTTCCGGGCTTGAACTGGACGATGTCGGCGCCGTGGAAGTCCTGCCGGTGCGCGATCTGCACGCCGAGCCTCCCGGCGCGCTCGACGACGGCGTCGGTGTCGGGGACCTTCACGCCGACGACGTAGCCGCCTTCGCCGCGCCCGAGGAATCCGTGCAGGGCCGATTCGGGGCCGGCGGGGGCGACAATCTCCAGGTATGTGCCGCCGCCGAGGCCGAGGATCTCGTTGACGATGCCCCAGGACGCCAGTTCGGGGTCGGGGAATCCGGGGGGCAGGCCGAGCAGGGCGCGGGCGGCGGCCGCCGCGGGTGCGAGGTCGGCGGCGGCGACGGTGGCCTGCACGAGCCGGGGCCCGCTCATCGGCCGGTCCGCAGTTCGGTGGCGTGCAGCAGCTTGGCCAGGCCGCGCTCGTAGCGGGCGGGGTCGCGGGCCAGGCGGGCGCGGGAGTCCACGGCCATCCAGTCGGTGTCGCTGACGTGCTCGCCGCGCAGCATCGCCTTCAGCCCGGCCTTGGCGATGTCGGCGGGCTTCTCCTTGGCGCCGTCGACGTGGTCGGCCATGCGGGTGTCGACGGATCCGACGATGAGGGCGGTGACGCGGGTGCCCTGCGGCTCCAGTTCGGCGCGGGTGATGCCGCTCAGGTAGAGGGTCGCGGCCTTGGAGGGCGAGTAGCCGCCCATGAAGGGGGTGGGGGCGATCGCGGCGACGGACAGGACGTTGACGATGGCGCCGCCGCCGTTGGCGCCCAGCACGGGCGCGAACGCGCGGGTGGTGTTGAGCGGCCCGAAGTAGTTGATCTCCATCTCCTGCCGGGCGGCGTCCGGGTCGTCGGCCATGACCAGGCGCTGCCCGGCGTGGTAGCCGGCGTTGTTGATCAGCAGGGAGGTGTCGGCGCAGGCGGCGGCGGCCTTGGCGACCTGCTCGCGGTCGGTCACGTCGATCTCGACGGGGACTGCGCCGGCCTCGAGGAGTTCGGCGGGGACCGAGCCGGGGTCGCGCGCCCCGGCGTAGACCTTGGCGCCGCCGGCCAGGAGTTCGGCGGCGAACGCGGCGCCGATGCCGCGGTTGGCGCCGGTGATCAGGGCGGTGTAGTCGCTGAGCTTCCTCACTTGTCCTCCTCGGCGGCGCCGTTCGCCGTGTAGACGGGGTCGGCGGGGAACTTGCCGCCGCGCTTGAGGGCGGCGGTGTCACCGGCGAGCATGCCGAACAGCCAGGTCTCGGCGGCCGGGGCGTCGTGGCTCCACTCCCACAGCAGGGCCCGGTGGGCGATGCCCCAGCGGCCGTCGCGGCGTTCGAAGCGGTCGAGGATGCGGGCGCCGACGAAGCTGCTGCCGGGGCCGTCGGGGGTGCGGACGGCGCTGAAGGTGACGACGTAGGACTCAGCGGCGGCGGTGTCGCCGTCGAGGTCGATCAGGACGTTGGTCATGGAGTGCATGGTCCGGCCGCGGGGATGGGTGAGGACCGGGGTGATGCTCGCCACGTAGTCTTCGGCGGTGCCGGTGAAGACGCCGCCGTGGTCCTCGGTGGCGCCGGGCAGGTAGCAGGCGGCGATGCCCGCGGCGTCGCCGCGGTCGGCGCCGCGCAGGTAGCGCGTGAGGACCTCGGTGATCTCCTGCTTGTCGAGCAGGGCCTGCACGGCGCTGTCGCGGCTGTCGTTGGGCATGGGACTTCCTCCTCTAGCGGGACGTGACCCCCGTCTCCCTCACGCTACAACTAAGAGAGTGAATCGGCCAAGGGGTCTCTTCACCCGGCCGTCAAGATCGCCATACCGGTCTCATATCAAGCCGTTGACGTGGCCACTCTCTTTGTTGTAGCAATCATGTGACCGGAAGCACACTCACAACTGAAGTGTGAAAACGGCGAGAGGAGCCCGCCGCCCATGTCCCACGATCCGCCCCCCGAACTGAGGGTCGGCGACCTGACGCTCAGCTTCGGCGGAGTGACCGCCCTCGACCGGGTGTCCCTGACCGTGGCCCCCGGCGAGATCCGCGGGCTCATCGGCCCCAACGGAGCGGGCAAGACGACCCTGTTCAACTGCGTCACCCGCCTGTACCGGCCCGACTCGGGCACCATCACCTTCGCCGGGCACGACCTGCTGCGCACCCGCCCCGACCGGATCATCCGGCTCGGCATCGCCCGCACCTTCCAGAACCTCGCCCTGTTCCCCTCCCTGAGCGTCCTGGACAACACCCTGCTCGGCGCCCACTCCCGCGACTCCTCGGGCTTCACCGCCTCCCTGCTCGGCCTGCCCGGCACCCGCCGGGCGCACCGCGCACTGGCCGCCGAGGCCATGGACATCCTCGACGACCTGGGACTGGCCGACGTCGCCCACCAGGAGGCCGCCGGCCTGCCCTTCGGCACCCTCAAGCGCGTCGAACTCGCCCGCGCCCTCGCCGGACGGCCCCGCCTGCTGCTGCTCGACGAGCCCGCCGGCGGCCTCACCCACGCCGAGGTCGACGAACTCGGCGAACTCATCCTGCGGCTGCGCGCCGAACGCGGCCTGGGCGCCCTGCTCGTGGAACACCACATGGGCCTGGTCATGGGCATCAGCGACCGCGTCGTGGCGATGGAATCCGGCCGCGACATCGCCGAAGGCGCCCCCGAGGACGTCCGCGGCGACGAGCGCGTCCTGGCCGCCTACCTGGGGAGGACCGCATGAGCCTGCTGAACGTCACCGGCCTGTGCGCCGGATACGGCCCCGCCCGCGTCCTGCACGGCCTCGACCTCACCGTCGAGGCGGGCGAGATCGTCGTCATCCTCGGCGCCAACGGCGCCGGCAAGACCACCACGATGCGCGCCCTGTCCGGCCTCATCCCGCACACCGGCGCCATCACCCTCGACGGCAGGCCGCTGGACGCGCTGTCCGCACCCCAGATCGTCGCAGCGGGCATCAGCCTCGTCCCGCAGGGCCGCGGCACGTTCTCGCACCTGTCGGTCCTGGACAACCTGCGCGTCGGCGCCGCCCTGCGCAAGGACACCGCCGCCATCGCCGCCGACATCGACAAGTGGTGCGCGATCTTCCCGATCCTGGCCAAGCGCGCCGGACAGGAGGCCGGCACCCTGTCGGGCGGCGAGCAGCAGATGCTCGCGGTCGCCCGCGCCCTCATGAGCCGCCCCCGGCTGCTGCTGTGCGACGAGCCCAGCCTCGGCCTCGCCCCCAAGATCGTCGGCGAGCTGTTCGACGTGCTCGCCGACGTCAACCGCGAGCAGGGCACCGCGCTGCTGCTGGTCGAGCAGAACGCCGACCTCGCATTGCGCCTCGCCTCGCGCGTCTACCTCCTGGAAGTCGGCCGGGTGATCGCCGAAGGCGACGCCGAGCGCTTCCGGGGCGATGAGTCCATCCGCCGCGCCTACCTCGGCCTCTGAGAAGGGAGACGACGATGGACATCTTCCTGGAGCGCCTGTTCGACGGCATCACCAACGGCACCGTCTACGCCATCATGGCCCTCGCCCTGGTCGTGGTGTTCCGCGGCACCGGCACCATCAACTTCGCCCAAGGCGAGATGGCGCTGTTCACCACCTACATCGCCTGGGCCCTCACCACCCAGGGCATCCCCGTATGGTCCGCGGCCCTCATCGCCTGCGCGATCGGCTTCGTGCTCGGCGCGGCCGTCGAGCGGACCCTGATCCGGCCCGTACGGCGCCGCAACGACATGGCCACCCTGATCGTCGCCCTCGGCCTGTTCACCGGCTTCAACGCCCTCGCCGGGCTGCTGTTCGACGCCGAGACCAAGACGATGCCCGGCCTGTTCCCCGGAGGTCAGGACGACTACCTGGCCGTCGGCGGCGCCCGCCTGTACTTCGACGCCCTCGGTGTCTGGCTGGTCGTCGCGGTCCTCATCGGCCTGGTCTTCGCCCTGTTCAACCGCACCCGCCTCGGCCTGCACATGCGCGCCGTCGCCGACAACCCCGAATCCGCCGCCCTGGCCGGGGTGCCCACGGGCCGGATCCTCATGCTCGGCTGGGGCCTGGCCGGGATCATCGGCTCCCTGGCCGGCGTGCTCATCGCACCCCTGTCGGCGCAGCAGCTGTCCCTGACGACGATGTTCCCCATCCTCATCTACGCCTCGGCCGCCGCCCTGTTCGGCGGCCTCGACAGCCCCGTCGGCGCGGTCGTCGGCGGCCTGGCGATCGGCCTGCTGGAAGCGATGATCACCGGCTACGTCGACGTCATCGGCGGCACCCTCCAGCAGACCGCGGCACTCGTCGTCATCGTCCTGATCCTGCTGTTCCGGCCGACCGGCCTGTTCGGCACCCGACAGATGGAGCGGCTGTGACCACCACCTCCACCGAACACGCGCCGCCGCCCGCCCCGGCCCCCGCAAAACGCCCGCGCGGCCCCCTCCTCACCCTGGTCCGCGGCAGCGCCGAGCACCGCGCCGCCATCGCCGCCGGGCCGCTCCTGGCACTGGCCGCCCTCTACCTCGGCTCCGGGCTCGAGCCGTTCCGCGTCGGCCAGCTCACCAGCGTCCTGATCTTCGCGATCGCCATCAGCGGCCTCAACCTCGTCACCGGCTACACCGGCCTACTGTCGATCGGCCACTCGGCGTTCTTCGGCCTCGGCGCCTACACCACCGGCGTCATGATCGTCTCCTACCAGGTCGAGCCGCTGCTCACCCTCCCGGTCGCCGCCGTGCTCTGCTTCGCGCTCGGCTTCGTCGTCGGCCTGCCCGCCCTGCGCATCCGCGGCCTGTACCTCGCGCTGGTCACCCTCGCCGTCGGCGTCGCGTTCCCCGAGCTCGTCAAGCGGTTCACCGACCTGACCGGCGGCGCGGCGGGCCTGGTGATCCGCTCCCGCCAGCTCGCCCCGCCCGAATGGACGGGCCTGGGCGCCGGCCAGCGCTACCTGTGGCTCTACTGGGTGTGCGCCGTCGTCCTCATCACCGTCATCATCCTGATCCGCAACCTCACCCGCAGCCGCCTGGGCAAGGCGATGCTCGCCGTCCGCGACAACGAGCTGTCGGCGGCCTCCTCCGGCGTCCACATCGCCTCGGTCAAGACCCTCGCGTTCGGCCTGTCCGGCGCCGTCACGGGCCTGGCGGGCGGCCTGTTCGCCATGTACGTCGGCGCCCTGTCCCCGGACGGATCCTTCACCCTCCTGAAGTCGATCGAGCTGATCACCGGCCTGTTCCTCGGCGGCGCCGCCACCCTCTACGGGCCGATCGCCGGCGCACTCGCCGTGGTGTTCCTGCCGTATTACACCGCCGACCTGGTCTCCGGGCACGTCTCGGGGATCCTCTTCGGCGCCGTGCTCATCGCGATCGTGTTCCTCATGCCCGAGGGCATCGCCGGACGGTTCGGCGCGGTGGCGCGCCGCCTCGTCCGGATCGAGCCCCCGCCCGAAGACCTCCCCTCCGACCCCACCCCCGCCTCGCCCGAGCGCGAGACGACACAGAAATGAGTACGACCATGCGATCGATGCGACTGGCCGCCGCCGGCGCCGCCGCCGTTCTGCTCCTCGCGGGCTGCGGCACCGGAGCCGAGGAGGAGACCGCCCCCGGCGCCGCGGGCGGCCTCGTCACCGCCGACGACTGCCTCGACCCCGACGCGGCGACAGCCGCGATCACCGGCACCCTCAAGGTCGGATGGAGCGCGCCGCTGTCGGGCCCGCTGGCCGTGGCCGCGGGCGCCGTCATCGACGGGATGAAGGCCCGCTTCGCCGTCGCCAATGACGCCGGCGGCATCGGCGGCGTCAAGCTGGAGGTCGTCGCCAAGGACGACGCGTTCAACCCCGAGCGCGCCAAGGCCAACGTGAACGAACTGATCCAGAAGGACGGCGTGCACGTCCTGGAGGTGTTCGGCTCCGGGCAGCTGAACGCCGCGGCCGACGACCAGAACGAGGCGTGCGTGCCGCTGCTGTTCGCCCAGGCCGCGGTGCCGGAGTACCGCGACGCGGTGAACTTCCCGTGGACGACGGAGTACCTGCCCTCCAGCGAGGCCGAGATGGCCGTCGTGGTCGAGCAGCTGAAGAAGAAGTACCCGAACGGCGTGAAGGTCGCTCTGGCCTCGAACCAGACCGAATCCGGGCAAAGCTATGCCAACGGCTTCAAGAAGGCCATCGAGGGTACGAACATCACCATCGCCGCCGAAGCGCCCCTCACCGACCCCAACGCCGCCGTCACCACCCTGAAGGAGAGCGGCGCACCCGTCCTCATCGACGCGGGCGTCACCACCGACTGCCTGTCCCTCAGCCAGGCCGTCGGCCGCTCCGGCTGGAAGCCCGAGACCTTCGTGCAGCCCGCCAACTGCGTCGACGGCAAGAGCCTCTACGAGCCCGCCGGCGCCGCCGCCGACGGCCAGCAGGTGATGGTGTGGCTGAAGGACCCGGCCAACCCCATCTACGCCGACGACGCCGGCGTGAAGCAGTACCTGGCCGACGCCGAAAAGCACGGCGTCAAGGCGCCGCTGAACAACTACACCGTCAACGGCTGGGCCATCGGCGACCTCATGGTCGACGCGTTCACCAAGGCCGCCGCCTCCGACGACGGCCTCAGCAGGCTCGGCATCATCAAGGTCGCCCGCACCCAGACCTACTCCCCGCCGATGTTCATCGACGGCATCGAATGGAAGATGACGCCGGAGACCTCACTCGGCATCGGCGCGTTCCGCCCCTTCACCTGGAACGCCGCCAAGAAGTCGTTCGAGCCCGCCGGCGACGTCATCTCCATCGCCGGGAACTGAGCCGGGACGGCCTCGGCCGTCCTTCCCCGGGGGCGCGGTCGGCGCGGACCGCGCCCCCTCCTTCCCGCACCGACAACAAGGGAGCACCTATGCACCGCGGCCTGCACCCGGCCGACCGCGTCGCCGACTACACCGCGCGCGGCTGGTGGGGCGACGAGACGATGGACGCCCTGTTCCGCGCCCGCGTCACGGCGGCGCCCGACCGGGAAGCGCTCGTCGACCCCGCCAACAAGCAGGCGCTCACCGGGCAGGCGCCCCGACGGCTGACGTGGCGGCAGATCGACACCGAGACCGACGGCCTCGCCGACCTGCTGCTCGCACACGGCGTCGGCCCCGGCGACGTGGTCGGCCTGCAACTGCCCAACACCGTCGAACTCGTCATCGCCTACCTGGCGCTCTGGCGCATCGGCGCGGTCGTCTCGCCCCTGCCGGTGCAGTACCGCGAACGGGAGATCACCGAACTGGGCGGCCTGGCCGCCTTCTCGGCGTTCCTGACCACCGCGCGCGTCGGCGACCGCAGCCCCGCGGCCGAGATCGCCGCACTGCGCGGCGGCCTCCCCGCCCTGCGGACCGTGTTCGCGTTCGGCGACACGCCCCTGCCGGACGGCATCGTGCCCGTCACCACCGCGCCCGGCGCGGCCGACCGGGTCGCGGCGCACACCGCCGCCCATCCGGCCGACCCGAACGACTGCGTGACGATCTGCTGGACCTCCGGCACCGAGAGCACCCCCAAAGGCGTGCCCCGCACCCACCTGGACTGGCTCGCGATGAGCTGGGCGACGATCGACGCACCCCGCCTCACCGGCGACGACGTACTGCTCAACCCCTTCCCGATGGTGAACATGGCCGGCATCAACGGGATGTTCCTGCCGTGGCTGCGCGTCGGCGGCGTCCTGGTCCAGCACCACCCCTTCGACCTGCCGACCTTCCTGGCCCAGATCCAGGCCGAGAAGGCCACCTACACCGTCGCACCGCCCGCACTGCTGACGATGCTCCTCGCCCGCGAGGACCTCCTGTCCGCCACCGACCTGTCCTCACTGCGGCTCATCGGATCGGGCTCGGCGCCGCTCGCCCCGTCCATGGTCCGCGGCTGGCAGGAACGCCACGGCATCGGCATCATCAACTTCTTCGGCTCCAACGAGGGCATCGCGCTGCTCACCGACCCGCACGACGTACCCGACCCCGAAGAGCGCGCCCTGTACTTCCCGCACTTCGGCGCCCCCGGCACCCGGTGGTCCTCCCGGATCTCCGGCCAGGTCTCCATCCGGCTCGTCGACCCCGACACCGGCGCGCCGGTCACCGAGCCCGGCATACCCGGCGAACTGCGGATCAAAGGCCCCATGGTGTTCCCCGGCTACCTCGGCGGCGCCGCCCTGCCCTCCCCGTTCGACGACGACGGCTACCTCAAGACCGGCGACGTGTTCGTCATCGCCGGCGAAGGAGGCCGGTACCTCCGATACGTCGACCGGGCCAAGGACCTCATCATCCGCGGCGGCATGAACATCGCCCCGGCCGAACTGGAAGGCCTCCTGGCCGGCCACCCCGACATCGCCGAAGTCTCCGTCGTCGGCTACCCCGACCCCGTCCTGGGCGAGAAGGCCTGCGCCGTCGTCGTACCCCGGGCCGGCGCCCACCCGTCGCTCGAAGGGATCGTGGCGTTCCTGCGCGACTGCAAGATCGCCTCCTACAAGCTGCCAGAACACCTCGAAATCCGCACCGAGCTGCCCCGCAACCCCGTCGGCAAGGTCCTCAAACGCGAACTGCGCGCCGACCTGTCCACTGGAAAGGACCTCCGATGACCGACGACGACAAGCTCGCCGCCGCACGGGACATGGTCGCCGCCTGGAACGCCCAGGACTGGGCGGGCATCACCGCGATGTTCGCCCCCGACGGCCTCCTGCACAGCGTCATGCAGGAGCCGCTGCGCGGCCGCGAGGCCATCGCCGAACGGCTCGGCCACCTCGCCGTCGGCCTCACCCACCTCGAACTCCAGGTCCGAGCCCTCGGCGTCATCGACGGCCGCGTCTTCCTGGAGCGCCGCGACGTGTTCGACAGCGGCCACGGCCGCACCGAGGTCCCCGTCGTCGGCGTCCTGTCCTACACCGCCGACGGACTGGTATCCGAATGGCTGGAGTACTACGACCGGGCGACACTCCTGGCAGGCCTCGGCCGCACCGCCGCCACCGACTTCGACACCTGACACCCCGCCCGCCTCCACTTCGGTGACCGAAGCCAGCCCGAGAGAACCACCGGACAGGCGACCGAACGGAGGCGGGCACCATGGCGGTCGAGGCGAGACCGGGCGCCATCGGACAGGCACTCCTGGCGATCGGCGGGCAATGGACCCTGCTCATCCTCCAACGCGCCTTCCACCAGCACATCCGCCGCTTCGCCGACTTCGAACGCGAACTCGGCGTCCTGCACCCCGAAGGAACCGGCACCGCACGCCGCTACCCGCTCACCGACGAAGGCGCCGCCTTCTTCGGCGCCTTCGCACTCCTCGCCGACGGGGCCCAACGCTGGTACACCTGGCCGCCCGGCAGCGACGTGCACCTGATCCACCGCGCCTGCGGACGGCCCCTCCAGCCGTACCTGCGCTGCCGCGGCTGCAGCGAACCCCTGGAACGCACCCGCGTGGCGTTCACTCCGGCGGGTGCCACAGCACCCGCCGGAGGAAACACCCCCCCTCCTCTAGGAAGCCAGACGGCGCAGCCGCTCCAGCGTGGCGCGCCCACCGGGATCGGCGCCGACACTCGCGGGAATCACCGCCACCTCGTCCACACCCGCCGCCGCATAAGCGGCGAGCTGAGCACGGACCTCCTCATCGGAGCCCACCAACCCGACCGCCCCGACCAGCTCGCGCGGCACCGCCGCCAGCAGCTCCTTCGGATGCGGACGGGTCCGGGCGAACGCGACCAGGTCACCGAACCCCGCCTCGGTGAACATCTCGCCATACCCCGGCGCCGCCAGATAACCGACGACACCCCGCCGGACCTGGTCGACCGCCTCACCGTCACCGGCATCGGCGGCGCTCACCCACGCCGTCACCGCCGGCGCGTCCCGGCCCGCCAGAGCCGCCTCCTCCCGCATCGCCGCGGTCAGCGCACCCGCCGACGCCGGAGTGAGCAGATTCAGCACCATCCGGTCGGCATACCGCGCCGCCGTCCGCACCGCCGCCGGACCGAACGCGGCGACCGCCAGCGACGACCCCGGCGCCGCCAGCCGCAGATGATAGCCCCGCGTGCTGACGGCCTCACCCTGGAAATCGGTCTTCTCACCCGCCAGCAGCGGCCGCAGCGCCCGAACCGACTCGCTCAGCACCCTCGCCGACCGCTCCCGCGACCTGCCATGCCAATGGGAGACCACCAGAGGGCTCGACGTGCCCACCGCCACATCGACCGGCCGCCCGCCCAGATCGGCGACCGAGGCCGCACCACGCGCGATGAGCATCGGATCGCGCACCGCCACGGCCAGCGGCCCGACCGTCAGAGCGAGCCGCGTCCCGGCGGCGATCCGCGTGGCCAGCGCGAACGCGTCATACGTCGCCATCTCACCGATCCACAGCCGCTCATAGCCCAGCGCGTCGGCATGCCGTGCGGTCTCCAGGGCCTCGGCCGGCGGCCGATCCTGCCAGAATCCCAGCGACACCGCCAAAGACGGCAGAATGCTCACAGGCGTCTCCTTCACTTTCACTTCGACATGGAGGCTCCGACGGGGGCCGGAAGCTCTCAGCGGGGATAGAACAGGCCTTCCTGCGCGATCGAGGCGACCAGCAGACCGCCCCGATCGAACACATCGGCGCGCACCAGGCCGCGCCCGCCCTCGGCCACGGGCGAATCCTGCAGGAACAGCAGCCAGTCATCGGCACGCGCGGCGCGATGGAACCAGACGGCATGATCCAGCGACACCGCATCCCACACCTGCCCGTCGGCGACCTCCACCCCCAGCGGCATCCCGTGCGGCACCAGAACACCCGCCAGCGTCGTCACATCCGACAGGTACACCAGCAGCGCCTGATGCAGAGCCGGCTCATCGCCCACCGCCCCCGCCATGCGATGCCAGGCCGCGCTGCCGTGCGGCGGCATGTCCGACGCCACCCGTGTCTCGACCGTCGGCATGTCCCACAGATGCTCGGGATCCGCCCCATGCCCGCTGCTCCACTCCACCAGCGTCGGCAACTCCTCCGGCGGCGCGACGCGCGGCGCCCCGGCCTGGTGCGACAGGCCCCCGGCCGGAGCGGCGAACGACACCGTCATCGTCGCCAGGACCCGCTCGTCCTGCCTGATCTCCACCGCGCGGCTGCACAGGCGGCGCCCGTCGCGCAGCCGCCGCACGGCGAACGCGGTGTCCTTGCGAGGATCACCCCCGCGCAGGAAGTAGGCGTGCAGCGAGTGCGCCGGAACCGCGCCGGGCACCGTGCGGGCGGCCGCCACAAGGCCCTGGGCCAGGAGCTGGCCGCCGTAGGAGCGCGGAGCGTCGATGCCGTGGAAGGCGGGCGCGATATAGGCGTCCGGGCCGGTCTCGGCGAGGTCGAGCGCGCTGAGCACGCCCGTGATCGCCGTGTCCGGCCCGATGCCGCTGTGCCCGTCGACTCCGACCATGCGCGCCCACTCTCTCCCGATCGGTGTGCTCCAGGTCACTATAATAAACAGAGTCAAGTACGGAGGAGGCGACCAGGGGCCGACGAACACCCGCCACCAGCGAGCGCTCCCCGACCGCACCCGCCCGACGGGATCGGCCCGCAAGGAGGCTCTGTACCGGGGTTGGCGGTAGGCGTCGATCCTGGTCTCGGTTCGGGGTACGGATTCCATCGCTGGGCTGGAACACCGGTCGTGCTCTGAAACCGGATGCGGGATCAGAGCATGAATGGGAACCTGGCGGCTATGGCCGTGATGAGCGAAAGCACGATCCAGCTGCTCGGCCGGAACTTCCTCCGGACGCTGCGGAAAGCGGACCTCTGTCCGCACTACGGTCCCGTTCTGGAACGCAGTTGGATGGTCATCGACGACGCCGTCGTCCTGACCGGCTGGTACGAGAGCTATCACGGCGACCGGGCGAAGTTCCCCGCCACCACGGACTACGAGATCGCGGTCAACGGGCGGGGAATCCCCGACGCAGACCTGCTCCAAGAGGGCCGGGAGCTCGCCACCACGCTACTCCGCCGGGGAGCCGCCTTCGCATGGGCGGCCCTGCACGAACAGCACCGCCGCCTCCCGGAGATGTGCATGGCGGCCTTCGTTTCGGCAACGCCCACGCTCTACGACCCGAACGTCTTCACCGGCAACGTGACCTTCTGCCGCCTCCACCCAGGCAAACCCCCGTACACCGACCCCGCCCGCACACCCGCAGAACTCGTCCTCCCCCTGACCACCAACGACTGCACCGTCCCTATGGGATGCACCCCTGACCTCCCATAGGTCACCAAACCGAAACCGAGATCGACGCCTTACCGCCAATCCCTGTACCAATCCTCCCAACCCCCGCAGCCTGCCGGTGGCGGTTGGTGCGGATTGTCTGACCCTTCCCGAAGGTTGGTCATTGGGGGACGTCGAAGTCCGGGTTCCATCCGGTTTCGAGGAGCGCGTACAGCTCCACATCGTCGGGGACATCGGGTTCCTCGAGGAGGCACGCGCCGGAATCATGCACCACCACGAGAAGCTCAACGGCCGCGGCTACCCGCTGGACCTGGCCGGGGACGAGATCCCCGAATTCGCGCGCATCATCGGCGTCGCCGACGCGTTCGACGCGATGACCTCGACCCGCTCCTACCGCAAGGCCAAGCCCGTCAGATGGGCCGTCGAAGAGCTGCAGCGCTGCGCCGGGATCGAGTTCGACCCGGCGTTCGTCACAGCGTTCGTGAAGGCACTGAACCGGCACGGGTGGCAGCTACCCGACCCCGAACCCGTCCTGGAGGGGCAGCCGGTCGCGGTCCACGACCACGACGACTACCCGCCCCGGGGCTGACAGCCAGGAGAAAATCCGCTACCGGTAGGGCGTTATGTCCCCCCATCATGACGTTCATGACTGAAAAACCCCCTACCGAGAACTGCACACACCCCGGCCCTTGACGTCCAAGAGGATCATCTCTGTCGGGTGGTGGTCAGGCGGCGGGCTGGGTGGCGTTGATGCGCAGGGCGCTGATCAGCCGGCGGTAGAGGTCATCGGTGGCCAGGAGGGTCTCGTGGGTGCCGGTGGCCCGGATACGGCCCGCTTCCATGACGATGATGGCGTCGGCGTCGAGCACGGTGGACAGGCGGTGGGCGATGGTGACCACCGCGCCGTGCCGGGCGCGGTCGCGGTCGCGGTCGCGGTCGCGGATGACCGTGTGCACGGCGGCCTCGGACAGGGCGTCGATCTGGGCCGTGGCCTCGTCCAGGAGCAGCACGTCGGGGGTGCGGAGGATCGCCCGGGCCAGCGCGATCCGCTGTCGTTCGCCACCGGAGACCGTGGCGGGCGACAGCGGGCTGTCCAGGCCGTCTTCCAGCGAGTCGACCTTGCCGTCGAGGCCGACCTCGCGCAGGACCCGGCGCAGTTCCTCGTCGGTCGCCTCGGGGTGGGAGAAGCGCAGGTTTTCGCCGATGGTGCCGGGGACCAGGGGCGTCTCCTGCTCGACGTAGGCGATCTTCGCGCGCAGCTCCCATGGAGCGGATTCCTCGTACGCCTGGCCGTTCAGGAGCAGGCTGCCTTCCTGCGGCTGGAGGAAGCGCAGGATCAGGGAGAACAGGGTGGTCTTGCCCGAGCCCGACAGGCCCACGATCGCGGTGTGCCCGCGCCGCGGGATCCGCAGGTCGATGTCGCGGACGGCGGGGCGCAGGCCGGGCCCGCGGGCCGCGGTCACCCCGCGCAGTTCGATCACCGCGTCGCCGGCCGGGGCGGCCGTCTGCCGCGTGGCCTGCGCGGTCCGGGGCTCGGCCTCGAGCTGCTGGACCTCGCGGCCGGGTATTCCGATCCGATGCGCTGCTTCCTTGCCTCCAACGAGGGACTCCGCTCCCGTTTCGCCACCTGGGTACAGTTCGACGACTATTCACCGGACGAACTGCTCACCATCTGGGATGGCCTCGTCGAGAAGGCGGACGTCATTGCCGGCACCGAGACCAGGGCCCTCGTCAACGGCGCCCTGCGGATGATGGCAGCCGAGCCCGGCTTCGCGAACGGAAGGACCGTGCGGAGCCTTTTCGAGGCGAGTATGGCGGCACAGGCCGAGCGACTCGTCGGAACCACGGCCCACGAAGACCTCAGACAGTTGCGTCTTCTCACCGCCGAGGATGTCGGGCAGGGCGCGGAAAGCCTCCTGAAGACCTTCTCCTGATCTTCAAGGCCCTGCCGCACAGAACCGCGGAAAGGCAGAGTGCCCCACCGGAGAGAAAGAAGGCCATCACGGCGGAAGTGGTGAAGACCTCGCCCCTGGTTAGCGATCAACGTACGCTTCGAAACCATGACGATCCCCCCGGATCCCCGCACCGACGGCCAGGAACACCCCGGGACCCTCATACTCCCCGGTGAAGAACCCGTAAGCGACCCCAAAGAGCTGGTGGCAGCGTGCTTGCTGGACTGGCACGACTCGCCGGAACCCACCCTCACCGCCAGCAACGTCGTGATCGTCAGACGCATCGGCAAGAAAACCGATCTGATCTACGACGGCCCCATCATCCTGGAGGAAGACTCCGCGCCGCCGCGCCTCAGCGCAGACGAGACCGTGGCCTACTACTCCGCCGGGCCCTCACTCGGACACACCCTGGTGCAGCACCTCCCTCTGGGCGCAGTAGCCCACGGACGGCTGACCTACCCACCAGACCCCGACTACCTGAAGGAGACGGTACTCATCGGCGACTGGCGCAAGACCCCCGAGGGGCAATGGCGGCTGGCGGGCGTCCTACTGCAACGGCCGGAAGACGAGACCTGACCGCAGGAAGGGCGGGTCATGTGCTGGCGGACAGTGTGCGGGCACCCTGGTGTTCGGTGGCGGCCTGCCATGCCGGGGCGGTGATGCGGGCTTTGGCTTTCAGGACCTCGGCTGCCCAGGCCTTGGCTTCGTTGTCGGTGGTGATGTGGGTGCCGCCGCCGCGGGTGAGGGCGCGGATGAGGTGCCAACCCTTGGCATGGGGCAGCAGGGCGTAGTGCTTGAGGTCCAGGCAGGTGATGATCCAGCCGGCCTCGGGTTTGTCCGGGTGGATGGGTACCCAGGGGATGAGGGCTTCGGCACTCGCCCCAGCGCGGGCATGTTCACAGGGTGTCATCAGAGGGCGGTAGAAGAGGGTCGTGGTTTGAGATCTTGGAGAGTACGTCCAGGAGCATTTTGAGACCTTGAGTGCCTTCAGAGGTGGGGTTCTGAGGGTCGAATCCGACCATGTCGGCCAGGGCACGTGCCGACTCCTGGATGAGGAGGCCGCGTGTGAGACGTGCGACCCGCAAAGCTGATTTCGTGGCCGCCCGTGCATCACCGTGGCCGTCTTTCTCTGCGGACAGGTGGGTGATTGTCGTGACGGTAGGTCGTCCGTGGTGGTCGAGTGCGACTTGGCCGATGACTCTCTGCATTATTTCGGCTGAGGTCGCCTCCCCCACTTCTTCCCATGCCTCCCCTACCTGTATGCCCTCCGGTATTGCTGAGGGGTGCTCCCAGGGGGCGTGTTGGTAGTGGCTGGTGCGCTCGGGAACGTCCGGCCCGCCGGTCAGGAAGATCACATCGGCGAGCGCGGTGAACTCCACGATGCCGCCTTCGTCGGCTGCGGTGTGGTCCAGGCACAGGTCTTGGACGCCGCGCACCATGAGGATCCGGGCGGTGTCGTCATCGTTGCTGCCGGGGATCCCGCAACGGACGGCATCGACGTGGATCCCCGCCAGGATGTCCTGGACCTCGGGGACGATGAGGTCGCGGAGGAGTTTGTCCTTGACGAGGGCGAGCCGATCCTCGTCCTTAGACGCCTTGACACCGGCCAGGCCAAGAACCAGCTCTGATACCGACGCCGCCAGTCGGACTCGGTTCCCGGCCCCTGCTGGCAGGCTGTTGACGAGGTCGTCGTGGAGGATGTTGCCCGAAGTGCGAAATCCCCCGTCATCGGAGACCAAGACGATGTCCTGGTCCGGGTTGTCGCGGGCGAGCTCCAGGACGGTACGCCAGATCACGTCGTCCCGGAAGCCAGCGCCCTTGGCGTTGTAGGGGCGAAGACGTGCGGCCGCACGCCGTGCCATGTCGAGGATCGAAATCTGGGGTGGGGCGATGACCTCGACCCCAAGATCCTTAAGCCTGCCCGAGAGCTCGACGCCGTAGCGGTCCGGACAGGTCGTGAGCTCATTCCTTACCTCGGTGTCGACCGCTGAGCTCAGATCAACGAACTTGGTGAGTCGCTCTCGACGTTGGCTCCACTCATGTTCAGTATCGAGCGCATCCCGGCGGAAACGTTCGACGGTCTCGACCACGACCGTTTCCGGGACGACAAGCCGCAGCCTCCAGCTCCCGGCGCCCATCGCCAGGGCCCGCCATGGCCAACTGGTACAGCGCGGATCCCCATACAGGATGTTCGCATCGATAACAACGATCACCCTGAGGAGTCTGTCAGCCCCACCTCGTGATGCGCATGCGGTTTTCCCGCTTTATCCTGCGTGGTTGCCGGTCTGCTCGGCGAGGCGAAGGCCTCGGTCATCATGGATCTCGCCACCGCCTCAAGGTCTGCACGGCAGGGCCAGCGAGCCGACCGGCGGGCGGGTGCGCCAGACGATCTCGACCTCGACGCTCGGCCCGCTGGGCGCGCAGGTCGGCCTCGCGGGTGAGCGTCTCGGCCGCCCGGGCGTCCTCGCGGGCCTCGGCGGCCAGCGTGTCCATGCGCTCGCTGGCCAGCTTCTGCAGACGGGCGTGCTGGACGCGGCAGGCGGCGTTGCAGAACCGGCGGCTGGCGCGGCTGCCCGCCGACAGCGGACTACCGCACTGCTCGCAGGCGCGCGACGGTGCTTCCCACCGGTCTCGGGTGCGTCCACGTCGTCGTTCACGGTCTTCTCCTCGGTGGGGCTGGGCGGGCTGCAGCGTAAGCCTGGGAGTCTTCTGCTTCAGCGACTACGGCCTCCTTGCTGACACCTGATGACGAATCCACTAACAGCTACTTGCAAATCGTCAGTTTTTGAGCTGGGATTCGTCAGTGTCTGTCAGTGGTGGCTTTGAAGGTGAAATCGGGATCTGGCACAAAGTCCGTGAAGTGGTGACGGAAGGTAGCTGGAGAGGTTCATGTTCGCTGCTCCAGCTATAGCTGGTGGTCCCCGGTTCTTGTTGGCGGCTGAGGTGCAGGGAGTTCGTCCACGGGCTGGAACAGGAGTGTGGTGTCCAGCTCTGCGGTGCGGTTGCGGATTCCTGTGCGGGTGTGTTCGAAGTCGAAGGCGACGTGGAATCTGGCGGTGATCTGGTCTTCGCCGGCCGGGCCGAAGTCGATGCGGGTCACGTCCACGCGGTTGTGCGTGGCCAAGAGATAGATCGAGCCGTCGATGAAACCTTCCTGGAAGGCCGTGGGGAAGGAGAAGATCTGCCGGTCCAGGGTGGTGAGGTGATCGCCTGGCAGGCTGATGAAGTCCAAGCTGATCTCGGTCTCAACGATCGTCGGCCCCTCGGTGCCGGGACGGAAGGTCGACGGCTCGTATTCATCTTCTGCGGAGAAGGGCAGTAGGGGGATCTGGATACTCCAGCTGCCGGCGACGGGGTGGTCGAGGCCTGCCCAGTAGTAGATGATCACTCCGGTGTGGGGCTGGAGGAATTCGTCGGCCAGATCGAACATGTGTGGAGTCTCCCAGGTTGTCCGGGGTGCAGTTCGGCTTCGAGGTCGATAGAGGGTCGGAGTACGACGGATCGCGTTTCAGTAACTCGGCGCATGTGTGGTCATGCATGGCGTGATGATCGTCGTCTGGCAATCATCGGCAAGTGCTCTGTGAGGACCATTGGCGCAGCATGTGCTGTCGGGCGAGGCGGCTGCTCGTGTTCGTGTTCTGCTGCCCCATCTGGATGATGTTGAGGTCCTCACCGTCGAGGATCAGGGGCCCGAGGTGGTGGTCAGGGCTCGTGCAACGGCGGCCGTGGCGCGTTGCCCGCGGTGTTCGGTGGAGGCGTCGCGCAGGCACAGCCGGTATCGGCGGCGGTTGCGTGATCTGACCGTCGGTGGCCGCCCCGTCTTGCTGGAGTTGGAGGTCCGGCGGTTCTTCTGCGACAACCGCACCTGCCCGGCGCGGACGTTCGTTGAGCAGGTTCCGCAGGTGAGCAGGCCGCATGCGCGCCGGACCCGGCCGTTGCAGGTCGCGCTCCAGGCGGTGGGGCTCGCTCTGGCGGGACGGGCCGGGCAGCGGCTGGCCGCCCGGTTCGGGCTGCTGGTCAGCCGCTCCACCCTGATCCGGTTGGTCCACGCGATGCCCGACCCTCCGGTGGGCGCGATCAGGATCCTGGGCGTCGACGACTTCGCCACTCGCCGCGGGCATCGCTACGGAACGATTCTCATCGACATGGACACCCATCGGCCCGTGGACGTCCTGCCCGACCGCACCACCGAGACCCTCACCGCCTGGTTGAAGGGCCATCCGGGCATCGAGGTGGTCTGCCGGGACCGGGCCGGCTCCTACGCTGATGCCGCCCTCAAAGGAGCACCTGAGGCGGTTCAGTGCGCTGATCGCTGGCATCTGTGGCACAACCTCATCGAGGCCGTCGAGCGGACGGTCTCCCGGCACCGCTCGTGCTTGCGAGAACCAGAGCCGCTCCATCCTCCGGGCGAGCAGCCCGAGCCCTGGCGGGCAGCCCGGCAGGGCTCCTCCCGGTTCGCTGACCGCACCCGCGCCAAGCACGCCCGGATCCACGAGCTCAAGAACGCCGGCCACAGCCTGCGCGCCATCTCCCGCATGCTCGGCATGACCCGCAATACCGTCACCCGCTACGCAGGCGCCGCCACCCCGGACGACCTGCTTTGGGGCCAGTGGACCGCCAAACCGAGCGTGGTCGACGACTTCAAGCCCTACCTGCACCAGCGCTGGAGTGAGGGCGAACGCAACGCCACCCGTCTGCTCGAAGAGATCACCGCGCTCGGCTACCAGGGCAGCTACGCCGCGCTCCGCGACTACCTCCGCCCCCTGCGCACGCCCCGACCAATCAGCGCTCCGGAGCCTTCAGTCCGCAAGGTCACCGGCTGGATCGCCGCGCACCCCGATCACCTGGACGAGGCCCATCACCTCCGGCTGAAGACCGTCTTGGCACGCTGCCCCGAACTCGCGGCGCTTGCCGGACACGTCCGCGCCTTCGCCGCGATGATGACGAAGAAGGACGGCGACCAACTCCCCGCCTGGCTCCAGGCCGTCCGCCACGACGACCTCCCCGCGCTTCACACTTTCGCCAGCGGGATCGAACGAGACCTGGACGCCGTCACCGCGGGCCTGACCCTGAAATGGAGCTCCGGGCCCGTCGAGGGCCAGGTCAACCGCATCAAGATGCTCAAACGCCAGATGTTCGGCCGGGCCGGCTTCCCGCTTCTCCGCAAACGGATACTCCTCCCTAACTGACCAACACGGAACGTCACCACTTCACGGAGTTTGTGCCAGACCCCGTTCTCACTTACGTAGCCACAGTGGATTCGTCATCAGGTGTCAGGGGCGCCGGGACCAGGCAATTGACAGCCAGCGACGAACCTCCACTGGCAAAAAAGTGCAGGTTTGGATGGACGTCGGCGGGACCACCCGCGCACGGCCTGCGGCTGGCCGACACCGGTGAGCGCTGGCTCGTCCTGGATGGCGCCCAGCGGCTGGCCGCGCCGCGGGCGTTCACCGACAGACATCTGGTGTACTTCCCCGCCCACGAGGGAGGCCGCTTCGGCGACCTCAAGCCCACTGTGCGCACCCGGCTGCTGGAGACGCAGGTCCGCCTCACCGTCCTGCGCGCCGGAGTCCCGGGCGAGGTGGTCTGTGACGTGTGCCGCCGCATTAACCATGGCCAGGACAAGGAGATCCTTGCGATGACATGCGGGTCCGGGGCCGTGCACGGGTGGCCGCCCAGGCGCGGTGGGCCATAGCGCAGCGGGTCGTCCCTCACCCCGCTGAGGCCGACCAGATCGACACCGCCAAGGAGAGGGGTGGGTGAAGGACCGCGTGCTCGGCACAGTGCACCGAGAAGAGCGGTTCGGCTCACCAGCCGAGGGAGTCCGTGGTCTGGGTGATGGCCCGGTGCATGGTGGGGATCAGCGCCGAAGGGTTGGAGATCTCGGTGCTCTTGCGTTCGGTCCACTCGAAGGCGTAGGCGAACAGGTCCCGCAGAGTCTCCGAGCGGCCTGCGGGGTCGTCGGGGACCGTCGACAGCAGCGCGTCGACCATCGGATGGTCTTCAGCCGATCGGGCCGCCAGGATCCGCAATGTCAGGGCGCGGGCCGGTGGGACGCGTTCGTCGAGGTCGGTGTCGTCGTCGGGCCGGGTGGTCCAGTCGCTGCCGCGGGCCAGCAGGCTGCTGGTGATGTATCTCGCCACCGTCTTCGCCAGATCCAGCAGGACCGGCCGGTCGAGTTCGAGGATCGCGGTCACCCGTCGCTGCACGGTCTCGGTCTCGCCGAGGACGGCTTCGGCGGCGGCCAGCAGCAGCACCTGGCCGCGGTGCAGAGGCTTCCCGGATGAGGGCATGGCCGGTCTTCTCCTTGGTCTCGGGGAGAGGCAAGAGCGTTTCGATCATGCAGCGCCTGTCCCGGCTCCGGTAGTAGCGGCGGTGACAGGAGGACGATTTCTCCTTTCTGGCCTTTACCGATCGGCGAAGCGATCAAGGGCTGCGACAAGTCCCGTCAAGGTGCCGCCCAGCTGAACTGTGGAGACCGCGCCGAACCCCGCTTCGCTTTCGCAGGAGCTTCGGCCAGAACAGGACGGGCCCGCGGATTCAGCGCCGGGGGCAGGACCGTGATGGCGATGATGGGGATCATGGGCGGGGAACGGTGGGCGTGGCGGGTGGCGGTCGGGGCGTGTGTGCTGACGGCGGTGATGGTGGTCGCCTCGACGTGGGATGAGTGGAAGACGGGGCAGGTCGATCCTGGGAGCGCGTCGATCGCGTTGATGGCGTTGGCGCTGGCGGTGCTGTCCGGCCGTCAGGCATCCACAGCCGCCCGGATCGTCGAGGACGACACCACGTTGTGGGCGGCCCGGCTGGCCGAGGAAGTCATGAAAACCGAGTCGAGCCAGCGCAGACAGCTGCTGGGCGAGGATGGCAACACCATCGACGTGGCCTTCACCTTCACACCCTCACCCAGCCGCAACGCCCGCGTCCCCGACGCGCAGGGAAGCCTGAACGGAGTGGTGCACTACTTTCAAAACTCCCACCCGCGACGCCTGGTGATCACCGGGGAGGGCGGGTCCGGCAAGACCCTGCTGGCCTTGGAGCTGATCCTGGGCCTGCTGGACCCGCAGGTCAGAAAACCGGAGGATCCGGTGCCGGTGCGGGTCTCGGCCGCCACCTGGGACCCGCAGATACCGGTGCAGGAATGGCTGGCCGCCCAACTGGCCTCGGCGTTCCCGATGGCGCCGGCGACCGCACGGCGCCTGGTGGAGACGGGGCGGATCCTGCCGGTCATCGACGGCCTGGACGAGATGGACGCCGAGACCGCCCCCGGCCGGCCCCTGGGCTATGACTCGGCCGCCTCCCAGGCGATACGCGCCCTCAACACCTACCAGCAGAGCCGGGAGCGGCCCCGCCTGGTCCTCACCTGTCGCACCGGCCAATACGATGACCTCATCGCCAACCGGGTCTGGGCCCACGACACCGCCCGCATCAACCTGCAACCCGTCGAAGCCGCCCAAGCCGCCCGCTTCATCCGCACCGCAGTGACCGGCACCCATGATGTGAACCGCTGGCGGCCGGTCCTGGACTCCCTCACCCAGCCGAGCCATCCCGTCGCCCAAGCGCTGTCCACGCCGTGGCGGCTACGGCTGGCCGTCACCGTCTACACCCAACGCGACCCCGCCGACCTGGTCGCCTTCACCCACCCCGACGCCCTGCGCGACCACCTGCTCAGCTTGTACATCCCCGCCGCCACCGCCGCGCAAGGCCCCGGCCGCTACCGGCCCGAACAGGTGCACGCCTGGCTGGCGGTACTGGCCCGCCACCTCAACGACAACACCACCCGGCCCCCCGTCTACGGCCGCGCCCTCTCCGGAACCGACCTCATCCTGCACCAGCTGTGGCCCCTGGCAGGACGCCTGCCCCACCACCTGACCACCGCCTTCGCCTTCGCCCTCATCCTCATCCTGACTGCATTCATGTCAGAGGACGGAATTCTGTGGTTTGCGATCCTTCCGCCGGCCGGTGTGTTCGCGGCGGCCATCCTCCAAAGGGATCCTTGGAAAGAGCCAAAACGCCTGAAGTGGACAGAATGGACGCAACTCAAAACCCGCTACGGCCGCCGCAGGTTCACGGTCGGGCTCGTGATCGGGCTCCTGGGCGGGCTCGCAGCCGGGCTCGCGCTCGCGCTCACGGACGCGGTCGAGGAGGGGCTCGCGCGTGGGTTCGCCTCTGGGCTCGAGCTCATGCTCGATCGGGGACTCGACTTCGGGCTCACGTTTGGGCTCGCGTTCGGGCTCACGCTCGGGCCCGCGGTCGGGCTCACGGCCGGACTCACGATTGGCGCGGTCAAAAGTGGCGTCGACCCGCGTGAACCTCTCCGCAGTGATTTTTTCGGGTGGCTTGTGGGCGGGCTCGCGTTCGGGCTCGCGCTTGAGTCCGCGCTCTGGCCCCTGATGGGGCTCGAGACCGATCCCAGCCACCCGTTCGTGCTCAAGCTCGTGATCTGGCTCGTGCTCTGGCTCTGTCTCGGGCTCGGGCTCGGGCTCATCGTCGGGCTCGCGGTCGGGCTCGCGGTCGGGCTCACGGGCGGTCCAGCGGCAGTGCGATACGGAATGCTGCTGCTGTGCACACGGGGCAGGCTGCCCCGGCGCCTCGGAAGGTTCCTGCACTGGTGCTACCAGACTGGCCTGCTGCGCACCTCCGGCGTGGCCTACCAGTTCCGCCACCGCGAACTCCAGGACTACCTCGCCGCCCACCCCTTCCCCTGACAGCGTGCTCGAAAGCTGATCTTCGAGTTCTACCCGAGGTGTTCCCGGAGTCCGGGCCGGGTGGCGGGGCAGCCGCGGGTGAGGCGTCGGCTCATCTGGTCGATGGCGGCCCAGCAGGATAGGTGGTGGTGGTTCCTGGGACCCGTAGGGCATGCCTGCGCTCGTCGGGGAGTAGCCGAGCCTGGCCTGGAGCGAGTTCCAGACCAGGTCCTGCATCAGCTGCTGCTCTGGCGGGTTTGGGCTCCAACGTCGTCGGTGAGTTTGATCGGCTCTTCGGGAGCCGGGGAAGCCGGCCACAGGACGATGCGGTGGTACTCGAGGAGCGCATCGCCCGCTTCGGCCCGGATGTAGCCCGCTTTGCGTCCAGCGTCGCGTCCTCGGGCGTGCACCCGCACCCGGTAGGAGCGGGCCTGGTCCTCCTCAGCAGGAAGAGGGATCTCCTGCGGATCGTCGTCGGTCGGCCCGCCGATGAACAGGCTGGTGCCGGTCAGGACGGCGCTGGTCTCCACGACCTCATCCCAACCCCCGGTGTCCAGGGGCGGTGCAGCTTCTACGACCTGAACCTCGAGGTCGAGGTCTCCGGTGTCCAGGCCGGTGCTGATGACGATGGCACCGCTCTCTTCGTTCACCCAGACCAGGCCGTTGCCGGTGTAGTCGGGGTCGCCGATGTCGGCATCCAGGGGCGCCAGGAGGTACTGGTAGTACTCCACGTGCACCCGCAGCCGTTGTCGGGTCATACCTGCACCCAGAACGCGTCCCCATCCAGGACCCGGTTGGCGTAGTAGAACGTGCGGAGCATTCCGCCTTGGCGGCGCTGCTCCAGCAGCGGCACCCAGGCGATACCGCGGTCTGCGGTCCCCAACGTGGTCCCTCCTTCTTTGGTCGCGGCGAACGGGTACTCATCACAGGACTTACCCACGTGCTGGACCGGAGGTATCCGGGGGCAGACCGCGCCGCGGTTGGCGTCTTGTGTGGCCCGGTCGGCCTCGCGGTGCAGCGGGTTGCCGCTGCCGGGCCGCCCGTAGTGGCCCGGTCCCCGGTTCTGGACGCCCCGGATGTGCGCGGCGATGGCGGGCAGTTGCTGCATCGTGGTCAGGGTGGGGGTGTGCGAGGGGTAGACGCAGCCCGCGCGCTGGCCGCGCAGCGCGTGGTCGCACCGCCACCCGAGTCCCTCGAAGCTGCCGGTGGTGGGCGTGGCGCCGGCCGAGGCGAAGGTGATGGTGTAGTGGGGCCGCGCGGCGTGGGCCTGCCCGGCGCCCACGGGCGAGGAGTAGGAGATCTTTCCGTCGATCTGGCCGCCCGGGCGCATCACGCCCTCGAACCGGCCGGCGGCCTTGCACGGGCTGGCGCAGTCGGAGGTGAGGGTCAGCGTCCCGCCGACCGCCTCCCCGGTGGCCCGCAGCACCTCGGCGCTGATGTCCTCGCTGAAATCGGTGGACTTGATGTTCATGCTCACGTGCTGGGCGAGACGGACCGTCACCGTCCCGGTCACCACCCCTCGCCGGTAGACACTGGCGGTGATCTCACCGCCGTTGCAGCTGCTGGTGCGCGTCAGCGTCGTCGGCGTACACGCCGCCGCCCGCCTCGCCTTCGCCTTGGCCGAGCGGGGCTTGGCCGGAGCGAGGGCCTTGAACGCCTTCGCACTCAGCTTCCGGTAGTCGATGTCCAACCGCGGACCCTCATCCGCCCCGGCCGGCACTGCCGCCAGCGAACCCGCCATGCACACCGCGGCCGCAACCGCCCACGCAGACTTGACCTTCATCCACGACCTCCCTGTCGGTGCTCTCCACTCCGGTAGTCGCTCGAACAGAGAGGCCAGTTCGCGCAAAGTAGATAAAAGATTACCCACGGTGTGTACGTGGTGGAAGCCCACACACAGGCCGAAGGCGGAACACGCGAAGGCCTCGACGCGCTGGACTGCGGAAAGACAGGGTGTCTCACCGGCGGGCAAGGGCCGTCACAGCACAAGCGGTGGAAGGCCTCCCAGCGAGTAACCATCGACGTACGCTTCGAAACTATGGCGGATCTCCCCCCGCCCGGGACCTTCCTGCTACAAGGTGAGGATCTTGTAGGTGACGGCAGTTCGCTCGTGGTGGTGTGCCTGCTCTCCTGGGGAGGACTCTCCAGAGTCGACCATCACCTCCGAGAACGTCGTGATCACGTGACGGCTCGACAGCAGTGTCATGCTGATCTACGAAGGGCCCATCACCGAAGGTGATGACGAGGCACCGCCGAATCCGGACGCCGGAGAGACCGCGGCTTACTACTTCACCTGGCCTTCACTCGGTCGTGCCAAGATCTCCGAGGCTCCTCAACGGTTGGCCAGCCGCGAGCCGCGATACTGCCAGTATGACTGGATCCGTGAACCCCGGCCTGGACGACTGCATTGAGCTCATGGCGACCCTGTGGGCCCAGAAGGTTGCCGGCCACACGCATGAGCGGCAGGCCGGGCACGCGGCCGCGATGCTGCTGTCGGGAAGCGGCATCATTGGCACCCGCGCGACCGGCGAGATGATCGAGCTGATCGAGCAGGCCATCCAGCTCGGCTACGCCGCCGCGCTGAAGGACGTGGAGAACGGCGTCCTGGACGACGACGTCCTCCAGTGGCGCCCCGATCTCGCCGAGGGCTGATCGAGAGCCGGGGCTATCTGAGGGTCCATTCGCTCTTCGCCTGCTCCAGCACCTGCTCCAAGGGGTCGTGTTCGGCCAGGACGTCAATGGCGGTCTCGCGGGCGCGAGCGGCCCACGTCTCGCCGACACCGGTCCCGGTGCTCTTGGCCACGATCACCTCGGACAGCAGGCGCAGTGTCGTCTCGCTCGGCTCGCCGAACACGGTGAGCACCATCTCGGCAAGAGTGCGCGGGGCGGCTTCGGGCACCATCTGGGCGGTGTCGCCGACCCACCAGCGGATCGACATGACGGTGGAGTGGTCGCCGCAGTCGTCGGCGGCGCTCTTCCAGAGCGGCTCTCGGCTGTCGGGCGGAAGCAGCAGCATCAAACGGACGAGGCGTTCGGCAGCGGGGGACATTTCCTGCACGCGTTCCTCCATGAGTGAGGGGGCGGAAGCTCTTAGGAAAACACGAAACCGGTCGGCTGGAACTGGTGGACGGTGAAGCCCGCCGGACGGCGTTGTCCGGGGTTCAAGACCCGTCGACGTCGATCAGCAGGGCAGGCTGCTCAACCACTGCTCCTCCCCGAAGCCGAAGACACGCAGACACGCAGACCAGCGCCGCAGCGCATGAGGTCAGATGCCCCACCCGCCGCGGTGCGGAGGACGAAATCCCCTCCCTATTCTGCAACCAGCACATTGACCGGGAAAGATATTTATCAGCTCTGCCGCAGCGGCCGGGTTCAAACGCGCATTGCGCGGCGTTGCCGGAGCACTGCTGCGGCCACTGAGGCGTACTCCGGGGTGAGCGAGGCCACCTGGGCGGCTTCGGGCTCGCCGCGCGACGCGCGATGGAATACCTCCAAGTTCAGCCCTGGTTATCGGGGGCGGCTGAGTGGTCTTTTGTTGAGGGCTCGGCGCGATGGATGAGCGCTTCTGATAGACCGATCGTCTCGCTCAAGTCCACTCCGGCCAGATCTACTCCGCGTAGGTCCGCCCCTCGTATATCCGCCTCGTTCAAGAGCGCCCCGGTCAGGTTCACCCCGTCGAGGTTTGCCTCTCTCAGGTTCACTCCCCGCAGGTTCGCCCAGCGCAGGTCAGCCCAGCGCAGGTCCACCCCCACCAGCTCAGCTCCGTTCAAGTTCGCCCTGACCAGATTTGCCGAGCTTAGGTACGCCCCGGTCAGGTCTGCCTCGGTCAGATCCGCCCCATTCGCATCCGCCTCGGTCAGATCCGCCCCAGTCAGGTCCGCCTCGCTCAGGTCCGCCCTGGTCAAAATCGCTGCGACCAGGTGCGCCCCCTTCAAGTTCGCCCCGCTCAGGTCCGCTCCGCGCAGGCTCGCCTTAGAGGTCCTAACAAAGTGCGGGAGAGGCGTCTCCAGCAGATCAGGGCTGCGGCCAGGGTCAGGAAGGCTTCGTGGATGTCGTCGCGGATCTCCCAGCGGATGCGCAACCGTCGGAACCAGTGCAGCAGCCCAATCGTGCGCTCCACCACGTAGCGCTGGGCGCCCAGGCCGGAGCCGTGCGGGGTGCCGCGGCGGGCGATGATGGGCTTGACCCCTCGCTTCCACAGCAGTCGCCGGTACTTGTCGTGGTCGTAGCCGCAGTCGGCCAGCAGCTTCTCCGGCCTGCGGCGGGGCCGCCCCACCCGGCCCCGCACCGGCCGGACCTTGTCCAGCAGCGGCAGGAGCTGGATGACGTCGCCCGCGGTTGCCACCGGTCAGGGAGACGGCCAGCGGGATACCGCCGCCGTCGGTCAGGACGTGGTGCTTGGAGCCCGCCCGTCCGCGGTCGACCGGGCTCCGGCCGGTTTTGGGCCGCCCTTCAAGGCCCTGATGTGCGAGCTGTCGCTTCCCCGCCCGCGACCAGTCCAGCTGCCCAGCGGTGTGCAGCTCCACCAGCAGGGCCTGGTGCAGGGCGTCCCACACGCCGGCCTCGTGCCAGTCCCGCAGCCGGCGCCAACAGGTCATGCCAGAGCCGAACCCCAGCTCACGGGGCAGGAACTCCCAGCGGATCCCGGTGTGCAGCACGAACAGGATCCCGCACAGGACTTTGCGGTCGTCCAACCGGTGACGGCCCGGATGGTGTCTGCGCCGCTCGACCTTCGGCAGCAGAGGCTCGACCCGCTCCCACAGCCCGTCGGAAACGATCCACGGGGGTTGCTCGCCCTTCCTCACGGACCCACCACACAGCAGGGTGTCACCTGTTGTCGCGAGATAGAAGCATTTTGTTATGAGCTGTAAGAGGAAGTCGTCGTCGCTCATACCCCCGATCGTTTCGTGTGTCTGTTTCAATCGTCAATCTGTTTGAAACGACCCATGAAACGTTTTCGGGGTGCGTTCGCCCTGTTCGCGCCCTACCGACCGGAGTGTTTCATAGCTGCCACAATCGCACCGTGCGGTCGTGACTGCCGGTGGCCAGGGTCTTGCCGTCAGGACTGAACACCACCGACTCGATGCCTCTGGTGTGGCCGGTGAGTGGCTCGCCGATTCGTTTGTGGGTCGCCACCTCCCACAGCCGCACCGTGTTATCCCAGCTGCCGGTGGCCAGGGTCTTACCGTCAGGACTGAACACCACCGACTTGACGTCATCGGTGTGGCCGGTGAGTGGCTCGCCGATTCGTTTGTGGGTCGCCACCTCCCACAGCCGCACCGTGTTATCCCAGCTGCCGGTGGCCAGGGTCTTGCCGTCAGGACTGAACACCACCGACTTGACGTCATCGGTGTGGCCGGTGAGTGGCTCGCCGATTCGTTTGTGGGTCGCCACCTCCCACAGCCGCACCGTGTTATCCCAGCTGCCGGTGGCCAGGGTCTTGCCGTCAGGACTGAACGCCACCGACTCGATGCCTCTGGTGTGGCCGGTGAGTGGCTCGCCGATTCGTTTGTGGGTCGCCACCTCCC